>CAZUVM010000173.1:0-42871 GCA_964623885.1 uncultured Verrucomicrobiota bacterium
TTGCGGCCGGCACCATTGTGCTCCGACCGCAAATTGGATTCAAAATTCATTCCGGCAAAGTTATTCACAGCCTCGCTGCGCATCGCTTGCCGGGCACGCTCCGCTCGGCTTTGAATAACTTTGGATAAGGTATCAGGGCAACGCCCTGGGTTTATTGGCCTTCACAGCCCATCCAGCCCTGAAAGGGCGATTCATTGCCCAGAATGGGAGCCCTTCAAAACGCCTCAATCCCACACGTATCTCTCGTCAAACTCGACATGGTACTTTTTCAGAAGCATCCGGTATTCCTCCTGAAACGTGAGCACACGATGATGCTGTTCCTGATTGTCGATGTAGCGTTCCAACTCTTCCAATTGACTCCAACCAATTGAGAAGTCTCCGTAGCCGCTCTGCCAATGAAAACTCGCATATCTCACGCCCTGGGTCTTGATCCAGGCCGAAGAGGTTTTCTTGATTTGCTCCAACAACTCCGCCTGACTGACCGTGCGCGCTAAGCGGGTCGCCAAATGAACATGGTCGGCAACGCCGCCAACACGATAAGCCTGACAATTGCAATCACGGCAGACCGTGGCTAGGTAGGTAGGCATGCATTCGCGGGCGAACGGCGGGATCGAGCCACGGGCGGCGGTCTTTGGTGCTAAAAATGACGTGGAGTATGACTTGGCTTAGGGATTGGGGCATATAGGGTTCCAAACTGCGCCTGAATGAACACGTCCAAACTTATGAAGCAGGCCGTTGGCCTGCAATAAACAATACGCTCTTGAACCCAGGGCATTGCCCTGGGCTGGTATGAATCAGGCCTTCGGCCTGGGAAGACAGCCGGCAGAAGACCTCAAGGAATTGAAAAGTAGAGTGGATCATGACATCGGGCTAAAGCCGGCTAAAAGCCCAGTGTTAATGAACCCACTTCAGACCGAACGCCCCGACCAGTTGTTACCTCACTACCTCGAAAGCAAAGCCTTTGAGGTATTCCGTCTCCGGAATCATGGGGATGACCGGATGGTCCGGCGCTTGCGCATAGATCGCGACGCGCCGTAGTACCCGGCGCGCATCGTACGCTGCGGACAGAACCGTGTCCTGAAATAGGGGCGCCGGCACATGATGGGAACAGCAAAACGTCGCCAGCGTGCCGCCGGTTTTAAGCAGTTTTAAAGCTCGTAGATGGATTTCTTTATAACCGCGCAGAGCGTCCGGAACTGACGCGCGGTTGCGTGTGAAGGAGGGAGGGTCCAGAACGATCAGGTCCCAGCGCGGCACGACTTTCTCGTGGGGTTTGGTCGCGGTCTGCGCTTTGAGCCAGTCAAAGACGTTGGTCGTTTCAAACGAGCACCGGTCGAGCAACGCGTTTGCCGTGGCATTTCGTGTGGCAGCCGCGATGGCGTCGGCGCTTTGATCGAGAAAATGAACGTGAGCGGCGCCGGCTTTGGCGGCGTGAAGGCCGAACCCACCCAGGAAGGAGAAGGCATCGAGTACTTGAACGCCGGTCACCAATTCCGCAACGCGCCGATAGTTTGTTTGCTGGTCGAGGTAGAGGCCGGTTTTGTGGCCGGTGAGGAGATCCGTTTCGAATTTAAGTCCATTCAGGTTGACGCTCACTGGTCCACTGAGATCGCCCGCCAACACGCCATGCGCTTCGGCCAGGCCCTCAAATTTGCGGGAGCCGACGTCACTGCGCTCGACAATTGCCCGCGGCGTGAAAATGGCCTGCAACGCCGCCACGACAAGGTCCTTTCGGCGGTCCATGCCCAAGGCAGAGATTTGAAGTCCCAGCACATCTTCGTATTTGTCCACGATGAGGCCGCTGAGAAAATCGCTTTCTGCATTGACGACTCGAAACGATGAAGCTCCTGGCAAATGTTTCTGGCGCACGGCAAGCGCGGCGCGGATGCGCGTCTCGAAAAATGCCTGGTCGACCTGGATCCGCTCCGGCGCAAGCATCCGAACGTTGATTTTGGATTTGGAATTGTAAAAACCAACCCCCAATAACCGCTGACGATGGTCCTTGACCTGGACGAGGTCGCCGTCGGCTGGCGGGTGGGTGAGGCGCAACACCGAGCCGTGGTATACCCATGGATGGCCCGCGACGATGCGGTCCGCTTCGCCGGCTTTGAGCAGGACGGTGGCGAGCGATTCCATTTATTGCAAAATCTCCGGCATGCTCAGAATGACCGCCTCCTTTTGCACAAGCTCGAGGCGGCGCAAGGCCGAAAACACAGCACCGGCGCGGTGGGAATCGAGGTCCTGCAAATAAGGCGCAGCCAGCTTCAATAACGAATCTTCAGGGGCATTCATGGTGACATGGTTGGGCTCATTTTTGCCGCCCGAAAGTTGCTCGCCCAATTGTTCGAGGAAGTTCTTGGGTTCGGGCACCACACGCACATCGTAATTTTTGACCTTCGCCTGGTCGGCCACGAACGCGATGGCGTCGCTCAAGGTGCCTAGCCGATCCACCAGGCCAAGATCGAGCGCCTGTTTGCCGGTGTAAACCCGCCCGCCCGCCAGGTCGTCGATTGGCTTCTTTAACCGGTTGCCGCGGATATCTGTAACGTGCTTCTTAAAAGTGCCATAGACTTCGTCCATGAGCCCTTTCATTCGAGCTCGCTCACTATCGCTAAACACGTCCTCCGTGGAGAACAAACCGGCGTTCTGACCCCGTTTATACTCTTTGAAAGTAATCCCAACTTTCTTCCACATCTCGGTGGTCGCGAGTTTGCCGCCGAGCACGCCGATAGATCCGGTCAGTGTGCTGGGATCGGCGAAAATGGTGTCGGCGCCACACGCCACGTAGTAACCGCCGCTGCCGGCCACGTCGCCCATCGAAACGACAAACGGCTTTTTGGTTTTCAATCGACGAGTACCATCCAGGATAACCTCGCTTGCCGTAGCGGAGCCGCCCGGTGAATCAACTCGCAAAACGACCGCCTTGATGGAATCATCGTTCGCAGCCTTTTCGAGCGCGTCGCAGATTTCACTGCTGAAGGCGCCCACGCTGCCGCCGAAAGGATTGGGTGTTCCGCGGCCCGGCATGATCGCCCCGTTCACATACACGATCCCGACCGCAGGTTTAGATTCTTTCTTTTCGGGCGCGGCAAAAAGCTGCGTCCAGATTTTGAGAAAAGCGAACGGGGACGAAAAATCCAGGTCGGGCAGGCGTTTGCGGCCGTACTTCTTGTCGAACAGGACATTATCGCCGTACTTTTGCTTGAGCAGGGCTTCGAAATCCTGGCGTTGCTCCACGGCATCGATGAGTCCGGCTGCTTTGGCTTGCTCGGCCGTATACAAGCCGTTGTCCAGCCAGCCTTGCACTTTAGCCGCGTCCACCTTTCGGCCGCTGGCAATTTGGTCCTTGAAACTGGCATACCAACTATCCATGAGCCAATTCATCATTTCGTCGGCTTCCGGACTAGGCTGCTCGCGCATGAAAAGCTCGGCCGCGCTTTTGTAGGCTCCCTCAGTGATGAAGTCCGGTTTGACGCCGATTTTGTCGAGCAATCCGCGCAGGTGCAACGAACTGGCATGTAACCCCGGCACGAGGACCGCGCCGGCCGGCACCACACTGATCCGCGAAGCGCCGCATGCCAAAAGATATTGCCCCATCGCCAAGGAGTCGGAGTGGACGTAGATCTCTTTGCTTTGTTTGCGCACCAGCGCCAGCGCAGCGCGCATCTCCTCCACTTGAGCCATTCCCAGCCAATCGCTCTCCGGCAAAAGGACCACGGCTTTGACCGCGGGATCGTTCGCGGCTTTGGTTATGCGCTCGACCAGGTCTTTGAGGGCGACGCCGGGCGTGCTGAACAACTGCAGTGTCTCATCACCCGGCACCTCGGTGACCGGGCCGTCTAGCCGGAAGACAGGCACAATGTTCCGCGGCTTTTCTTCTGCCGGTTGCGACTGGTCATCGTTCGTGGCGGCTGCCGGCGCTTGATAAGCCGCCAGCAGCGTGACCAGGCAGCCAATCCAAAATGTGGTCGAAATTGAAATAATCTTGCGCGCCAGTTTGCCTGCGTAATAAGAGGAAAGCTCGGTTTTCGTTTTCATGTTCACCTTTCTTATCGCCATAGATCACCTCTGGGAGAATAAAGTCAAGCAGAGCCGGAACCATTTTTTCGTACGGGCCCCGCTAATGGTTGGCGGGGCGGCGACGGCTCGTCTCCGTGGTCTACACACCAGGCTCAATTGGGGTGGGGACGGTTCGTCCCCGAGTCGGCCTATATATTTCTTCGTCCGGGGACGAGGCCGTCCCGCCCCTACTCGACCGAAGCGTTGCGATTTTTCGTCGGCTCGACTTGCCGCTGAGCGGTCCGTACACTAGAGGCCATGATTCAACGTTATTCGCGGCCGGTGATGCGGGAGATTTGGACTGAGCAGCGCAAGCTGGAAATCTGGCTCCAAATCGAACTGCTCGCCAGTGAGGCGCTAACCGCTGCCGGCCTGGTACCCAAAAAAGACCTGGCGCAAATGAAAAGCCGCGCCGCGTTCAATCTCGAACGTTGCAAGGAGCTGGAAAAAACACTGAACCACGACGTCATCGCGTTCACAACAAACGTGGCAGAGAATATCGGCGCGCCCGCGAGCCGCTGGCTGCATTTCGGCCTGACCAGCAGCGATATCATCGACACTGCCTTTGCAGTCCAAATGGTGCAATCGGCGGACATTCTGCTGGAGGACGTTCGCGCTTTGCGCAAAGTCATTGCGAAAAAAGCCAGGCTGCACCAGCTCACGCCGATGATTGGCCGAAGCCACGGCATTCATGCCGAGCCGACAACTTTCGGGCTTAAAATGGCTTTGATGTATGATGAATTTGGCCGCGCCGAGCAGCGGCTGGAAGCCGCGCGCGAAGCTGTGGCTGTCGGCAAGCTTTCAGGGGCAGTGGGGACGAGCGCTCATCTCTCGCCGAAAATCGAAGCGTCGGTTTGCAAGAAACTCGGCCTGCGCCCGGCGCCGATTGCCACGCAAGTGGTGCAGCGCGATTTGCACGCCGAGTTCATCGGCACCCTGGCTTTGGTCGGCGCCAGCATCGAACGTTGGGCAACTGAATTCCGGCATCTCCAGCGCACCGAAGTGCTCGAAGCAGAGGAGTTCTTTGCGCCAGGCCAAAAGGGCTCTAGCGCGATGCCGCACAAGCGCAACCCGATTACCGGGGAGAGGTTGAGCGGCCTGGCGCGCGTCCTGCGCGGCAACGCCGTCGCCGCGTTGGAGAACGTCGCCCTCTGGCACGAGCGCGACATCAGCCATAGCTCCGTCGAGCGCATCATCTTCCCCGATTCTTGCACGCTGCTGGATTACATGCTCGTGACCCTGACGCGCCTGGTCGACGGGTTGGTCGTCTATCCGGAGAACATGAAACGCAACCTCGCGCTTTCGCTGGGCATGTGGAATTCCCAAACCATCTTGCTCGCGCTCATCCGCAAGGGGCTAACCCGCGAGCAGGCTTACGAGCTGGTGCAGCGCAACGCAATGCAGACCTGGGCGGTAAAACATGCCGGCCGCGACGACGCTGATTTCCTCGAAGAACTGAAAGCCGACCCCGAAGTGGCCAGCCATTTCAAGCCGGGCGAACTGGATAAGCTCTGCTCGCTCGATTTTCACTTCAAGGAAGTGAAGAACAGGTTTAAAGGATTGGGGCTGTAGCGAACCATGAGGCCGGCCGGAGTGCGATTAACAAATCGGGGCCGGCGCTGGTGTCAGCGCCGGCCCTAAGTTGTGTTGGCGTCCGCCGGCAAAGATCGGGGCGAGACGCCCCTTGAACTCGCCGCCGGGCGGCTACGCTGCCCGACGGGCTAATGCTTTGACAATGGGACTCCCGTGGTGTAAGGATTCAGTTGATATTATCCTTGTCATCAGATGAACCACTCACCCCCAACGGGTTGCCGGTCGCGTGGGTCCGGGTGGCAGGCTGCCCGCGCATTTACGCTGATTGAATTGCTGGTGGTGATAGCGATTATCGCGATTCTAGCTGCGCTCTTGTTGCCCGCTCTGAATCGCGCCAACAGCAAAGCGGTCGGAATCTCCTGCGTGAATAACGAGCGGCAGCTCGCCTTCGCCTGCCTGCTCTATACCGATGAGTCTGAGGACCGGCTTCCTTACAATCTTGGAGTTGGCGAAATCCAGCAATTGGAAGCTCAGAATGTATTTATCAACTGGAGCACACCGATCATGGATTGGGAACGTCACCCGGATAATACGAATACCGCGCGTTTGACGATCAGTGGCCTGGGACCCTACACCAGCCGCTCTAAACAAGTTTACCGATGTCCCGCCGATCGGGCGGTCAGCGATATCCAGCAGCAGGCCGGTTATACGGAGCGGGTCCGGAGCTACTCGATGAATGCCATGGTTGGTGACGCCGGCAATTTCAGCTCGAGCGGCGCCAACGTAAACAACCCGACTTACAAGCAGTTTTTCAAACTCACTCAGGTGCCGGCGCCGTCGCAGATATTTGTTTTTATTGAGGAGCACGCCAACAGCATTGGGGACGGCTACTTTCTGAACCAATTCGGCAATTACCAGTGGTTGCGGCTGCCGGCGTCCTATCATAACGGCGCGGTGAACCTGAGCTTCACGGACGGACACCTGGAGACCCATCGCTGGCGCAATGCCAGCACCCTGCAACCCGTGCAGCCAGGCTTTGCCTACCTGCCTATTCAACTGGTGCCGGGAGATCGCGGCGACTTATATTGGTTATTGAACCGGACCAGCACCGAAACGTACGTTCCCGATACCAGCACGGGCACGTCAACGAGCGGGCCTTGAGACTTCTTGGCTTATCCAACTACTCTGTGGGGCCTCCCAAACTCCTTTTTCGCTGAGCTCTCGACTCGTTGCTTCACAGGTATTTGTTGACGAATCCCGGCTCGGCTGGCCCGGCCACCATGTAGATTTTGCCGCCCTCGGTCCAACTG
Source organism: uncultured Verrucomicrobiota bacterium (assembly GCA_964623885.1). Classification (GTDB taxonomy): domain Bacteria; phylum Verrucomicrobiota; class Verrucomicrobiia; order Limisphaerales; family UBA8199; genus CAZUVM01. The sequence goes on from CAZUVM010000173.1 coordinate 6,903, forward strand.
GCAGTCATTAACGTGCTAATCGTAGTCTCTGCCGGAGCGGCAGTTGGGGGGTCCTTGACGTGGGAGCGATCGATGATGAACAGCCACACCTTCTGCTTGTCCGGGCGATCAAAACAGACCATGGCGACCGGGTTGGTGCGCCAGGTTAAGGCGCTGCCACCGAGCAACCTCAGGTGGCTAAGACCCGGCCCAACCTGGTAATCAGCCGGAGCTCCTTTGGCTGCCAGGTAGAGACGCAGTTGGCGCATGTCGTTGGTCGCGTAATCCATGTTGTAGCCCCGCAACGCGGTGCTGACCATCATTCGCTCATAATTGAGCAGGCGATCCGGGTGGGGGGGCTGAAGCCTGAGGACGTTCAACCCGATCAGCAGAACCACTACCGCGGCGGCCGCCAGCCACGCCGGCGTTTGCCACCACGCCGGTTGCTGAACCGGCACCGGAAGCGGCGTCACCCTCGAGCTGGCGAGCTTCACGAGATTCTTTAGATTCTCAGGGGTTTCGATTTCACGGAATTTGGCGCGGACGGCAGTTTGGAAAGCCTGGTGTTCCTCGAACCAGTGTGCCAGGTCGGGCTCTTGCCGTGCCAAAGCGATCGCCTCGGCGACTTCCGGGTCCTGCCAGTCCGCCGTACCCGGGCGGTAGAGCAGTAAAATCTCTTTAGCTTCCTGGATCGTCATGCCGTTCCCTGCCTGGGGTTGACGGTGCCGCGCGATTGTTTGCGGACTAAAGCCCGCAGCTGACTCAGGCCGCGAGCAATCCGAGACTTAATAGTGCCGAGGGGTACCTCCAGAATCTCTGCAATCTCACCATACGAGTAATCTTCGAGATAGAACAAGGCCACGGCCGCCTGGAACTGGGAGTCAACTTGCCCCAACATTTCTACGACGGCATGGCTATCCAATTGGCTGACCAGGTCGGGTTCGATGTTTGGCAAGTCGGACTCAACCTCCATCAATTCCAGATGCGGGAACCGTGTTGCCCGGCGCTGACTTTCCAGAAACCTTCGGTGAAGCGTCGTAAACAGCCAGGACTTAACTTTACCGGGATCGCGCAACTGGTGGCCTTTGGCGGCCCAGGTCAGGAACGTTTCCTGGACCAGGTCACCGGCATCGCTTTCTGCGCGGGTCAAGCTCATCGCAAACCGATACAACGGACCGTAGTGCAAGTCCACCACGACCTCGAAGTCCGGGAAGCCGTTCGGGCGGTCATGATTGTATGAGCTACTCGCAGCCACAATGGTTCCGGAAATTAGAGCGAAAAAGGACGATTTGTCACGATAAACGACAGGTCAAAGTGTGACCATGGCGCCGTTAGCGAGGAGCTTTCGGCCGCGAAACGAATCGATTCTTCATCCCTGTGAGAGGTTTGAGCGCAGGTTGTGTTCCCGCGATTCGGATTGATCACATAAAATCCTCTGCTATCCTTTATTTGTTCTGCTAAAGCTCGTTGCCAATGATTGATCTGCTTGCTTCCGGCCGTGCCCGCTGTGCCCTCCGCTCCATTTCTGTAGTTCACCGTGTGAGCCGCAAAACTGTGGCGCTGCTGACTGTCCTTGCGCTATGTTTCTGTTGCCAAAGCCGGGCGCAAACCGCCTTTCTGGATTTCAACACCACGGCGCAATTCACCAACAACTTCAGCCGCTGGAACGATAGCAACGGCGTTAACGGCGGCAATTACGCGTTCATGGAGGCAGGTGGGGCTGGCGTTGGCGCCAGTCGCGGGGTCAGCGTGTTTCAAAACACCGACACCACGGCAACTTATAACTCCGGAAGTTGGGATTTTTCCACTAACGGTGCGGCGATCATCATCTGCGTGATGATCAAGGCAAACGGACAGACCAGCACCAACAAGATTCAAGTGGGGCTGTTGAATTCGCACACGAATGGGCTGAATGACAATGCCGGCGTGGCTTTCGAGAGCTTCCGGTTTTTGCCGAGCGCCACAACCTGGTCGGTCCGCGAGTGCTATCGAACCGGAAACACAACGACGGAGTTTCTGCTGGGCAATGCACGGTACATTGTCGGTCATTGGTACAAATTCGTCGTGGGTCTGACGAATACCTCGGGCAGCACGGGCGACCTCAGCACGAGTTGTGCATTGTACGATTATGGCGCCGACGGCCTGACACCAGGGACCAACATTGTCACTTTTTCGACCTTGCGAAATGAGGTGGGCCTGGCGATTGCCAAGACCAACGTCACCTGGCCGGCCTTGCGCGCGTTTCAGAACGCGGGTATCGATGCCTGGGATAATTTCCTGGTTTACACCCCATCCAGCCTGCCCGTGTTCACATTGGGATTGACCAACCTGACCGTTTCTCAGGGCACCGTCGTGAACTTTGCCGCACTGGCCGATGGTCCGGGAACTATTTCTTACACCTGGTACACCAACGGGTCACCGATAGCCGGTGTTAGCACGAATATCTATACCAGTCCGCCGCTCGCGGGCGGCTACACAAATATCATGGTCGTGGCTGCCAACGCGAATGGCGCCACCACCAACTCGGCCACCCTCACGGTGATTGTCCCGCAGTTGGCGAGCGTGACAAATCTGCCCGCGACCAATCTGCGGACGAACTCAGCCACGCTAAATGGCCAGGTGCTGGCCACGGGCGGCGGTGTTCCAACGGTGGCGTTTTATTACGGGCCGTTCGACGGACGCAGCAACAGCGTAGCGTGGTCGAACACCGTTCCGCTGGGGCTTCAGAACGGCATCCTTTCCTCCAACATCACCGGGCTGGCGGCGAACAGTAATTATTACTTCACGGTCCAGGCGGTGAATGCGGCCGGCACGGCCTGGGCATCGCCTTCCGGCACGTTCACCACGCCCGCGACAAACGCTGTCGCTTCGAACGTAGTGGCGGTGCTCACGTATCACAATGACGTCGCGCGCACCGGTCAAAACACAAACGAGACAATTCTTACGCTTGGCAATGTTAACACGAACTCCTTCGGTTTGATTTTCTCCTGCCCGGTGGATGATTGGGTTTACGCGCAACCGCTGGTGATGACCAACGTCAATCTTCTCGCCCGCGGAATTCATAACATTGTTATTGTCGCGACGGTTAACAACACCGTTTATGCCTTCGATGCCGATGACCCTTCCGTGGCGTCGCCGTACTGGCAAACGAGCTTTCTCGGACCCAACGTGGTAGCTCCGTTGAACACCGACATGACCGGTGCTTGCGGCGGCAATTACCAGGATTTCCACGGGCACATGGGCATTGTCGGCACGCCGGTGATCGATCCAACCACTGCGACGCTCTACGTCGTCGCCAAAACGAAAGAAAATGGCTCGACCTTTGTGCAGCGTCTGTACGCGCTGGACCTGGCGACCGGAGCGGAACGCCCAGGCAGTCCGGTCGTAATCTCGGCGACTTACCCTGGCAGCGGCGATGGCAGTGTTGGTGGCGCGATCAATTTCGACCCGATGAAGGAGAACCAGCGGCCGGCTCTGGCGCTGGTCAATGGTATTGTCTATATCGGCTGGTCCTCGCATTGTGACTGGGGTCCTTACCATGGCTGGCTGATTGGGTACAACGCCCAAACACTCGCCCAATCGGCCAAGTGGATGACGACGCCCAATGGAGGTTTGGGCGGTATCTGGTCTTCCGGCGACGCTCCCGCGGTCGACACGGCTGGCAACCTGTACTTCGAAACCGGCAACGGAACTTTCAGTCCCGCCAGCGGCGACTACGGCGATAGCTTTCTTAAAGTTGCCACAACCAATGGGCTTACATTTGTGGATTATTTCACTCCATTCGATCAGGCTTCATTAGATAGCGCCGACCTGGATATTGCCTCGGGCGGAGCCATGCTTCTGCCGGATTATATCGGCAGCACCGCCCATCCTCATTTGCTCGTTGGCGGCAGCAAAGCAGGAAAAATTTACCTGCTTGACCGCGACAACCTGGGCCATTTCAACGCGTCGGGCGATTCCCAGATCGTGCAATCGGTCACGAATGCTACCGGCAAGTGCTATGACACGCCGGCTCTGTTCAAAAACACGTTGTACATGGCCGGCACCGGTGATCCGCTCAAGGCGTTCACGATTAGCAATGCAACGGTCACTCCGACGCCTTCCTCTCAAAGCGCCACGACCTACGGTTTTTCCGCGCCGACCGTGAGCATCTCCGCCAACGGAACCAGCAACGCCATCGCCTGGGCGCTGCAGGTCGATGGCTGGGCCAGCGGACAACCGGCCATTCTGCACGCTTACAACGCGACCAATCTCGCGCTCGAATTATACAATAGCAGCCAGGCCGCCTCGCGCGATCTTCCCGGTGGCGCCGTCAAATTCACCGTACCGACGGTGGCGAACGGCAAGGTTTATGTCGGCAGCCAGTATTCGCTCGCGGTCTTCGGCAACGCTTCGGTTTGGCTTCCGGCGCCAGTGTTCTCGCCGCCTGGCGGTACGTTCACTACCCCAGTATCAGTTAGCTTGTCGGACACCACTCCCGGCGCGAGCATCTATTACACTTTGGATGGATCGACGCCGACGCAGAACTCGGCTCTCTATACCGGGCCGTTCCAACTGACGAATTCCGTGGGCGTCCGCGCGCGCGCCTTTAAGAGCGGCGCGGTGGCCAGCACCGTGGCCACAGCCACGTTCATCAATAGTTCCGCCATTGGCACCGGCACCGGCCTTTTGGGCGCATACTATTCGAATCATTTTTCCACCAATGCTTACAGCGGCTCGCCGACGTTGGTCCGGACCGACGCGGTAGTGAATTTTAACTGGGTTAGCGGTTCGCCGGCGGGAAGCATCAGCAGCGATTACTTCACGGTGCGCTGGACCGGTTCAGTGCAGCCGCAATTCAACGAGACCTATACGTTCTATACGACCACCGACGATGGCGTGCGACTTTGGGTGAACGGCCAATTGCTGATCGATCACTGGGTCAACCAGGGATCAACCGAATGGAGCGGGTCAATCAATCTCCTCGCACAGCAGCGCTACAACATCGAAATGGACTATTTCGAGAACACCGGCAGCGCAGTTGCGACACTCTCCTGGAGCAGTCCATCGACCACCAAAGCGGTCATTCCACAAACGCAACTTTATCCGGTATCGAATCAGCCGCCGGTGGTTTCCTTGACCAGCCCCACAAACGGGTCGGTGTTCACCGCCGCTGCGAGTGTTTCACTCGTTGCCAATGCGAGCGATGTGGACGATTCCGTAGCTAGGGTGGATTTCTATTCCAACGGTAGTCTCGTTGGTACGCTAACCAACACCCCGTTCACGTTGACGGTTAACGGTCTCGGGGCGAGCAGCTACAATCTCACCGCGGTGGCGACGGATTCCGCCGGATACGCCTCCACATCGGGTCCGGTCAACATCACCGTAGTTGCAGGTACTGGCGCGCCCTATGGATTGACCGGTCGCTCCACCGTATCGGCCTTTTTGAATATGCCGCCGAGCGCCGGCGGGACCATTCCGCCGAAGATCTCTCAAACCGGCGTGTTCGCCAATACGGCCGGTCTCAGCCCGGCTTCCGGCTTGCTTCCCTATACCGTTTTAGTGCCGTTCTGGGCTGATGGCACATTGAAAACTCGTTGGTTTGCTGTGCCGAATAATGGCAGTCCGTTCACACCTGGCGAACAAATTGCCTTTGCACCCACCGGCGAGTGGACGTTCCCCGCCGGCACCGTCTTCGTGCAACATTTTGATTTGGTTACCGATGAAACCAAACCGGGCGTCACCCGGCGGCTCGAAACTCGCTTACTGGTGTGCGACACGAACAACGCCGTCTACGGTGTGACCTATAAATGGCGACCCGACAATAGCGACGCCGATCTTCTAACAGCCGCCGTTTATGAGGACATCGCCATCACGAACTCCGTCGGCGTCCGCACCCAAACCTGGTACTATCCCGCCCCGGCCGATTGCCTTGATTGCCATCAGCCTGCGGCCAATTACGTGCTCGGCGTCAAAACCCGCCAGCTTAACGGCAACTTTACCTACGCGTCCTCGGGCGTTACCGACAACCAGCTACGCACCTTCAACCGCCTGGGGCTGTTCTACCCGGCTTTCAACGAAACCAACATCGCGGGCTACACGCATCTCGAACTATTAACCAATGCTGCCGTTTCGATCGAATCGCGCGCGCGATCATACCTGGACGCCAGTTGCGCCCAATGTCATCGACCGGGTGGAACGGGACCAACGTTCGACGCGCGCTACGATACTCCTTTGACAAACCAGAATTTGATCAACGCGCCGGTGCAGAACGGCGACCTCGGCTACGACAACGCGAAGATTATCGTGCCGAAAGACATTTGGCGCTCAATTGTCTACGAGCGCATGAACAACGCCGATATCGACCTGCGCATGCCTGACATGGCGGGCACCCTCGTCGATACGAACGACGTGCAGCTCATGGTGAATTGGATCAACAGCCTCTCTGGGACGCCCGCACTCGCTCCGCCTACGCTCGTGCCGGCCGGTGGGCTGTTCCTGGGCTCCGTCAGCATTGCCATCCAGCATCCGGATACCAACGCGACCTTGCGTTACACGCTCAACGGCACGCTGCCATCGAGCAGCTCCCAGCTCTATATCGGCCCCTTCGTGTTGACCACGAACGCGACGGTTACCGCGAAGGCTTTCGAGACCGGGTTAAACGACAGCGTGGCCGCCAGCGGACTGTTCAGCATCCGTCCGCCGGTGCAGTTTAACAGCGGCGGTTTGTTTGCCAGCAACGAATTCGAGCTGTCGCTGTCCGGGCTGGCCGGCAAGAGCTATGTGCTCCAGGCGAGCACCAATCTGGTCGATTGGATTACCCTCAGCACCAACGTCGCTCCCAACAGCCCATTCTTCCTGTTTGATCCGGCGGCCACCAATTTCCCAGCTCGCTTCTATCGCGCCTTCGAACTGCCTTAGCACATCCAAGCAGTTGAAAACCACAGATGAACACAGATGGACACAGATTTACTGCAACGTTAGTGACATCTTGCTGGTCGAGTTCAGATTCGAGGCGCTTTTTATCTGTGTGAATTTGTGTGAATCTGTGGTTAAACTGAATTGTCCGGCTTAGCCTTTTTACCGCCGGGTATTGCAGGAGTCTCGTCCTGCGGGTTCGGGCAGCGTCTCCCTGCCCTCCCCGGAGTTCCAACAATCCAACAACCCTCCTGCGGCCCAAACCCCAATTGCTTGCCGACTCAATCCGGGCGATCTTTGGTTTGGCGTAATTGGTCGATGAATCTGCGCGAAAGGAGAAATGCAGCGTTACTTGTCTATTGGCTTGGTGGTTCTGGTCTGCAACGCAGCGCAGGCTTTGGCCCAAAATCCGCAATACTCCGTAATCGGCCGGTCGCTGGCCGTGACTCATGACCAGGCGGTGGGCGGATTGAAGGAAGCGCTGCTCAGCGGAGTGCAGGTGGCGGTGCGCGAATTGGGCCATGAGAACGGCTTCCTCACCAATCTCAACGTCCGCATTCCCATGCCGGAACAACTGCAGGCCGTCGAGCGCACGTTGCGCGCGGTTCATGAAGATAAGTTGGCCGATGATTTCGTCGCGGCCATGAACCACGCCGCCGAACAAGCTGTGCCCCAGGCGGTCTCCGTTTTTACCGACGCGATCTCGCGCATGACGTTAGCCGATGCTGAATCAATCCTGACCGGCCCGCCGGTTGCCGCCACCCAATATTTTCGGCAAACCGAGCAAACTAATCTTTTCGAGCAGTTCCTTCCGGTCGTCAAAAAAGCCACGGATGCCACCGGCGTCACCTCCGACTACAAGCGCGTTTTGCAATTGACTGAGTCGAACAAGTATCTGGCCGCCTTGCTCGGCGCATTTTCGCATTCGGAGTCGCTCGACCTGGACGCCTACATCACGAATAAAGCGATGGATGGTTTGTTCAAGGAAATGGCGCTCCAGGAGCAATTGATTCGACAAAACCCGGTGGCTCGAACGAGCGACTTGCTGCGAAAAGTGTTCGGGGCGATCACGGGGTGAGCGGCCCCGTCGCCGCCATTCGTTGATTCATTTCCGCAGCGATTTGAAACTGCGATACAACAGCAGGTCGTAAACTATCTTCAATCCGCCGGCGACGAAGAACGGCGCGCTAAGCAGGGTTGCGCTGGCGAAAAGGGGGCCCGCGAGCACGGGCGCCAGTCCGGCGCCAATCGTGCGCGCCGTTCCCGTAATGCCCGAGGCCGCCGATCGTTCCTCAGGCCGCACAACCGAAACCGTGTAAGCCTGCCGCGTCGGCACATCCATTTGCGAAATGGCGAACCGCATTAGCAGGACCGCAATCGCGAGTTTTAGGTTCGGCATCAACGGCACGAGGATCAGCAGCACGTTCGAAGGCAGGTGCGTGAACACCATCGTGTTGATCAAACCAATCCGGTTCGCCAGTTTCGCGGCGCTTAGCGCGGAAATGCCGGCTAGCAGATTGGCTCCGAAAAAAATTGCCCCAAGCAGGCCCGGCGCCACACCGAACCGTATGTGAAACCAATAGGCCATGAAGCTCTGCATCACGAACCCGCCTGCAAAGGCGTCGATGGAGAACAAACCCGCCAGTTTGAGCACGACGCAGCGCGAGTGGTGAATGCCCAAAAGCCGGCTGGCGATGCCGCCTTCCATTTTGCCGGGCGCGTCGACCTCGACTGATGGGGGCAATTTCAGGAAGAGCACCGCAAGCAACAGGCCGATCACTCCGTACAACACAAGAATGATTTGGTAACGCGCCAGCAAACCGATGCCGGCCCATGCTGCGCCTTGCATCAGTCCGCCGGCCAACAGCGCTCCGATTGCCCCGGCGAAGGAGCCCGCAAGGTTGTACCAGGCAAATACCCTTGTGCGGCTGGCTTCGGGAACGCTTTGTGACAGCGCGGCCTGCTCGATCGAGAGGAAGGGGCCAACTTCATTGCCGCTGGGGCTGATCACACCGATGATCGCTGCTGCCAGCATGGCAAAAAAATTGTGCGTCAGCGCAAATGTCACCCCAGCGAAACACATCAAAACCGCGCCGGCAACGAGCATTCGCCGGCGGCCCAAACGATCCGCCCAGGTTGTCATCCACAGTGAGATCACCGTGTCGCCCAGCAATGTCAGTGTGAGCAATGCCCCGATGCGCGTGGCCGGCAGGCCCAGCGCCGCGAGATAAACCGCCAGGATCACCGACAACAGCCCGTAACCGGTCATGCGCAGGATACGCGCCGCAAACAGGGTCTTTACACCCGGTGCATGGGAATTGAGCGCCGGCAACACCGAGCCAGCATACGGGAGGGACAGCAGTGTTCAACATGAACGCTTGATCAGAATAAAACCAAGGTGGCTGTGCAGGAGACCCTCAACGCTCAACCCTCTTACCAGAAGTTGCCTTTTCGTCGGTCTCGGACGATGTTCGCGCGATTCCTATGAAGATAAAAGAAATCGCCTTCTTTGCTTACGCAGTGAGCGACATGGCCAAAGCGCGCCCCTTTTATGAAGGAGTGCTGGGACTCAAACCCAATGCCGAATACAACGGCTCGGGCAACCCGAATTGGGTGGAATACGATATCGGCAACGGCACGCTCGGTATCGGCTGCGCACCCGGCATGTGGGAACCCTCGCCTAAAGGCGCTTCAGCCGCCCTGGAAGTGGATGATTTCGACCAAGCGCTGGCCTTGGTGAAAGAAAAAAATCTTGCTGTCGTTATGGGGCCCCATGACTTTCCTACGTGCCGGATGATCGTGATCGCCGACCCGGATGGCAACCGGATCACCCTGCACCAGCGGAAACGGTAGTTGGCTGAGGATGCGAGAACCGGCTCGAAGCCTCACGCAACGGTCGCAAGTGCGCCAAGGGTAGATGAACCGCAGGCAACCGGAACAACGCAAAGCCGCAAGGGCGCGGTGCCGCAAAGAAACTGGTTCGGCTTGAGCCCGAGGTGACCTCCGTGCGATCACTCCTGGTCACACGGATCGACGTTTCGAGGACCTTTGCGGCCTTGCGTTGAAAAATATTCCACGTGGTCCTGGACACGGGATGCGTGGTTAGCATGAGAAGGGTCGCCTTCGTCTCCAAGGCGTGTTTATCAATCCATTAATCAACCAATCCATCAATCCGGGACACTGTCCCCCAAAAGTTGTCTTATCCACACGCTGCGGGCGCATTCGATAACGCTCTTTCCCCTGCCGCATTTCAGATTCGGACTTAAGCCGAGAGCAAGGAACCGTTTGATGATCTCGCGCTGCGCATGGATGGCTGCGGCCGCGCCGCTTCCGCCCCGCCCGGTATTCTGTACCGCCAGGTGGAACGGCGTCGACCCAGGTTTGTTCCTCGCTTTTGGGTCGGCGCCGGCTTTGAGTAGACAATTCACCGCGGCAGCGCACCTCGTTCGTACAGCGCGATGCAGCGGGGTAGCGCCGTTCTTATCCTGCACATCGATGTTGGCACCGTGGTCCAGAAGGCATCGAATCGTTTTCACCTGCCGCTGCGCATTCCATGCCCGGCCCGTGATGCACCCGTCGGCGGCGTAATGCAACGGCGTGCTCCTGCGCATATTCCCGGCCGCATTCGGGTCAGCGCCTGCGGCCAGCAACATTCGAACAATCTCAACCCGATAACCCGCCGCAGCCAGATGGAGCAGCGTGTCGTTAACGTAAATCCAGTGGGAGATTCCTAAACGATACAACATCGGACACCGAAAGGTCCACGCCACCAGTCCGGGATCCGCCTGAAGCAACCGTTTTGCAGCTCGTGCGTCGTCCTCAATGATAGCAGCAATGATCTCGTTCATTCGTGGCAAGGTTATCGGCCTTGCATTCGCATCCCTTTCCCCAAAGGGTACCATTCTGAGGCATAGACCATCTGTGCCTGGCGAGAGTTCGGATACAAGGCAACTGCGAGCCAGAGATACCTGGATTGGTCGAGGTCGTTTCTCCCGGCTGGACCGGCCCACCACTGATCGCAAAGTGCAATGAGGGTGTCGGTTTCCGCAACATAAAGGAAATTTGATATCTGTGAGCCCCAGGTTCCCCAGTTGCCCAGGCGTTTGGGCGCAGAGTAAGGTCCCAGAGGGGCATCCGCGATGGCGTACGCTGTGTCGCTGGGATTCCAACCGGTAACGCCTGAGCCGGCGACGATGTATTTGCCTTTGTATTTGCCCATCGCCGCGCCTTCATATTGCTGTCCCTGACCTGGACCCGCATGCAGCGCAATAATGCTTCGACCGGTGGTGTCGAGGAAATCATCTGTGAGCAAATCTACGCGGAGATTCCGATGGCCGTCATCGTACACGAGGTAGGCTTTGCCATCGATGTCCTGAAAGGCTCCCAGGTCCTGCGCCCAGCCATGCTCTTCGCCACTTTTTCTGAGGCCCTGGATGGTAAACGGACCGGCCGGTTTATCGGCGGTCGCGACGGTGAGCATGACGTCGGGGTACTTTCGGAAATAGAAGTACCACATGACGTATTTTCTGGTGGGTTGGTTGTAAATGACGCATGGCCGGTGGGAAGTGCCTTCCGAGCCGAAGCCGGTCTTCGGAAACTTCAGGCACTCACCCAGATAGTCCCACTCAACCAGGTTCATCGAACGGTAAACATTGAACCCGTTCTGAAGAGCCGCTCCTTCCGTGCCACATTGGCCCAACGGATTGCCCTTGTAGCTCGTGCCATACCAATAAAAAACCCCCGAAAACCTGCCAACAAAATGCTCGTGAGCCGAAATGGGCTGCCCTTGGGTGTCCTTCCAGTCGGTCGCATTAATGATCGCTTTTTGAGCCGGCACCGGCAGCACCACGAGCAGACAGCCCACGATCTGGAAGAGAAGAAACAGCTTCCCGGTTTTCATATGTTCATGGCGCGGATGGAGGTTCCCTACGAGCTCGCGGTTGCGCCTGGCGCTCTCGCAGTTCCTTGATGAGCTTGCCGGACAAAAGCGACCCGACAAACCGGGCGCCATCCCGGTGCCAGCTAACGCCTCTCGTTCGGCACATTAAACTTCAATAACGCACGCCCGAGGATTGTTCGAAAGACAGGTCACGGATTTATTCTGTCGTGCACCGTCCCCATCCTGAGCACCCTTTATACGCGTTCAGGCGAACCAGTCAAATTATAAATTTGTGACGACAAACTGGACTCTGCTTCGGGTAACTGCTGTGCTACCTTCGTTTGGGACCATTCCCTGGAACTCGCCAAAACTGATGGTTCGGCTGCGATTGGAGGCTGGGAAGCCGGCGAATTGGTAGACTCGGCGGTCTGCTATGAGCATGCGCCTCGACCAGATGCACGGCCACTGTTGTCTTTAACTAATTCGTGGCTTCAGCAAGTTGCCGGTCTTCGGCTTGCCTCTTGCGAGCTGCTTTCGGCGACGGGTTCTTTCCATTGCCAGCCCGAGCGGTTTGCCTGAAGAACGCAGTTTCCATCTGCGCCAGGGCGAGGAACGCCTCGGCGATCATTCCGACTTCTATCGCCGGCAATTTCCGCCCGAACCGCTGGTTCACAATGTAATCGAACAATCGCTCGCTGGAGACACAGTGCAAAGGCCCGGTCGTTCCATAGCTGGCCTCGACGCGCGCGGAGGTGAACACGAACAGCGCCTGGAAATACGGGTCGTAGTCCGGCGCGAGCACGCGCACTTTCTCTTTCACTTCCATGATGCGTGCCAGAAACTGGCTGACATAAGGCTGATCGAGTGGCTGGTCATTGAGCGTCAGTTCGCCCTTGCCATCGGCAGCCACGACGCCCCGCCAATCCTTGGTGTCAATGACGAACACGCCAGTCGGACCGATGACAACATGGTCGAGGTTGCCACAGCGCGTTCTGAGATCGTTGACCACGCGAAATTCGTCGGGGAACTCCTCGAGGTTCAACCCGACTGCCACTTCGCCCGACACGCCCTTGCGCCAGTATTCGCGGTCCTGTTCCAGACTGTCGAGGCGCCGAAAGCACCACTTGCTAAACACAAACATCGCCACAACGCTGAGCACGACGACCAGCGAGCTGGCCCAAATTCCTATCGCTGGATGTGGAAGACACCATGCGGCAGCGAATCCTGCAATGCAGCCCAGCCCCGCTATTCCAACCGCCCCCGTGTTCCACAGCCTGTTTCGCAGATGAGTCGCCTGGTGGCTAACGTATCTGCCCGCTTCACCAACGATTTTAGCCATAACATCAAGCGCATTGTCTTACTGCGGTACACCACACCGCCTTAGCGACAGCGAGCCTCACCGGGATAAAAGCAGTTGCCCTGCCATCATTATTACGGGCGGAAATGCGTGAAATTTTCGAGCAATGTTAGCGCGAGTGTCCAAAACCCGAATTGGTAAGACACGAAAGTCAGTCCTCTATTGTTAGAAGGGGCGGGGACGTCCTCGTCCCCGACAATGACTACAGGTCTTTGGACGGGGACGAGGACGTCCCCGCCCCTACTAAGCCAACACGTTCTATTTTGCGATTTACGGCCGCTTTCGTGGCGCACGGAATCACATCGGCGCGGCACTGTCGTAGAATTTCCCCAGGTCCACGCGGAATGTTTTGCGCGCTTCAGGATTCAAGTAGACCATGTGACCGGATGGGTAATAGCGGAAGGTCACATTGCCGCAAAGGCTTTGGTCCAGTTCCGCGCCGTTCAAATCGCGTTCCGTCTCGAAAAATGGCGTGGCCAGGTCGAAATAGCCGTTCGCGGACAACACCTTTAGGCCCGGATTTTCGCGCATGGCCTGGGCCAGGTCGTCCACCGTGCAAGGCAGAGGATATGGCCTCTGTGAGTTAAAGTACTCAGGCAACTTGTGCTTCATGTCCCAATTCCGATTGGCCTCCATGCTCCGAACCTGATACGGCAGGTCATGGCTATAATGCAGTTCATCCGCCAGATAGTTGTTGAAGGCGGCAGTAAAAGCTCCCGTGATAGCTGTTGAGGACGGATCGGAGGAAGGCTCTTCGCCTGCGGCATCAAAATCAATGCCCTCGAACCGTCCGTCGTATCGGCCGACGGTGCGGCGGTCATCGCGCAGCAATTCCTTTCGGAAGCGACTGGGATTGACGCGAAGATTCGCGTTCTTCACGTAAGACACGCTCAGCCCGGTAAATTCATGCAAGCGATTGGCCGTTGCATCCAACTGTGCCGCGGGCAGCGTCTGGCCTTTCGCCAGGGCCTGTGCGTACTCACCGGAAGCAAAGTCGCGTGCCTGCTGCAAAAACGCGGCCAAATCGGCCGGTTTGTTGGGTACTTTGCTATGAAACCACGCGATGGCCGCGTAAGTAGGCAACATATCTACGAATGCTTCGTCCAACCCCGGCGCGCGCTTGGCGTAATTCAGGATAGAAGAGAGCAGTACCACACCGTTGAAATGCATCCCCTGTTCCTGCAGATGATAAACCAGCGCCGCCGATCGGGGTGTGCCGTAAGACTCGCCAAACAGCACCTTGGGCGAGTTCCAGCGATGGTTGACCGTGACATAACGGGTAATGAATTTGCCAAACGTCTCGACGTCAGCATCCACACCCCAGAAATTTGTGCCTGTGCCCTTGCCGACGATGCGGGAAAAACCGGTGCCGACCGCGTCGATGAAAACCAGATCGCTCCGATCCACGAGGCTGTCGCCGTTGTTCACCACATGATATGGAGCCGGGCCGGTGGGTTGGGCATTGGCCGTCTGCACGATACGCGGGCCAAACGAGCCCATATGCAGCCAGATGGTTGCCGAGCCCGGACCGCCATTATAGAAAAATGTGATCGGACGGTTGTCCAGGTTCGTCGCACCGTCGCGGGTGTAAGCGACATAAAACATCGAGGCGATGGGGTCGTCATCCTTCCGGATGAGAAGATTGCCTGCCGTGGCAGTATAAGCGATTTCCTGGCTGCTGATGGTCACGCGGTGATGCGTTACTGACGATTCTTCTTTCGGAATCGTTTTCCCCGATCCCTTATCCGATCGTTTTTCTGAAGAATCTTCGGCCGCTGGTTTGTCTTTGAGTTGGTTGCTGTCCGCTTCTGCCGCCGATGCGCTGAACCCAGCGCTATTCACTGCCAAACATATCAAACCAACCCAGCCGGCTAAACCCAGTGTTGGGATGTGTCGCCGTTTTATGCCGAGGCGTTCCGTCGGTTCGGGGAAGAAGTGAGTGAAATGAATAGCGTTCATTAGAGTTTCTGTGGGCTGCATGCCAGCACTTTCTACTCCCGTTGCGCGGCTGTCAATACGACTCACTCTGCGACAAGAAGCTCGGCCCCTGGGTTCCTAACGCACACTCTTGCAACCAAGATCCCTAACGGCATCGTGGTCACGGTTCCGTGTACCGCAATCGGAAGAATTGGCTGGCGACTGTGGCTTGCACCGACGCCATCATCTGATCGCCGGTTTGCCTAAGAGAGCCCCCCGCAGCGTTCCAATGACCTGCCACCGAGCTTGATGAGCTTTCGAGTGTGAATCCCGAAGGAGCGGCGGGCCAGAAAAGCAAAAGGTAATTGCCGACCGGCACAGCCTGCAGGGCGGGCGGAACAAGCACGTTGATGGGGTTGGCCAATCCTGTGGCGCCCAAAACATCAGTGGCGCACAGCACCAGATTCGTCACCGATTGCGACACTGAGATCGTGCCCGTCCAAACCCCTTGGCTGAAGTTGGCAGAGGCCGCTGGACTGATGAGCACTCCGTTGGTGGAACTCAGCAAAACGGGTCCGTTGAAATTAGTGACCATGCCATTCGTGGCATCGCGGGCTACGATTGTCACTGTGAAGGGTGCTGTGGTGAAGCGTGGCGACGGAATCACGTTCCAGTCGAAATGGTCGGGCGCGCCGGCAACCGGCGTCACATTTCGATACAGCGTCAGCGTATTATCGTAGATGTTGGCCAGCACCACGTCCGGCCGACCATCGCCGTCCAGGTCAGCGGCGGAGAGTCCCCAGGCATTGAAACCAGTGCTAAAATCGACGCGGTTGCTTAAGGAGGCGCTGCTGAATGCGCCGGGCGCGCTGCCGTTTTGCCAGATGCCCATGAAACTGCTGAGTTCCCCATCGACTGCGAGGTCCGGTTTGCCGTCGCCGTTGAAATCCCCCACAGTCACGTTATGGACCCAGCCCGGCGCCCCAAAATCCACATGCGTATCGAAGGCAAGCGAACCGGGCGAAGAGAGGTTCCGTGTGACTGTCATCACGTCACCCTGAATCGAGCCCAACGCCAAATCCAAAAGCCCGTCGCCATCCACGTCCACGGCTACAATTGACTGGCAGTTGGCCGGCCCAGGAATATCGACTTCTGCCGCAAACCCGTTGGTGTCGACGATGCCATTGGCGACCTCGTTCATGAACAGCGAGGCATACGAGGCGTTATGGTTGACTACTGCCAGGTCCGGCCTGCCGTCACCGTCAAAGTCCGCGATCGCCACTTCATACGGGCCGCTTCCCACCGCCAGGTCCGCTCGCGGTCCGAAGGAATTAGTCGAGAGGTTTCCGCGTAAGCTGAAATTCTGAAATATCGAAACTGTGTTGTCGGCGTAGCACGGTACCACGATATCCGACCGCCCGTCGCCGTCCAGGTCCGCTACGCGTACGTTGCGTGGGTCATTCCCGGTGGCCAACACGACAGGCACGTTGAAGGAGTTGGTTGTAATCGCACCCGGAACCGCCAGGTTGCGGTACAGCAGAAGCTGATTGTTGATCCGATCGCAAACCAGAATGTCCAGCTTTCCATCCCCATCGATATCGGCGGCTTCAATTCCCAAAGGGTTATCCGAACTTGAACCCAGGTTCAGCGGCAAGTCGACCGCGGGGGCAAACGACGTCGTGTCCAGTAAACCCGGCCGGCTGATATTTCGATAAATCGAAACCGTGTGCGCATACGCGTTGGCGACGATCAAGTCGGGTTTTCCGTCGCCGTCCAGGTCCGCAATCAACGTCTGATAAGGGCCATTCTCGGTCCCGAGGTTATGCGATACGAAGATTGACCCGGTGACGGGCGCACCGGTGCCCGGGAATGTCGGCAGGAAACGCTCGTTCGATTGCCACGTCAGTCCTCCCGTCGTGACCTTGACCGGCGCGAAAGTGGCTCCGGCGGGAACCAGCACCGTCAGGTTCGTCGTCGTCGCCTGAGTGACCAGCGCGCGCACCGAACCGAAAATGACGATGTTGTTGCTGGCGATGGCGTCGAAGTTCGTGCCACCGATGGTGATCGCCGCTCCAACCGCGCCTTGTTGCGGCTTGATGGAAATAAATCCACCAAAACATCGGATTGCGATGAAAGTGAACAACAGAATGAAAGGAATTCTGACCAGGCGGGAGCGGCAATTCTCCGGGCGGGTGAAACGCAGTTTCATGGGATAACTCCGCACGGTTATTGGGGAAAGGGTCAAACCTGTCAATAGCTTATCGCTCTCTCGGATCTACATGTAACGCACACGGGGGAAACGCGAAACACACATCGCGGCAGAGCCGCAACCAAGACACGAGTTCAACCGCTAATGGCTTTAAAGCCGAGCGAACGAAGGAGAGGAGCTGAATCCGTAACCATGCAGGAGAAAAACCGCTAATCCCCGCTAACCTTGCGCTTATTGCTTGGAGAGCAAAAACCTTGAAGGCCGTAAAATGGCTTATTAAAGGGCGAGCAGGGAAACGTTATCTTCTTTGACATGGCGGAGGAAGAGTGAAACAAAACTGCATCGTTTCTGCCTCACTTTTGCCCCACTCTCGCAGCCGTCAGCCGCCTTGCCCATACCCAGGGTAAGAGTTGGGTGAGACATCGAGAGGCGCAACGTGGTTGTCCATATAGACAACATTTTTACCGGATTTGGGCGGGCGAGAATGGAAGTCCTCGTAGTCCAGCAGCAGGGGAGTTGTCTCTGGCAGCAAGAGCAGCGTCCAGTTGGTGCTCCATGCCAATTGTCCGGTGCTCGGGTCGAGCAGGAACATGAAATCGTTTTTCGTCCTGGTTTCGTCGATGCGCTGGCCATTCAGATCCGCGTTCCATTCGTAGCTGGAGCCTTCCATGGTGAACAGGCCTGTTTTGTCTGAGGGACATTTAAACACGGTCACGTGATTGGTGTCGGCGCCAGAGGCCCTGCCGAGGCAGGAAGCAAGCAGGTCGCAGATACGAGGCAGAGGGCTGGCGGGATTTATCGGGTCGGTGGGCAGGATCTCAGCACTCGGCATCCGACTCCTGTTGTCTTCGGAATAAAGCCGCGTGGCAATGCCCAGCTACCTGAGGTTATTGGTACAAACAATATTGCGGGCCCTGACTTTCCCACCAGCGAGCGCAGGCAGCAGCAGGCTGGCCAGAATGCCGATAATCGCAATCACCACGAGCAGCTCCATCAGTGTGAAGCCGGCAGTTTTTTTATTCATATAAGGGACGACGATGTGGACAGAACACTCCGCTTGGTTGGCGCGCATAGCTCTCTTGAACCGAAATTCTACGTAATTCAGAACTCCGAGTCCGCCGTATCGCCGAGTTCCAGTCGGCGAGCGCTTGGCGGCAGAACAGAACGTTGAGCCTTCCAGCGCTCGCAGGTTGGAAACCTGCGATACAGCAGACTCGGAGGTCTGCGCTACGGGGTTCATGGGAAGGGTGAAACCGGGGCGGCGTGCGGTTACAGGTTTGTTTAATGTGCACTGTTGCGAAGATCATCGACCGACTCCGGGAAATGCTGACGAGCTTGTTGGACCCGCTGCTCGGGCGTTAAATTGGCGAACCGGGCATTCGGGTCGGGTCTCCGTATCGGACGTTCCGGACCCGCGCCCTGTGGACCGGGGCGGCGATCCGGACCCGCACTTCGAGGGCCAAGGGGAGACTGAATCGTTAAGAGGTTGGCGGAAGCAGGAATCGGATGCGACATCTTTTGTACGACGACGGTCGCAGTTCCTGCCACGAGCAACGTGACGGCTCCCGCCACAATGGCGGTTTTTGCTTTTGTCCATGCCATAATTTTCAAAACTCCTTTGATGAGGGTGAGGGTTGGAGTGGAAGTTGTTGTGCCTTTGGCCAACGCGACCACGGTTGCTGTTTTCGCCAGGGTCGCCGGCGCCGATTGAACTGAGCTTGCCGAAATCGCTGCGGTCAAAACCGCAGCCGGAAGAACGATGCCGCGCCTGGCAAAGAACAGTCGCAGCTTTTCAACGGCGCGATTTACACGCATCTTGGCCGCGGCTTCGCTTGCGCCCAGGGCGGCCCCCACTTGTTTCATGCTTTTCCCGTCGAAGAATCGCAGCACCACCGCGTGATAATCGGTTTCACTTAATCGAGCCATCGCCGCGTCCAGCAGCGGCTCGATTTGAGGCCAGACATCAGGCTCGGTTTCGACCAACGGGTTTTGCATATAAGCTTCCTGTTCGCGCCGTGCGCGACGGGTTTCCCGGCGGACGAAGGTCACCGCCGTTAGTTGCGCACTTCGGCACAGCCAACCCGAGAGGATGACGCGGCTGCCTAAATGCCGGGCTTGCTTTGCCAGAATGACAAAAACGGCTTGTGCGATTTCCTCAGCTTGATGCGGATTGCGCGTGTAGCGCAAGGCGATGGAATAAACCTTATTGACGTGCCGCGTGACGAGCGCCGCGAAGGCGTCCTCGGATTCGTGGTCGACGTATTCACGCAACAACGAGATGTCGTCCAATTCCTGCATCTATAGATAAATGCCGCTCAGGCTGGGATGGTAACAATCTTTTTGCGGCAATCGAGACGTTCTGAGTCTTTTCTCTTCATGAACCCGCGAGATGAAGAGCCCTCACCCTGAGCCTAAGGTCAGTATGGTGTTCTCCTGCGTGGCCGCGATTTCCACCTGCTTCTTATCTCCCGCACCTCTCGATAGGTCCTGTTCAATTATACCAATACCGACTAGAATATCGGGATGAGTCCCCAGACTGTGGCATTGCGCCGACCGGTCGTATTTCGTGCTCGAAATCGAGTCTGTGCCGAGTCGCTGCCTGCGGTTGCGCCATGAGCACACCCGCTTCACCTCCTGTCCGGCCGCGATCCTCGCGCCGGCGGTATCACGCTTTCGTCGAAGACTACGAACATCGGCGGCTGGATGATACTATCGAGGACAAGGACAAGCCCAAACGCAACGGTGACCCGACGCCGCCGGAGGAGCAGCCGGCTTCGCCGGATTCAACGGGCGAGCGCAAAGGCAAACGGCGCGAGTATCTGCGTGAGTATTTGAGGTGGCTGTGGCCGCATCGTTACGCGGTTGCGGCGCTGCTGTTGATATCACTGGTAGGGGCAGGCCTGCAGATGGTTGAGCCACTGTTCATGCGGTTCATGATTGATGGCGTCCTGTTAAACAAGGCCCTGGATGCGGCGGCACGCTTTACCCGCTTGCAAATGACGGGCGCGGTGTTCCTGGGCGTGATCATTGTCTCGAACCTGGTAGGCGCGTTGCGCGATTACCGGCAGCGCATCCTCAATACGCGGGTGATGCTTGCTCTGCGTCGCGCCTTGTTCGACCGACTTTTGCACTTGCCTCTACCCAAACTCTGGGACATGAAAACCGGCGGCCTACTCTCCCGACTCAGCGGTGACGTGGATACCACTACCGGCCTTTTGCAAATGGCCATTGTGTCGCCGGTTCTCTCGCTCATCCGGCTGCTGATCGCGGTCGTGGTGCTTTGCACGCTGAACTGGCGCCTGGCGCTCACGGCGCTGGCTATCATCCCCGGCGTGGTGCTGATGAGCTTTATCTTCGCGCGCCGCATCCGGCCCATTTACCGCTCGGTCCGCAAAGATGTCGAACACATTGACGGACGGGTCGGGGAGACCTTTTCCGGTATCCGGGTTGTGCGCGCATTCCGGCGTGAAGTGCGCGAGAGCCTCGATTATGCGCAGGGACGGCACACCGTTCTGCGCAAGGAACTGTTTGCCAGCCGCCGCGAGATGGTGCTCTGGACCTCCTGGGGTTTGCTGCTGGGGATTGTGAACGTGCTCATCGTGTGGTTCGGCGGCTACCTGAACCTGCGCGGGCGCGCCTCGATCGGCGACATTATGGCGTTCCAGTGGTACACCTTTCTGCTGCTGAACCCGGTGTGGAACATCGTGAATTCCTTCTCCGAATTGCAACGTTCACTGGCGGCGATGGAGCGGGTGTTTGAAATCCTTGCGATGGCTCAGGACAAGCCGGACCTGCCGGACGCGGTGGAGGCGCCGCGGATCCTGAAGGAACTCCGGTTCGAGCAGGTCGAGTTCGAGTACCGTCCGGAGCGCCCGGTTGTGCGTGACTTTGAGGTAACTGTTCCCAGCGGTTCGGTCATCGCCTTGGTCGGGCGCAGCGGCGCCGGCAAGACCACGGTCACGGATCTCGTTGCGCGATTCCATGACCCGACGCGCGGCCGTATTCTGCTGAACGGAACGGATATTCGGAACTTCCGCCTCGCCACGTACCGCGACCTGCTGGCGATCGTGCAACAGGACGTGTTCCTTTTCGACGGGTCGGTGCGGGACAATGTTGCCTATGGCCGGCACGATGCCACCGACGCGGAAATTGAAGATGCCGCGCGCCGCGCCAATGCGCACGAATTCATCGTTCGGCTGCCTGACCAATACGAGACCTTCATCGGCGAACGCGGCGTGAAACTATCGGGTGGCCAGCAGCAGCGTCTGGCCATCGCCAGAGCGGTGCTCAAGTCGCCTCAAATCCTCATACTGGACGAAGCGACCAGCAACCTCGACACTGAAAGCGAGCAACTCATTCAGGCCTCGATGGCGACGCTGCTGGCCGGGCGAACTACTTTCGTAATCGCGCATCGCCTCTCGACGGTGCGGCGCGCCGATTTGATTCTGCTGATGGAAGAAGGTCGCGTCATTGAACGTGGACGCCACGAAGAACTCATGGCCGCACGTGGTGCCTACTACGGCATGGTCCTGCGCCAGATGGAATCCCACGGCGGGGACGGTGAAGCGGCGCTTTGACCAAATGGAGTGATGTTTGCCTCAGTCTCGCGGTGGAGCATCGATCGGCGCCGACAAGCGACCGTTTTATGATGACTGTTACTTGCAGTGTCCCGGTGGCCCCCAGGAACTAAATCAGCGCCGACCGATAAGGTGAGTCTAGCCTCCTAGGGTATGTACGGATACTGGGGTGAAACCCGCAAGCTATCCTAGCGGAACGGCCCAATCGCACTTAGTGCTGGGTTCTTCGCCGAAAATGTAGTGCAGTTCCACGTTCTTCAATTCGTGGTGCTTAACATAATCAAAGGCGTAGGCGTAGTCTTTGAATTCCTGTGCGAGCCGCCAATCTTCAACCCAGTTGCCCGCAGAAAAATATGCGCCCGAAATCGTTTGCCGTATTAATTTACGCATGGCCCCGACAGTAACGGAGGCACGGGAATCTTCTCAATCGGCAGTTATTAAAACATGTCAACGGGTTATTAACACAGCGTCCGACTCGTGGAGTAGGTATTAACCCCAATTGCCGCCGGTATGGACCCTATTTATGGTGACTCTGCTGTTATGTCTGAGCAGGCGTTGTTTCTCCTCGTCGAAGATAATCCCGACCATGTGCTGCTGCTACAGCGCGCGTTTGTCCGAGCGAAGATTCTCAACCCCCTGCAGGTGGCTCGAAGCGGCGAGGAGGCCATCGACTATCTCGCGGCCAGGGGAAAATTCGCGAATCGCGACGAGTTTCCCATGCCTTCACTCGTCCTGCTGGATCTTAAGATGCCCGGCATCGATGGGTTCGACGTTCTGCGCTGGATCCGGCAGCAGCCGGCGATCGGCACATTGCGGGTTGTTGTTTTAACCACTTCGAATGATACGAACGACATCGATTTGGCGTACACCCTGGGTGCCAACTCCTACCTCGTGAAGCCAAATGATTTTGACCTGTTTGTCCAGGTCGCAACGGCGTTAAGTGGTTATTGGGTTTGGCTCGATCATGCGCCCAATCCGGAGGCGACGCAAGTGGAGCTAAACCAAGAGTAAAGAACGGATCCCGCGATACTGCCATAGCACCGTCCGCCTCACTTAAGATTCCCGGAACAGGCGATTAGTGGACGGAAAGACCGTTGCCGGAGGAATTGCCTGCTTTTGCCATTGCGCGAGTGACATGGTCGAGGAGTTCGCGAAACCCGAACGGCTTCACCAGAAATGCCACCGCGCCGCTCGCCACCGCTTCCTCGCGATTCTCCCAGCGGTCATTGGCCGAGACAACGATCACCGGTGTATTTTTCGTAGCTTCGGTTTGGCGAAACAACCGCAGCGCCGCCAGGCCGCTCATGCCCGGCATCATCACGTCGATGAGGATTACGGAAGGCAAATGTTTCCGCGCCAGGGGAAGCGCTTGTGTCGATTCAGTGGTCGAAATGGTTTCGTAGCCACCACGCTTCAAATAACGCTCCAGAAGCCCCACCATCAATGGATCATCATCGACGATCAGTGCCTTGTAGACAGGCTTGGTGGCTGAATCGCTGCCCGGAACATCGGTTGCTCTCGCCACGCTGACTGAGGCGGACCGGTCATTGGTTGCCGTGTTCATAGCGCACATTTGCTGATTCTCTCGAACACAGTTTTCGGCTGTATTGGGAATGAGAAACAGCACATGCGGTGCCAGTTTTAGCAGGACGCTTGGGAACTCCGGCACCGCTGGTGGCGAGATGCAGACAAAAGGCCGCCCAGGGATGCCGGAGCTCCCAGGGCCAAGGAGACCTGACCCCAAACCCTTCGTCAGAATTGGTGATGAAACGCAGGCCTACTTGGTTTGGGCGAAGAGCATCATGACGCGCGGGCCTTTCTCAGTCATGAGCTGATGGCGCTCCTCGTCGTGCCCGCGCGGAACCGCGAGTCCATCGCACGTCTTATCGTAAACAGGCTTTCCATCCACCAGAATCATGTAATGGTGCGTGCGATTGCTGAGAATATGATGAAGCGTCACATGCCAGGCGTCGAGCACGCCGTCATGAATCAACGGCACCTTTTGCCAATGCGTGAAGGAACCCACCACCTCGACTTTTTGCGGCTCGTGGGTCTGTCCATCGGGCAAACGCCAACGAAATACTTTTGAGAACGTCTGCCGCCGCTCCGAGGGTTCCCGGTGCCCGTGCACCTCGGGTGCCGGCTCCGGAATGAGTGGCCCGCCTTTGGCCGCAGGCTTGCGACCGAATAAACTGCCAAAACTTTCAAACATGTCAGAATAATCTAAGTATGGACCGAAGAGATTAGCATGCTCGCCGCGCGTTTGAAAAGCCAACAAACTGCCCAAGTCTAATACCAATTTGTAAAGCCTCACGCAGAGGTCGCAAGGGCCGCAAAGGTTTTTAATAAAAGAACGCGTTTTTTCAGTCTTATTCTGCTCTTGGAGAATTCTTTCTCCTTCACGTAGACTCGGTGCTAAAATCAGCCCATGAGCTTGCTGAAGCGCGGTCCTTGGTCACAATCTTTCGGCTCGTTACTTTGCTTGCTTGTGGGCGCGTTGGGGAACTCACCACAGGCTGCCACAATCAATGTCAGTCCCGGAGACAGCTACACCAAAATCGAGTCGGCACAGCCGGGAGACCAGGTGGTGATTGCGCCGGGGACTTACGCGTTTCGCGTTTATCTCACTAAACAGGCACCTGCGACCAATCCGATTGTGATTCGCGCACTGGACCCGGCGAATCCTCCGGTGTGGGACTTCGGCAGCACGCTGGTCGAAAATGCCCCCGGCAGTTACACCGCCGGCGACCGCGGCCGTGGCGGTTGGCAGTTCAGCGGTGCGCAGAATTATATGGTTTCAGGGATCGTGTTTCGCAATTGCCGCACAGCTTCGATGAACTCCGCAGGTATACGTTATTACAACGGCACGACCAATCTCTATGTGAAAGGCTGCCTGTTTACCTTGAACGATAATGGAATGACTGGAGGGTCGCAGGAAAGTGTGGCAACCGTCGAGTTCTGCGAATTCGCAACTAATGGGAATGTTTCAGCCAGTTCTCCAACCCACAATATGTATATTTATGGCGGCACTTTTACCCTGCGCTACTGCTACGTGCACGACAGTTTGCAGGCACAAAACTTCCACATTCGCGCGCGGGCGGCGACGCTGGAATACAACTGGTTTGCGCGCGCGCAGTCCTATGAAGGCGATCTGATGACGGACGGCGATTTCAGCGGCAGCGGCCCGTTCAGCCAGGCGATGACGCTGCGCGGCAATGTATTGGTGCAGGCGGCTGCGCCGGATAATCATTCGCAGGTTTTTGTTCTCTATAATGACGGCGGTCTCACCAACTTGACCATGTCGGCGCGCGTGCTCTACAACACATTTGTGGGTAACGGAGGAAGCGCCGCATTTGTCCACTTGTCCAATGCAACGGGCACCTCAATGAATGCCGAAGAGTCGGACAACCTCATTTACGGCACAACGCAGCCGATGTTGATTGAAAACACGAGTGTTGGAGTGGTGACCGGCGTGAACAATTGGCTTCCGAACGGCGCGACCGCCGGCAGTCTCACTGCTTCGGTGAAATCGGCAACACCTGGTTTTCGAAATGTGTCGAGTCAGGATTATACTCTCGGACCAGGCAGCGTGTGCATCGGGGCGGCGAATGCCGCGTTGTACGGCTTGCCAGGGAAGGAGTATTATCTGAATGAGATTACCAACTGCGAATGGCGCATCCGCGCCGCGGCCCGGGATATCGGCGCTCTCGAGAGCACGAGCGCGAGCACCGGGATGGGACCGTATGATCCTTATCCGCGGCCAAAAATGACGATTTCACATTCGGGGCCGAACGTGATTTTAGGTTGGCCTCTATACGCCGCTGATTTTCAGCTCTGGGAGGCAAACACGGTTCTGCCGGTTGGGTGGCTGCCGTTCGCAGGTTTGATGACCACGAATGCGGTGCAGGTAAGCACAGTGGCCCCGGCGCCGGGCGCGGGAGGTTTTTTTGAACTAGTGCGATAGCGCGGACGGTGGCCCATCCGGCGTGACGCGAGCTTCGGTTGAGAGTTTGTAAATCTCGCCGCCGGGCGCGGTCAATTCGGCTTCGACAAGATAGGCGCGGAAACCAGAGGCAGGGGTAACAACTTTTGCGACGACTGAGTGGTCAGACGACGAAGTCAGCGGCGTGCTGGACCAATCGGCTTTACGAAAATCGCGGTGGGCGGCATCGGCGGTCCACAGCCGGAAAGCCTTAGCGGGTCGATTCAATTTTACCTGCACCGTCACAGACCCGGGAGAATTGGTTTTGAATTGCCACGTCATGTTTGGCAGCGGTTGGCGATCCGCAATCATTTGGAAGAAAGCCGCCAGGACAGGCTTGGCTTCGGCGCCCCCCGCGAGGTCATGGCCAGCATTGGGCGTTTGGAAAACCAATTTCGGTTCCGGCAGAGCATTCCAATAATTCCGCAACGAATCCACAACCCAATACGGATCATTGGTCCCCAGCAAAAGCAATTTGGGCATTTTATAACGAGCGCGATAGCTGTAGGGGTCGATCCAATCGCGGAGTTGCACCATGCGTGGTTCGTTCATGCGCTCGGGGAAGCCGTAACCAGTGTAATCGGCGACCTGGTCGCTTTGCCGGCCGTACATTTTGTTCGCCCACTCCGTTTGTACTTTCAGGTTCAGCATATCGATGACCATGGGAGCAATGGCAACGACCCGCGGATCCGTTGCGCCAGTGAGCCAGGTAGTCCAGCCGCGTTTCGAAGCGCCGGTAACCACAAACCGGGAGAGCTTCTGGTTGAATTCTTTCTGCGTGAAGTCCTGGATGGCATCCATGGCGCGCACCGCCGACTTCACCATCGGGAAGAGCAACGGCCAGGTTGGATCGGCGCTCTTGAGGTACTGCTCAAAGGTGTAGGCAATGAGCGCATCTTCCTTGCGGCCATCGTATAACGGCTGGTTGGGCACGCGGTTAAGGCAGGCGGTTACTGCGCCGGCTCGCGACGCCAGCATCTTGAGCAGTTCAAATTCACGATCCACCTTGCCGTCGCCGGTTATCAACAGCAGAGCAATGTCCGGATGATCGATCTTTGCCGGACGCACGACCAGAATTTGATGCTGCCAGACATTGCTGCGCCATGTCTGTGAGACGCATTCGAGGCGGGCTGCCGTGAAGCCATCGACCTCACGCCGTTCGAGCTGTTTCCAGGCGAAAGAAGCGTCGGGGCGGTGGACGTAATCAGCAAGCGCGTCAGGCGCCCCGGCAACGATCGCGGGTGGATGGCAAAGCGCGAGGCTGGCGGCCAGCAGCAGCGCGGTAGAAAATCGAGAAGGAAAGCTAGTAAAAGTACGCACTTCGTAAGAGTGTGATGGGGTAAAAATTCGTCAAGCCGCCATTTGCATTTCGCGCGATCTGAGCTTAACAATCTGGAGGACAATGGAATTGTATTACAAAGATCTGATCTCGGAAGAAGCTTCGCTGGAGAAGCTCGTCGATGATTTGATGCTCGTGGTCCAGGGAGCGGACGAGTTGGTGGAAGCTGTGGGAGCCAACGCGGAGCAAGGCCAGTTGCAGGAGATCGCCTCGCGTTTGGCGTGGCTCAAGAGCGGATGTCGTAACTTGCAGGTCAGCGCGCGGCGGAGCGCTTTGGCCGCGGACCGTTTGCTGCGCGAATATCCTTATTCCGCGGCGGGATTTGCGCTGGGGCTGGGCATCGTTGCGGGACTTTTTTTGGGACGCAGAGAGGAGACATAGAGTTTTGGCGTGACGTAGGGTTTAGCCTCGGCAAAATCTTCGGGGCATGAAACGACTTCGTTGGCTGGCAGCTTCGTTGATTCCACTCATTTGCGGCGGCGCGGAAATTCCGGAGCCGGTGCTACCCGCAGGGGTGGGCGTGAACATCCACTTTGTTACCGGACACCAGCAGGACCTGGATTTGATTCACGCCGCCGGGTTCAAGTTTATCCGGATGGATTTCGGTTGGGGCAGCATCGAGCGCCGCAAGGGTGAGTATAACTGGTCGGAATACGACGAACTGCTGAAGAACCTGGGGGCGCGCGGGATTCGCCCGGTGTTCATCCTCGATTACTCGCACGGTCTCTATGAGGAAACCGTGACGAATGAGAACCCGTTAACGCATCAAATGCACCGAAACGTAGCGGCGCCGCAGCATCCTGAAAGTGTGGCGGCTTTTGCGCGCTGGGCAGCGGCTTCCGCGCGCCATTACCAGGGCCGGCACGTCATTTGGGAGATCTGGAACGAACCGAACATTCAGTTTTGGAGCCCTAAACCAAACGCGGAACAGTATTCGACCCTGGCCCTGGCAACTGCGAAAGCCGTTCGCGAAGCGGAGCCCAGCGCCACAATAGTTGGTCCCGCGTCTTCGACGTTTCCGTGGGATTTTCTGGAAACGCTATTCAAATCGGGAGTGCTCGAATACTTAGATGCAGTGAGCGTGCATCCCTATCGAAACCCGCACCGGCCTCCCGAAACCGCCGCAGCGGATTATCAGAAACTGCGTGAACTCATCGACCGCTACGCCTCAGGGGCGAGGCGCGGCAAGATCCCTATCTTGAGCGGTGAATGGGGCTACTCCAGTTGGACGAAAGGAGTCTCACTGGAGGCCCAGGCCGCATTCGCCGCGCGTCAGCAATTGTCGAACCTGCTCAACGGCGTGCCGCTTTCGATTTGGTACGATTGGAAAAATGACGGTTCGGATCCAAATGAAAACGAGCACAATTTTGGCACGGTACTTCCCGACCTCCAACCCAAACCGGCGTACGTAGCCATCCGAACTTTAACCAGCGAACTCTCAGGCAGCCGCATTGTTCGCCGGCTGCCTTTGGGCGATCAGGATTACGCACTGCTGCTGCAGAATGCCGCAGGCCAACAGAAACTGGCCGCCTGGACTTTGTCGCCGGCGCATGCGGTGAATATTCGGCTGAGCAGCCCGGCAGGGAATCCTGCGGGCATGCGTGGCAACGGCGAATCGTTTGTGCCAAAAATGTACGGGGGCCAATTGGTGCTCGATCTAACGGCCGAGCCGCAATATGTGGGGCTCGGAACGGCGACGGTGATTGGAGATTAATCTATTTCACGTCGACTGTTCGGCACTGGAGCCAGTGCGTCGGCGTCAAAAGGAAATCCAGGCTAACGTCATGCGGTTCGACCGGAACTTTCGTCACGAACTGTTCGTCAAAGGCTACGCCGCAAGTCGTTCCCTGGGCGATCGCCAGTAATTGATCGTAGAACCCTTTGCCCCGGCCCAACCGATGTCCTTGCCGATCGAATGCGACCCCCGGTACCAGGATTAAGTCGAGCGTTAGTTCAATCCTGCGACAGGTAGCCGATGGTTCTCGCACACCGAGGTGGCCAGGGCCTATGTCGTTACCAGTGTTTTGCACAGCACAGGCTACATAGGTGCCACTTTCCTTCGAGAACCTTGGCAGTGCTGCGGTTTTCCCTTCCGTTACTGCTTGAGTGAGCAGCGGCCAAATATCCAACTCTGAAGATAAAGGGGCGTAGAAAAGAACCGATTCCGCCCGTTGCCAGATCGATTGGCGGCGCAACAGGTCGCAAGCTGCGGCTGAGGCAGCCATCCGCTGCGCCCGGCCCAGCGCTCTGACGCGCGCATTCACTTGCGCCCGAACCGCTGCCTTTGTGAATGGCGCATCAGTGGCCATAGCCAAAGAAACTCAAGTGGAATAATACGCCGCGCCGTGGGCGTGTGGTGAGAATTCTGTCCGGCTGCCCCATTGTATCATTCAGCTTTTCGGTTTCAGCGCTTCCTGGGCCAGGGCCCGCCATTTTTCCAGCCGTTCTTTGATTTTCTTTTCCGTGCCTTGTTCCGTAGGCTCATAGTACCGCTTGAGCGCGCCCAAATAATCCTGCGGCACGAAGTGATCTGGAAAGTCGTGGGCGTATTTATAACCCGCGCCATGGCCCAGTCGTTTGGCGCCGGCATAATGGGAATCGCGCAGGTGCTCCGGCACAGGCAGGGTGCGACCGGACTCGACGTCTTTAATGGCGGCGTCGATTGCGGTGATCGTGCTATTGCTTTTAGCCGCTGTGGCAATGTAAATGACCGCTTCCGCCAAAGGAATCCTCGCCTCGGGCCAGCCAATAAACTCGGCTGCCTGAAATGCGGCTGCCGCCAGGACCAATGCCATGGGGTCGGCCAGGCCGACATCCTCGGCGGCATGGACGACAATACGGCGCGCGATGAAACGCGGGTCCTCTCCGGCGTGGATCATTTTTGCCAGCCAATAGAGCGCCGCATCGGGGTCGCTTCCACGCATGGATTTGATGAAGGCCGAAATCGTATCGTAGTGCGCATCCTCATCATCATACACCACGGCCTTTTTTTGGATGCTCTGTTCGGCCGCGGCCAAATCGATATGAACAATACTATTGGGTTCAGGCGGAGTGGTCAGCGCGGCGATTTCAAGCGCATTCAGCGCTTTGCGGGCATCCCCATCGGCCAGTTTGGCCAGGTGCTGGAGGGCAACCTTGTCGACCTCCAGTTTCATCCAGCCCAAGCCGCGCTCCGAATCGGCAATGGCGCGCTGCAGCAAGCCGTCTAATTCCTGCTCGTTTAGCGGGCGCAGTTCAAAAATTTGCGAGCGGGAGACAAGCGGCGAATTAACGAAGAAGAACGGGTTGTGAGTGGTAGCGCCGATCAACCGGACCACGCCGGCTTCGACGTCCGGAAGGAGCACATCCTGTTGAGCTTTGTTGAATCTATGGATTTCATCAATAAACAGAATGGTGGATTGCCCCGTATTCTCGAGGCGATTGGCCGCTCCGGCAAGCACGCGGCGCATGTCCGCGACGTTGGACTCCACGCCGCTGAGCCGCTCGAATTTGTTGCTGGTTTGCCGGGCAATAATCTGAGCCAGGGATGTTTTGCCAGTTCCCGGCGGACCGTAAAAGATCAGCGACTGGATGCGGTCGGCCTCAATCGCGCGGCGCAATAACTGCCCTGTGCCTAAAATATGGGATTGACCGACGAATTCGGAAAGGTCACGCGGCCGCATCCGAGCGGCCAGCGGTTGGTGACGCGTAGCTTCCGCCGCCTTGGCCGCTGCCACTTCTGCCTCGGGCGCCGCGGCGGCAAACAGATCGTCACGTGCCATGCCAGCAACTTACATTGGACCCGCAGAAAACCAAGGCAGGACTGAGCAAAGCGTCAAGATGTACATAGAGCAAGGATAATGACGACCGAACAATACAAAAAACCCCGCCATTGCCGTGTGTAACAGTTCCTTTGAACTTCTTAGAAACAGGTGGGACCCGGCGGGCTGCTTTCGACTTCCAGTCAAGGCCTGTCGGCCACAACCTCACCCCTGATCCCTTGAGTCATCAACTACGGTTCAAGGACATAGTTTCTAATCACGTGCATAGGCAGGGTAAAATTCAATACGTGACGCGTTCCGTTGCTTCCCTGCAACCGGACGCCATTCCAAAGAACTTAGGCGCGTTTTACTCTTCGATTTTCCGCGCGCTCAACCTGAGATACTTTGAACGCGTCGCGCTCATTTCTCAAGAAAAAAAATTTCAGAAATTTTTTTCGCGTTCGTGTTTGAAGCCATTTTATTCCACTCTTCCCCAAGCTCGCGCAAAAGGCGCGCGCGGGGCGGCGGTTCGCGGCCGGGCGGCACTTTCCTTTGTGCGGGGTTGGGCCAGCCAGTGTTGGATCTTTGACACGAGTTGCGGCAGGCTGGCCGGTTTCATGACATAATCGTCGGCGCCCGCTTCGAGGCCTGCAAATTTTGTAAAATTGCTGTTCAAACCGGTCAGCACGATGATGGGTATATTTGCGGTAGCCGGATCCTGGCGGAGTGACTCACAGACGGCGAAGCCATCCAACTCGGGCAAGACCAGGTCAAGGAGAATCAAATCCGGCGCAATGGTGCGCGCCTTCTTGATCGCTTCAAGCCCGTTGCTGGCAGTCACGGTTATGTACCCTGCCTCTTTAAGTGTCAACCGTTGCAACTCCAACAACTCGGAATTGTCTTCGACGATGAGTATCTTTTTCCGCATAACGCTCGGCCGACCCGACCCGGTGCCGACTCCGAAGGCCGACAAGCCGCACTTCGATCAGACAGAACCTGGGATTAAAAAGCAGGAATGATGCCGAGCTTGGGGCCTGCGGATGCGGCTGAATTCAAGAGTTACCGGGCTAAGCCCCGAAAAACAGTAAACAGCTCTACCGCAACGACTCAGCTGCTGACAGGACTTCGTTTTGCAGCACCAACCTTCACAATGTTGGGGCCTCAATCCATCGACACCGATCCCTTAATGCTCCGCAACGTGGATTCCGTTCTGGAGGTAGTAAGCGCCCAAGGCGACGTACTTTTCTGCCATGCCTTTAAGTCGGCCACGTTCTTCATCTGTCAACTGGCGCACTACTTTGGCAGGCGCGCCAAGCACGAGCGACCCGGGCGGGATTTCCACATGCTGCGTAACCAATGCGCGCGCACCGATAATCGATTGGTCGCCGACGCGAACACCGTCCAGCAATACCGAGCCCATGCCGACCAGCACCTCATTGCCTACCGTACAGGCATGCAGAATCGCAGAATGCCCTACCGTCACCCACTCTCCCACGATGCAAGGCAGGTCATCAGCCAGGTGCATGACCACATTGTCCTGGATGTTTGAGCCGCGGCCGATTTGGATTCGGTTGATGTCGCCTCGCAGCACGGCATTGCACCAGACGCTGGAAAAATCACCGAGAGTGACATCGCCAAGAACCACTGCGCTCCGCGCAAGGTAAACCTGCCGTCCCAGGCGTGGTGATTGGCGCAAAAAGGCATCGAGTTGTCGTTCCACATCGCTCATTGTCGGGAATGGCGGAAGCGTAGCCGTCAACGGAGTACAAATCCAGGTTGGAATTTTGTCTTGGAGGCCTTATCGATATAGGAGACGAAGTTATGCCAAAGAAACCGTATCGGCCCGCTACGGTCCGCCAGCCCCTGCCGCGGTCATTCAAGGATTTTACCCCGGCAAAACATTTCAACCCGCGCACGTTCTTTCGCGAGATGGTCTGGAAAGCGCTGCTCACCAGGCGAATCGGCCAACCCCGGCGCCCGATCTTTCCCAGGCTGAATCGCGGCCAGGTGGCCCTGACCTGGATTGGACATGCCTCATTTCTGGTTCAATTCACCGATCTCAATGTGCTCATTGATCCGAACTTCGCCAATTGGCTGTTCCTGCTCAAGCGAATCAAACGTTCCGGCTTGAGATTGAAGGATCTTCCGCCGATCGATGTCGTATTGTTGACGCATGCCCACTTCGATCATTTCCACAAGCCCACCTTGCGCCGGTTGCCGCACCCCAAGATTGGAATCATGCCCTGGGGCGTTAGCGACCTGGCGTACGATCTTGGCTTTGAGCGCGTTGTCGAGTTGGATTGGTGGGAGAGTTTTACCCATCGTGATTGGAAGGTGACCTTCACGCCGGCGAAGCATTGGGGGGCCAGGGTCCTGAGGGATGTTCACCGCGGGTACGGCGGATTCGTGCTGGAACACCAGGGAAGGCGCATTTACCATGCGGGCGACAGCGCATATTTCGAAGGGTTCAAGGAAATCGGGAAACATATCAAACCCGAAATTGCCTTGTTGCCGATCGGGGCCTACCACCCGGAGTCATTCCGGCATTTGCACATGGGCCCGGATGAAGCCATCAAAGTATTTCGCGAATTGAGGGCGCGCTGGCTGGTGCCTATGCATTACGGCACGTTCCGCTTGTCCTTCGAAGATATGGACGAGCCGCCGCGCTGGCTTTCGGCCCTGGCAGCGCAGCAGGGGCTTACCCCCAAGCTTCGGTTCCTGGAAGAGGGTTTGCCGCAAGTTTTTTGACATTCTGGCGCAGTGTCTGGCATGGAACTGCGGTAATGCCTCAGTTTGGTATGGACTCGATTGCCAAACGGGCCGTTCCCCGGCCGCCTCGGCGAGTCGGCACCACCAAACAGGAGGCGTTACGAACTGTGCTCAAACACGGTTGCGTTTGATGGCGCACCCTCCTAATTTAGAAGTCGGTTGTGGCGAGCATGGGCGAATCCAAATACATTGAGAAACGAGAGTATCTTTCCCGATATGCACACCCGAGTTCGGTGGCGCGGCTGGATGCCGTAGCGCGAGCGTACACCGATGCTGACGAAGCAGAATGGTTGCGTTGCGTCCGGGAAGACTTGCCGCGGTTTATCCCTTTTCTGCGGCGCAAATGCGGTTTGGAGTTTCGCGGGCGGATTCTCGAGATCGGAGCCGGCGGCGCCTGGCTCAGTGCGGAGCTTTCTAAACTTCCAAAGGTGGTTGAGGTTATTGTCACCGATGTGTCGCCGCGTCTGCTCAAAGAACAGGCGCCCAAAGTCTTCAACCTTCTCAATGCGAACACCGCCAAGATCACGCGCATCCCGGGTGATTTCCACAAACTCGATTTTGCCAGCGGCAGCTTTGATTTCGTCGTCGGTGCCGCGGTCCTTCACAATGCAACCAACATCGTGCAGGTCCTCCGGGAGGCCAAACGGCTGCTCAAGCCAGGCGGACAATTCGTCGCGATTCGGGAGCCGGTCTGGCCGTTGGTTAAAATCAAATCCCGCGCCAAAATGATTTCCAAGCTTATCGCTACCGGAGTCAATGACCGGTTTTATACGCTGGCCGATTACAAAGAATTCTTTAAACAGGCCGGAATGCCGCTCGAAGTGAAACGCGTGAACGTGTCGAGCGGTTTTAAATACTACTTCAATGCCGTTGTCAACGGGCTGACCCACGCGCGGTACGCATTTATCGGCACACGTCGCGGTCGATAAACTTCCCCAAGTTGCTCGTTACGAGCAACCCTGGCGACGTCCCTCGACGATCAGCTCAGGCGATAACTTGGCCCGCGTGGCTGCCGGGTTTCCGGCGTGGGGTGTTCCATGGCGGTAAGCTTGCGGATCGAGCAAGCGCAGCCCCTTGCCCAGTTTGACCCATTTGCGGCTTAAAAGGAAATTGAGAGCAGCTTGTGTGTCCTGGAGTTCGCTGGAGAGGTCCTGGATTTGTACGGCCAGTTGCTGAACCTGTTTGGCGAGACATTGCTGCGAGGCTGCTGCCGCTCCGAGGCGCGACAACTGTTCGACGTAAAGGTGATGGAGCCGGGCGCCACTATTGGCCAGTTGGAGGAGGAGGTCGCTCCCAGCCGCGCTGCCGGGGATTTGGCGATAGCCTAACTCTTCACTCAAGGCGCCATGACAGGCATTGAAAAGCGCGAACTGGTCCGCCGTCCAATCACGCAGGAATGCGTCGGTGAGGCCGCGCCGGAAGAACGCCGGGAATTTTCCCTGTAGTTCGGCAAAGGAAGGCAACTCTCCGTTGCCCGGTGAGAGATGCAGAAAATCAGCAATTTGCGGAATGACTTTGGCAGGCTGAGTGACCAGATCTTCATATTGAAGGAACAAGGTGTTGGGTCGCGAGCGAGGCTGCCAGCCGTGATAATGATCGCTCCACCCTCCAAACTGACAGGCTCCGGCTATCACGTCAGTTAAGGAGGGTTTTTCGAACGCGAACTTCTGATGATAATGATAGTAGGAATCAATGGCAGCGCGGCCATCGCGCACCAGGTAAATGGCCGGGGCGCCATCACGGGGCGCGTCATGCGTTTTGATGAGCGTCAGTTTGGCATCGGAAGCTGAGGATACCCGCTGTTCCCAATCGCAAGGCAAATAAGGCGCTTCATCCAGCGCCTCGGCGGAGGGGTCAGGGAATTCCTGGCCTTGAACTCTGTAAAGAGAATATGTCGCAATATGAAAAACATTCTGCAGCAGAATTCGCAGAAAAGTGTTGCCGGATCGTGGATAGGATGCCAGCCACACCGGGCGAAGTTGGGTCGAACCGGGCATAGAGAAACCAAATCGCACCGAGGTTGGGAGGAACGGCGTCGACTGACCATGGGGTGAATAGCCCATGTCTCAATCTCCGCTCCGAACCGCCAAGCTCTGCAATCTAAGAGAAGTCTGTCTGCAAACTCAGCACCGCCAGTTACCAGAAACTGGCGGCGCGTAAGCTGCGGGTTTGGCGCGCGACAGGAATCAACCCCCGGAAGTGTCCACTATGCGACGGCCGGTGCTAACGGAAATCCCATACACAATCCCTTGATCCGGAACGCCATAGAGCGCGGTTCCGACCAAAGAGTCGTTCTGCAGATTGCCGTTGGCATCCCGGGTCGG
>CAZUVM010000174.1:0-34204 GCA_964623885.1 uncultured Verrucomicrobiota bacterium
GTTCTCCCGCAGGCGTTGGCGAAAACGGCCATCGGCTCGAAGCAGTTGTAACGATCGCCGTGCTGCGTGCAGCATTGGCAATGGCGCGGGCGTGCTGCCGATGAACATGCGGCTTCTTTCAGTAATCAGCCGTCGCAACCAACGCGGGCCCAGGATCGCGCCGCCATACCCACCGAACGCTTTGCTCAATGTGATTGTCTGGATCACGTGCCGGCGACCGATGCCTGCATGTTCGAGCGTGCCTTTGCCCGTCGCGCCCATGACACCCGCGCCATGCGCGTCATCGACCAACACCCACGCATCGCGAGGCAGCAGCTTCAGATACGCCGCCAACGGCGCGACGGATCCGTCGCGCGAAAACATGCCGTCCGTGAGCAAAATCAAACGTGCGCCCGGACCGCAGCGCCGAACCGTGTCAGCAAAAGCTTCGACCTTCGCGTGCTCGAACTGCAGCACCGGACAATCCAGGAACCGCGCCGCGTCTTGCAGCGCCAGATGCGCTTGTTCATCGATAATGGCGTGGGAAAATGTTCCGGCGAGCGCCTGTCCCACTACCACATCCGTGAGATATCCTGTTGAAACCAGGAGCGTGTCCTCTGCCGCGAAGAAACGGGCGATTTGCCGCTCGAGCTCGGAATACAATCGGTGATTGCCTGTGGTCAGCCGCGAAGCCGCCACATTCAGCCCGTCACGCGCCAGCCCGCGTCGCGCTGCCGCCAGCACCTCGGGATGACTCGCCATCCGGAAATAGTCGCAGCCGGAGAAATAGGACAGCTTGCGTCCTTTGAAGCGAACATAAGTGCGATCGACTTGCTCGAACGTGTCGGGTTCCGTCACGCCGCGCAGTATAGGTGCGGAGACTGTCTCGGCAAGGTGATCTGTGACGGGCCCTCAGCCCTTCACCTAATTTCAATTACGTCCCGTGATTCCAGGGGTATATCCTGTCCGCTGAGGAGCTGTTTTGGATCGATTTGCATTTGCTGGCCACCGCGGTTGATGATGATCTCCTTGGGTTCGCTTTGGCCGATATAATCGGCGGAGATCAGAGCGTTGGCCAACGTGAGCCCAGTCGTCCAGGGCACCTGGTTGTTGCGGACGGCACCCATGATCGTAATGTTTCCTCCGGAACTCTGGATTTGTTGGGCCCGTGCCATTCCTTGCTGTTGACCGGCAAAAAAGGCGGCTTGAGCGCGCGCGTTTGCCTGGCTTTTACTGACGCATCCCCCGAGGAGAATTGTCAGCGCGCTGATGCCAAGGAAAA
This sequence comes from uncultured Verrucomicrobiota bacterium, assembly GCA_964623885.1. Classification (GTDB taxonomy): domain Bacteria; phylum Verrucomicrobiota; class Verrucomicrobiia; order Limisphaerales; family UBA8199; genus CAZUVM01. The sequence continues at coordinate 1,262 of CAZUVM010000174.1, forward strand.
CCGCCCAAGTCATTACTGGCTGCCTCCTGGCCTCAGAATTTTGCCAAACTCGGTCTCTTCCGGTTCGATCTCGATTCGCGTCGAAGGTTTATGCTCGTGCCGGGGGAGAGCCGGCGCCGGCTTTTTCTCAGGTGCCGCTGGGTTGGAAGGTGGGATAAAGGAAGTTAACTCCGCTGGCGCGGCTGGCATGGTTTCCGACGCTTCCGAATCCGGCCCTTCTTGCCCCTGCCCGGGCAACCACCAATTCGTGCGCCGATCGAGCCAACCCTTATACCTTTGAAACGTCCACATGCCATGGTCCGCACCAGTCTCAAGGCAAGACGGGATTTTAAAGAAGTCACGGTTGCGGATGAAGTTCTTGACCGCATGCGTGGCCATGAGGACCTCGCACTCGGGGATGCGAATGTTAAGGTCCTGACGAAAACGCAGGCGCTGCGAAATCACAGCCACGAGACAATCCGCAAGCTGCGCTGCAACACTAGCTTGAATCTCCGGCTGGAACGCAGAAATGACGCGCTGCAATGCTTCCGCGCAAGTCGAGGAATGCACCGTGGCCAGCACCAGGTGGCCCGTTTCCGAAGCGCTCAGCGTCAACCGCATAGTTTCCGGCTCGCGCATTTCGCCTACCATCAGTACGTCGGGATCTTCTCGCAAAGCATCCAATAGCGCCTGCTCAAAGCTGGGTGTATCGCGTCCGACTTCCCGCTGGCGGATATAAGACCGTCGCGGGCGAAATGTATATTCAATCGGGCTTTCAATCGTGACGATGTGGCGTGTTTCGCTCAGATTGATTTCCTGAATCAGAGCCGCCATTGTCGACGATTTGCCGCAACCGGTGGGGCCGCTGACAAGGATTAAGCCGTGAGTCGACAGGACCAGCTTCTTGAGGTCAGGCAGCAAATTGAGGCGTTCGAGGGTAGCCTGAAACGATGCCAGCAAACGAATGGCGAAACCGATTCCGCGTGAGCTTTGCAGAACATTAATCCGGCACCGTACGCCGTGAATCGTGCGTGATAAATCAGAAGAGCGCCGTTCGAGGAATTGACGCCACAACTCTTCACCCAGAAGGTGCCGCGCCCACTCCATTAAGAGCTTCGGCGACAGCGGTTCGCCGGTGGTGCGTAACTGGCCTCGAACCCGCATCGCCGCCGGCAACCCGGGTTCCAGGTGCAAATCGCTCGCTCCGTTATTAAGGGCCTGGGCGATCAGTGATTCCAAATCCATGCCAGCATCTTATCAGGGAACAATGATCCTCGCAAAAAATTCCGCAGTTTAGCAGCTCGTGGGCACTTCCTGCAGAATCTCAACGCAGTGCGGAATAGCACCGACAACGAAGCTGAGGCACTCAACCGCCCCGGCCGGTTTGCCCGGCAGACAAATCACCAGTGCTTTTTCCACGACCACGGCAAGGTTGCGCGAAAGAATCGCATTTTTCGTGATCTTCATGGATTCAAGCCGCATGACTTCGCCGAAACCTGGTAGTTCGCGCACGGCGATTTCACGGACCGCCTCAGGCGTCACGTCCCTCAAGGCTACGCCGGTGCCGCCTGTGGTCAGCACCAGGTGACATCCTTTGGCAACGTGGTCGCGGACCGCATCCTGAATGTCTGCTCGTTCGTCGGGTACCAGCGCCTCCGCCATAACCTGCCAGCCATATTCGGCGGCAGCCTTTTTCAAAGCCGGGCCGCCGAGGTCGTCATACTGTCCGCGTGACGCGCGGTCAGAGATAGTAATAATCCCAACCCGGATCTGCATGCTTAGCGTTTGGTTTTCGATACCAGATGGATTCCTGTAAGCGCCATCTGTTTGTCCACCGCTTTGCACATATCGTAGATGGTAAGTGCCGCTATGGTGACGGCTGTAAGCGCTTCCATTTCTATGCCAGTCTGCGCCGCAATTTTTGCCGAGGCGATGATCACGATGCGATCGCGCGTTTTGGGAACCGTGCAATCAACTTCGCAGTGCGTGAGGGGCAGGGGATGACACAGAGGAATGAGCTCACCCGTCTTTTTCGCTGCCAGAATGCCCGCCAGCCTGGCCGCCGCCAATACATTGCCTTTGGCGACCGCGTGCGATTCGATCAGCTTTACGGTCGATTTTTGCAGCCGAATCTCCCCCTGTGCCACAGCCTCACGGAACAATATCGGCTTGGCGGAAACGTCCACCATCCGCGCCTCTCCCCGAGGATCTATGTGAGTGAGCAATTTCGCGCGCTTGCGTGCTGCGGTAGCAGGTTTGTTGTTGTTCGCTTTCATGCTGGTTGCCGAACCGGCCGCGTTACGGATTCCTGCCATTGCCGAACCACGGCGCGCATTTGTTCGGCGGCATTGAGCTTGGGTTTCACGTGCTTGAGGTCATACCACGGCAGCATCCCCAGTAAATCCGGCGTAACAAGGATTTGGCCGTCGCAATCAGAGCCTGCGCCAATACCGATGGTGGGAATGGGAAGCCGTTCGGTTAGTTCCTTGGCCACCGACGCGGTAACCAATTCCAAAACAACGCCGAAAGCGCCAGCTTCAACGAGCGCGTCTGCATCAGCGATCAACGCCTGGTGCTCCGGCTCTTTCTTCCCTTTGACATGGTAGCCGCCTTCCTCCAATACATGTTGTGGTAACATTCCCAGGTGACCAAGGAACGGGATGCCGGCGCCTACTATGGCTTGCACCTGTGCAGAAATCGCTCGGCCACCTTCCGCTTTTACCGCCTCCGCACCTGCCGCAACCAGACGACGGGAATTAGTGAGCGCTTGTTCCACCGTTTCGTAGCTATGGAAGGGCAGGTCGGCCACAAGCATTGCGCGCGGTTTGGCCCGCGCCGCGGCACGAACATGATGTTCCATCTCCGCCATTGTGACGTGGGTCGTGTTTGGGTAGCCAAGGACGACCATTCCCAGAGAATCCCCCACCAACAGCAGGGGAATACCTGCTTCGTCCAAAAGCCGAGTCATTGGAAAATCGTAAGCGGTCAGCGCTGCGATGCGTTCCCCGCGCTGCTTCATCTCCCGCAGAGAATCAGCGGTGATTTTAGGCCCATTCATGCCCCACCTTTGCGCCAGAAACGCTGGTTGCACAAGCCAAATGGACGAAAAAAAGGTGGCGTTGGGACTCGAATAATGGCAGATGTAACGGGCCAATCGGCTTCCGTCCCGACGTGGCGAGGCTTGGGAGGCGCACCCCGAGCCGTTTCAACACGGGAATACCCTCGGCAACAGCCGTTGGTCGGCCCCATTGTCCGAACAGCGCAGAAGTCGAACCATGAAGAAAAAGCAAGTTTTACGATTTGGACTACCTAAAGGTAGCCTGCAAGACGCCACGATCGAAAAGATGGCCAAGGCCGGCTTCAATATCTCGGTCAGCAGTCGTTCTTATATTCCCTACGTAGATGATCCCGAGCTCGAAGTCCGACTGATTAGGGCGCAGGAAATAAGTCGTTATGTAGAGCATGGTTATTTGGATTGCGGCATCACTGGTTCCGACTGGATCCAGGAAAACGGTTCTAAGGTTCACGAAGTGGGCGAGTTTATCTTCAGCAAAGTGACCCGGCAGCCTGCCAGATGGGTTTTGGCCGTGCCTGAAGAATCGCCTATCCGATCCGTAAAAGACCTTCAGGGCAAGCACATCGCAACCGAGGTGGTAAACCTCACTCGCAAATACCTGCGTCGGCATAAAGTAAAAGCAGAGGTCGAATTCTCCTGGGGAGCCACGGAGGTCAAGGCCCACGAGTTGGTGGACGCGATCGTTGAAATCACCGAGACCGGTTCGTCATTGCGCGCTAACAAACTGAGGATCGTGGATACCTTGCTGGAGTCGACACCACGCCTCATTGCCAATGAGGCAGTCTGGAAAGATAATTGGAAACGTCAAAAGATTGAGACGCTCGCTTTGCTGTTAAAAGGCGCACTCGAGGCCGAGGCCAAGGTAGGACTCAAGATGAACATCAGCCGCAAGGACCTGCCGGCATTATTACAGGCGCTCCCCGCATTGCGGAATCCTACTATTTCCAACCTGAGCCAGGAGGGCTGGGTTGCTGTCGAGACAATAATTGACGAGCACGTCGTGCGGGAGTTGATACCGGCGCTCAAAGCTGCCGGTGCCGAAGGCATAATTGAATACCCTTTGAACAAGGTGGTGTATTAAGAGTTGCATTCAGCGGGATTTGCAGCAGAGTTAGTTCTAGACCGTTCGTTCGACACCTATATGGGTTCACTTAAAAAACGCCGGAAAGCCAAAATTAATAAACACAAGCGGCGCAAGAAGCTGCGCGCTCATCGCCATAAGAAGCGCACCTGGCAGAAATAAGTTTCCAGGGCCGTTTCCATTGGGGCACCGCCGGCGTCATAAACGAGCGGTGGAGGTTATTGATCGCATGCTGTCTCGTTCATGGTTAGTGGTCGTGGTTTTAGCCATCAGCAGCATGCTGGTCGGTGGTTGTCGAACGCCTAAGTCCACTCAACATCGAAACTCGCCTGCCGAGAACACAGATGCACCTAAGATTGGTGCTGAGCTGGATCCGAGTTCGGAGCGGGCCGCTGATGCGCACGCGCATTACGCGGCTGGTGTGGTTCACGAGTTGGACGACGAGCCCGAAGCCGCCCTGCAGGAGTATTATCAGGCAGCCCTCAGTGACCCCGATAACGAGGCGCTAATCCTCCAAGTCTCGGATCGTCTGCTTCACCGCAAGCAATACGACAAAGTTTTGGAGTTGCTATCCCGCGCGGCCGCTCGTCCGGGCGCTTCCGGCGGCGTTTATATCCGTCTCGGCATTGTTTACGGCCAGCTTGGGAAGACCGACCAGGCCATCGCTGCTGACCGTATTGCCATCAAACGATCGCCGGAGCAACTCGGCGGATATCAAAATCTGTTTCTTAGCTATATCCAGAACCGCCAGCAATCGGATGCACTCAAGGTGCTGGACACCGCCGGTCGCCAGCCGGATGTGGATGCGGATTTTCTCATCAGCCTTTCAGAGCTGTACGCCAGTTATTTGCAGCAGGCTCCATCGCAAAAGGAAGCGGTAAAGCCAAAGGTCATGGCCATCCTGGAACGGGCGGAAAAGCTTAACCCTTCCAATGCTTTATTGAGGCTGCGGCTCGCGGATGGCTATAACGTGCTAGGCGAATCGGACCGCGCTGCGCAGCTCTACCTCGATTTGCTCAAAAAACTTCCGGACGTGCCTTTCGTGCGGGAGCGTCTGCATTCGAAGCTGGCGGGCATCTACCTGCGCGGCAGCGATCGGCAGCACGCGTCTGAGCAGCTCAAAGCGATTGTTCACGAGGATCCTACCAATCCCATGGCCTGGTATTATCTGGGTTACCTGGCTTATGAAGACAAGAAGCCTGCCGACGCCGTCGACTGCTTCTCGAAAACGGTAATGTTCCTCCCGGATTTTGAAGATGCCTATTACGAATTGGCCCTGGCGCAGATCAGCATGGAAAAGACCGCCGACGCATTGGCCACCCTGGGCAAAGCCCGGCAGAAATTTAAGGACAAATTTGCCCTCGAGTTCTATACCGGCCTGGCTTACAACCGGCAGAAGAATTACGCCGACGCGCTCCGGGCCTTTACCGCCGCGGAAGTAATCGCGAAGGCAAGTGATCCAAAACACCTCGACCAGGATTTGTACTTTCAACTCGGGGCCTGCTCAGAGCGGATTGGTGATTACGCGCAGGCCGAGAACTATTTCGAGAAGTGTCTTCAGGCTGCTCCCGATTTTGCCGAAGCACAGAATTATCTCGGCTTCATGTGGGCCGACCGTGGCGTGAAGCTCGACAAAGCCAAAGTGCTCATCGAAAAAGCGGTCAAGGCTGAGCCCAAGAATCCCGCTTACCTGGACAGCTTGGGTTGGGTCCTGTTCAAGTTGAAGCAGCCTCAGGCAGCACTCGAACAAGTTCGCAAAGCGGTCGAACTATCAACCGAGCCCGACCCAACACTTTACGATCACCTTGGCGATATTTATTCAGCGCTTCAGCAACAGGACAAAGCTCGCGATGCCTGGAACAAATCTCTTTCCTTGGAACCTAACGAAACGATCAGCAAAAAGCTAGGCCGATAACGGCGCGCCAAACCGCCCGCGCTCTCTCACGTGCCAAATCAATTCGAAAAGCACTATACTCGCGAGGAAGCTCGATCCCTGTTGCCGCGCGTCAGGACCTGGCTCGAGCGATTAGTCGAGCTGCGCGGCCAATTGGGACCATTGGAGAAACGCCTGGATGGGTTGCGCTCAGCCGGTGCGGATGTTGGCGGTGATCCGGTTAACAAATGGATCCGGGCGCTGGCGGCCATTCGTCAAATACTCGTTGAATTTCACGAGCGCGAAATCCAGATAAAAGACCTCGATCGTGGCTTGATCGATTTTCCCGCAATTATTGATGGTAAAGAGGTGTTTCTTTGTTGGGAACAGGGCGAGGACGATATCGAGTTCTGGCACGACCTCGACGCAGGCTACGCCGGCCGCGAACGCCTGGATTGACTCGGATTAGTAATCCCAGCGGTGGAACATCTCGTACACATCCACGCGCCCGCCAGAGAAATAGTGATTAGACGGAAAGAGGAAGGTCCGACTGGCCCGGTCAAAAACCAGTGCGGTCGGTTTTGACGGTTCATTGGGATCGTAAGTGTCAAAGCGGATCTCGCGGTCGTCTTGTGTAACCCCAAACAGCAGCACCGTATGATTGATCGAAAGTTGGGGAAAACGAGACAGGTGCACGACCAGCGGGCGATCGGGGCGTAGGTGGTCGAGCAACTTCTGAGCGACTTTAGCCTGCTGGTGGCGTGTGAATGGAAAGATCATCCGCCAATTGCCTCGCGCGAAGTACGACTCCCAAGCCCCACCGCAACCCTCTTTGAGGAGTTTTTCCTGGTCAGCGCTGAATTCGCGCAAATTTGCATAACCGGGGATGTTAATTTTTTCTGAATCGGGCAACGGCTTTCGCGGATTGGCCGCAATCACTCGCCGGATCTCTTTTCGGTAAGCCGCTTTATTGGTTTTGAGCTGGTCGGGGACGAACCGGGCGTTGTCAAAGAACTGACGGGTTGATCGAGCCAGAACCAGACAGTGAAGGGTGTAATCCGGCTTGGGCTCATGCTTATGAGCCGACCATTCGCCGTTTGTGCCAAATGAGTAATCCCATACCAATTCATTGGCAAAAGCGAAGGTATCGGTTTCAAATTTGAATGCGCGCTGGACCTGGTGTGGCGGAGGATCGCTTGCGCACCCGCAGAAAACAGCCAAACATAGGGAAACCACCCAGAGCACCTGCAGAAATCTCAGGCGGCGTTTGCACTTTTGCAGCATGTCTATCATTCGGACTTGCTCAAAAAAGCTAACTGTGATGAATCTAACGCGCAATGCTCTACGACAGTTGGCGTAAGATCGCGAGCGCGAGGCCAACCGCAACTGCTCTTTGGGAACCGGCCACGGGTCGACGCTGGACTTTCTCCGAATTAGCAGCCGCCGCGGAAGCTGATTCGGTTGTTGCTGGTGACGTTGTTTTCGCGCGGGGCTTATCGACCGACTTTGTAATTCAGGTGCTGCGCGGCTGGCGCTCCGGTGCGGTGGTTTGTCCGCTGGATATCGAACAGTCTGCGCCTCAGCTCACCCAACCACTCGGCCCGAAGATTGCGCACCTGAAGACTACTTCTGCCACAACGGGCAACCCGCGGTTGGTTGCATTCACCGCTGCGCAACTCGCTGCGGACGCGGTTAATATCGTGGCAACGATGGGCCTGCGTCCGGACTGTCCGAACCTTGCCGTCATTTCGTTGGCGCACTCTTATGGCTTTTCAAATCTGGTGCTGCCGTTGTTGCTGCATGGGATACCGTTGGTGCTCGTCGGCGCTGCGCTACCGGATGCCGTCCAACAGGCGGCAGCGGCCCATCCGGGCATTACCCTCGCAGCCGTGCCGGCGCTGTGGCGGATGTGGCATGACGCGCATGCGATTCCCTCTAATGTGCGTCTCGCCATTTCCGCGGGCGCGCCGTTGCCGTTGAATCTCGAACAGGCCATCTATGCGGGACATGGGTTGAAAGTGCACAACTTCTACGGCAGCAGCGAATGCGGCGGAATTGCCTACGACCACAGCGCTGTGCCTCGCGAAGATGGCGCCTCTGCCGGAGCACCATTAGCCAACGTTGACGTAACTACGGCCGAAGACGGATGTCTCGAAGTGCGCAGCCAAGCAGTCGGCCAGACCTATTGGCCGGAGCCCGACGCGAAATTGGCGAAAGGCGTGTTCCGGACGAGTGACCTGGGCGAGGTCCGCAGTGGCCAGGTCTATTTGCGGGGCAGGGCAGGGGACCAAATCAACGTTGCCGGACGCAAAGTAGCGCCCGAAGTGATTGAAACGGTGCTCGCGACTCACCCTTCCGTGCGAGCCTGTCTGGTGTTTGGGGTGCCAAGCTTGGATATCCGTCGGAGTGAGACAATTGTCGCTTGCGTGGCGGCAGAGCCGGGAACAACGACTGACTCGTTGAAGAATCTCGCACTCGCCCGCCTCCCAAGCTGGCAAGTGCCGCGCGACTGGTGGCTGTTGCAGTCGCTCGAAACCAATGAACGCGGAAAACTCTCCCGCGCCGAATGGCGCAGACGATATCTGAAGCGCCAGAACCACGAACCGGGAGCAGTTTAGCCAGAACGATTCAGTGGAAGGGACCGCGCCCGCCGCGGGCGCAGCGGTTGGCGCCCTCGCCAACCGCATTCCGGCTGCACCAATTCTGCTCATTATTTGGTGAGCTTGGGCCGATGCAAGCCAACTGGCGGGGGCGCCGGTTGGCAGCGCCCGGGGCGGGCGCGGTCCCCGAAGACAACTGTATCGTTTTTCGGATTAATCCAGAGTCGGCCTGGTGTTCTCAATCCCGCTTACCTCCCCGCTAAGCGTCAGCAATCCTACCATTATTTTTCGGCCATCAACCCGCACGACTGCTTCGGCTTGAACGAGGTTGGCCAGTCGGCCGGTCACTTTCGCTGACAGTTGCAAAACCTCGCCGGGTTGTGCGGCGCCGAGGAACTTCACGCCCTTTAGCGCCGTGAGTTTCAGACCTGGCATCGGAGGAGTGTGTGGATCGCTTTGGGCAACCACTCCCGCCAACTGCGCCGCAGCCTCTGCGAGCAACACTCCCGGGAACAGTGGCTGCCCGGGAAAATGTCCGGCTAGAAATGGCTCATCACCGCGGATTCTATATTCGGCTGTCCCTTGCTGGCCGGGAACCAGGCTTAGGAGTCGGTCAATGAAGCGAAACTGCGGGCCATGCGGCAACCGCGCCAACGCCTGGTTCAAAGGGTCGTCCACGCCGGTTGCCTATCACTTTTTCAATGGCTCGACCACTTTATAATCAGTGGGAATTTCCGGTGCGAACTTTTTCGAGTCTATACTCGGATTCAGCTCAGGATTTTTGAAATCGTTGCGCATCGTTGATCCGTCGGCAAACTCCAGCTCAGTTGCTCGCAAGGCGTAATCCTTGGTGTCAAATTCGATGGTGATTTTCGGCATCATTTTGCGGGCCGCGATCGATTTCGGCTGCAAAACCAAATTGACATTCCCCACTTTCGCTTCCTGGCCAAGAATGTTGTACTGCGCTTCCAGTTCGGCTGCGCTGCGTGGGAAACCCGCTTCCAGCAGAGCCAGAGCATCGCGCCAGGGACCGGTCTGCTCACCGGTCAACGGAAAACGCTCCACGCGCTTGAGGCGTGGATAGATTACAAGCATTACGTCGGGTTCCCGGACGGCAATCGTTTGCGCCGGATGCCCAAGCTCCCAGCGAAACCGGTTGGGCGCCTGGAACCAAACGTGACCGGTCGCGGTCAACGGTTGGGCCAGAGATTTCAAACTTCGTGTCTGGACGAAATCCGCCGACCATGACTCGATTTTCGGTTGAGCCGCGAGCCAGGCCGCGACTTCCGGATTCAACTCCGCGGCGTTCACGCTCGACCAAGAGTTCAGGAGCAACCCCGCCAAAAGCAATTTTAACAGTCTGCTTTGCCTCGCTGCACATGCGACCGTGCTCGCGGATCTTACCATCGAGTAAATCATGATTTGTTTCATATTAGGAGGTGCCCACGAACCCAAACCGACTCTTCCATCGCGAACACCTGATCACAATGGGGCACAGTCTTATCAATGCTGCTTTCGCGATAATGACTGCCACCAGATTGGCAGCAAAAAAATCGCGATTAACATGTTGCTACCAATGCCAACCGCGCAAACGCGGCCCAGGCTGGCCATGCCGGCATTGCTCGAAAGTCCCAATGAGCCGAACCCGGCGATCGCCGTTCCACCGCAGAGCAACAGCGCCCGGCCGACCGAGTAATAGGCAAGGCGCAGGTCGCCGCCAAATCGGCGCAAGGCAAGCTGCATGAAGATGCTGTAATCAACGCCGGTCCCCAGGACCAGCGGGATCACCATTAGGTTAAGCAGGTTCCAGGTCCAGCCGGTCAGCTTCATGATCGTCAATACGCACAGCCCGCTGAGCAGCAGGACGGCTAGGCTTAGAGAAATCTCCAGCGGCCGGCGAAAGGCCAGGAAAAGCGAGAGCAAGACCAGCACAACCATCGGTCCCAATACCTTCCACATGTTCGCCTTTACACGGCCAAAGATCGCACCGCCAAGCAGTTCCCAACCCGAAAGCCAAATATCTTCCTTAGGCAGCTCCCATTCGAGGACGCCTAACCTGGCCTGCTTCATCGCCGCCGTGTCGCCGCTGATTGGATTGATTAGGCCCAGGACAAAAAAGTTCGTTGGGTTGCGCGCGGTCGCTTTCTCAAATATCCATTGGCTCATTGGATTCGTCGGCCAGAAAATCCCGCTGGAAACACAAGCCGACTGCCAGGTATCCAGAACCCGTTCCGTGAGCGCCACGGCTCTTTCGGTAAAACCATTCGTCAGCGCGGCCTCTCGAAGCACTTGGCGTTCTCCAACCAGTCGACATGCGATTGCTCGATTCGTCTCTTGAAAGGACGGCTCGGGCCAAAGCGGCGTGGGCAGGGTGAACCCAGCGATGAGATGGTTATCGACGCCCCGCGTTAAAGCGGTTTGAGCCGCCCGCAATCGCTCCGCGACATTGGTTACGGATGTGCCGCGGATGATTAGCCAAAGTGGCTCGCGTTTTTGATTCAAGTGCGTTTGGATTTCATCTACCGCGGTATACGCTGGGCTGTGGCGCGGACGCAATGCATTGGCGGTCGGATCAATGGGTGGCAATCCAAAGATAAGAACACCGATGGTGAACAGGATTATCACCACCGTGGCGCGAAATACCCAACGCTTTTGAGCCCTGGCTCGCGGGTGTTGATCGCCAATGAACCCAGCCCGCTCAGATGGCTTCTCCCTCTCCCCATCCGATGGGGAGAGGGTCGGGGTGAGGGGAATTTCTTCTTCCCCTGGCAACTTCGGTTCATGGATAGTCCTAAGAGTCTGATTGCGTCCCGGAAAGAGCGGCGGAAGGAATTCGAAAATCATGATTGTTGCCGCCAGCGCAACTCCGAGTCCGACCAAAGTTCCCAGTTGGCCCAAGCCCGGAAGCCCGCCAAAGTTCAGCACCAGAAAGGCGGTGATCGTCGTGACCGCTGCCCAAAAAATGCTCGGCGCAATGGCATGGCGGATTTGCGGGATGGAGAGGTTTGGGTGGGCCAGCGCCTCCTGGTAATGAACTACGGCATAATCCACCGCCAGTCCAAGAAGGATCGCGGCAAATCCCATGCTCACCACGTTGATCGTGCCGAAGATCAGTCCGCCCAGCGCCAGCGTGCAACCCAGGACCAAGGCCAGAAGAGCGAGCAACCAAAGCATCGGTTTGATGCGGCGGTGCGCCAGCCAAAACAATAGCGCGATGATTGCCGCAGTCCCTCCAACCGACGTGGTGATGTCGTGTTGCATTCCGCCGGCGACTTCAGCCACGAACGCCGGCCGGCCCGTGAACCCAAGTCGCACCGCGCTAAGCTCGGGGTTCGCGTTCATCGCCGTAGTGCACAATCCCCTGACTTGAATCAACCAGCGCTCACAATCGCTGTAGCTGCGCAATTCCGGCCGTGCCTGCACAAACATGATTCGAAAAGTGCCGTCAGCGGAGGCAAAACTTTCCTGGCCCTGCTCAAACGTAGGTGCCGCGCCGGCAGCGCTCTCCGGAAGCCGCGTCAGGCCGAACGGATCGTAACTGAGCCGGGCAATCTCATCCGGAGAAAGCGAAGTCGCCAGGTTCTCCCGCGCAGTCGAAAGAATCTCGGGCAGATTCGTTGGCGCCAGGTGTTCAGCCAATTGTCGGAATTCTGCCGGTGGCTGGTTAAGCCAGAGATAGGCCATCAGTTCGGCTGCCTGGTCGGGATGTTCGAGCCAGGGTGGCTCCCAGGTCACGGTGTTCGCAAGCTTAGGTTCTGAGCGTAACCGTTCAGCGATTGCGCGCGCGGCGGCGGTAGCCTGCTCGGCGTTCGCGGCATGCAATGTCACAATCAGTTCGCGTGCATTCGCGAAGTGCTCCTGGTAAAGCTTCAAACCCTGTACTGCTTTAAGGCTATTCGGTAGCAGATCGAATACCTCAACATCAAAGCGCAACCTCGCCAAACCCAGTGCCACTGGCACCAGCAGGATCAACCAAAACCAGCGGCCCGGGTGGTGCAAGCTGGGCCGCGGCGATCCCTGAGCTGATGATGACGTCATGAGTTGAAAAAGCCCTCCAACGATTCCCCATTTGCATTGTTCACCAACCGCCAGCCGCTGGCGTCCTGGTGCCAACTCCAGCCGGTGGGCGGAGCCTGCCCGGCCAGAACCTTGGCGAGATACAGCCAAATGATCCGCTTGGGTGGCTTGCCTCGGCCGGCATAATGTTTGTTTTGCGGCGGAAACTCCGCCTGCCATTGATTCGAGTTTTCCTGCGCAACAACTATAGCAAATGGACTTTTGCTGAACTGCACGAACGAACTCCCGTCAGGCCGCGTGGCAACCAAAACGTCGCCGGCAATTTCACGATTGCCCGTTGGGATATGCCAGACCGCTTGTCCTTCCCGCACCGTCCAGCCGGGCTCTTTTAAATTAGCCGGAGGAAGCTTCCCGACGAATGTAGCACAGCCAGCAAGTGCGAGAGTCACTGGCCAAATCCACTTCAAGATGAAAGATCCGGAAGACCATGTCGCACGGGCTTTGAAACGCAAAACTCTTTGCACCGTCGCTAAGATGGAACGATTCAGTTCAACCACAGATGAACACAGATAAACACTGATAAAATGCGCGGAAAACACAACTGCTGTAGTGAGTCTCCAAAGGGTCAGCCAATTTGTTGTTCGCAAACACCTGCTGAAACGCCTGTTTAATCCGTGTCCATCTGTGTTCATCCGTGGTTTTCAACTGCATCAATGCGGCTAAGATAGCTAATTTACCGCTTCCTGCCTTTGTGTTCTCCTTCGCACCCGCCGCCCCGGCGGGGTGCCCACCCAAACTTTTTTTGAACATCATTGGCCCTAAAATAATCCAAAACTCCCGTAACCGCGTTGCGTAGTTTAGAATCTCGCGGTGACAAAGACAACGGCTGGAATGGGGCAGTGTTAGCGGCGAGGCAGAGTACCAGCTCTGCGCGAAAGAATTATCCGCGTAGAGCTGGAGTTCTGATTTTCCCGCAGCACGAGCCCAATGGCCGAAAAATCCAGTTTACAACTGCGTTGAAACTGGGTATTTGGACTATTCGTATCATTCCGTAGTGGCTTAATTACTATGATTAAAGTTCAAAATCTGGCGAAGGTTTTCGGCACCAAGCACGCCGTGGATGGGGTCTCTTTTTCAGTGGAACGGGGTGAAGTGCTTGGCTTTTTGGGACCCAACGGCGCCGGCAAGTCCACCACCATGCGCATGATCACCGGGTTCATCCCGCCCACCTCGGGAACCGTCTCCGTGGGCGGCTTTGATGTGGTCGAACAACCCATTCCCGCCAAGCGCCTCATTGGCTACCTGCCCGAAAACGCCCCCGCCTATACGGACATGACGGTCTACGGTTTTCTTAATTTCACGGCGGAAATCCGCGGCATGCGCGGCGACGCCAAGGCTAAAGCGGTCGCCCGGGTCGTCGAAACGTGTTTTCTTGAACCCGTGTTGCATCAAAGCGTTGAAACGCTTTCCAAGGGTTATCGTCATCGCACCTGTTTTGCCCAATCGATTATTCACGATCCTGACGTTTTGGTGTTGGACGAACCGACCGACGGCCTGGATCCCAACCAGAAGCATGAAGTGCGTCAGCTCATTCGTAAGATGGGCGAAAAGAAAGCGATCATTTTCTCCACCCACATTCTCGAGGAAGTCGATGCCGTTTGTTCGCGGGCGATCATCATCGATCGCGGCCGTATTGTTGCCAACGGGACACCTCAGGAGCTCCGCCAGAAATCAGAGTGGGCCGGGGCCGTTACCTTGCGCGTCAGCGGCATCAATGCGTCATCTCTTAACCAGAAGCTGACACAACTCCCAGTGGTCAAGCGGATGACCATCGTGCGCGAGGAGGCTACGGCCGTCACTGCGCGTGTGTTTCCCAAGGGCAATGTGAACGGCGCCCTGGCCAGCGCAATCGCCGATGCCGCCCAGGGCTGGCACATCCTGGAATTGCATACCGAAGAGGGCCGGCTCGATGAAGTTTTCCGCAGCATCACCATGCCCGATACCGCGCCGGCGAGCGCGGCTAAAGAGGGCAATTAGTTTTCTCAGTAACTCAGCATTATTGCTTTTCGCTTCTAGATTCCATGAACGCCTGGGCTAATATCAAGACCATCACCAAACGCGAGCTGGCGGGGTATTTTACTTCGCCGCTGGCTTACATCTTCATCGTTATTTTCCTGCTGCTTTGCGGGTTCTTCACCTTCATGGTGGGCGGCTTTTTCGAGCGCGGAGAAGCCTCGCTCTCGGGGAGCTTTTTCATGTGGCACCCGTGGTTTTACCTGTTCCTGGTGCCGGCCGTAGGCATGCGGCTCTGGGCCGAGGAACGCCGGGTTGGGACCATTGAACTGCTCCTCACGATGCCGATCACCGCCTGGCAGGCTATCGTCGGAAAATTCCTTGCCTCGTGGCTGTTCCTGTTGCTGGCCCTGGTGCTGACGTTCCCGATTTGGATCACCGTTAACTACCTCGGACATCCCGATAACGGCGTCATCTTCTGCGGCTACGTCGGAAGCTGGCTCATGGCGGGCGCTTATCTCGCGATTAGTTGCATTACCTCCGCTATGACCCGGAACCAGGTCGTCAGCTTTATCATTTCGGTGGTGCTCTGCCTTTTTCTGATCCTGGCTGGGTTTGCGCCGGTGATCCGCATGCTCGAAGGTTGGGCCGGATCCTGGCTGGTGAACGTCGTTACCTCCTTCAGCGTTATCACTCATTTCGACGGCTTCCAGAAAGGCGTGCTCGACTCGCGAGACGTTCTTTTCTTCCTGTCGCTGATCGTCTTCTCGTTGTTTTCAACGAGCGTAATCCTGCGCGGGCACCGGGCTGGCTAATACTTTTATAGAACGTGCAATGAAGAAAAAAACTCTTGAAACAGTGCTCTACTCGACGGCTGGCGTTGTCGCCATGGCCCTGATCCTGGTTGCCCTGAACGTGATCGGGGGCGCCGTCAAGCAGCGCGTCGATCTCACCAAAGAAAAGGCCTATACCTTGTCCGCGGGCACCAAGGCGATCCTGAAAAACCTCGATACCACGGTCAAAGTGCGTTTCTATTGCACCCAGGGCGAAACCTCTCCGGAAACCGTGTTCCTGCGCAGCTATGCCAAGCGCGTAGAAGACTTGCTGGATGAATATCGCCAGGCTGCTCACGGCAAGCTGATCATCGAAAAGTATGATCCCCAGCCTGATTCCGATGCCGAGGATTCGGCCAACCTGGACGGCATCGAAGGCCAGCCGATTCGCGACGGCGAGCGTTTTTACCTGGGGCTCGCGGTGAGCATGCTGGATGAGAAACAAGCCTTGCCGTTCCTGGATCCGAACCGCGAACGTTTGCTGGAATACGATCTTTCCCGCGCGATTACGCGCGTGGTTACCCCGGACAAGCCCGTGGTCGGGATTATGAGCGCGATGCCCGTGTTCGGAATGCCCGCCAACCCCATGATGATGCGGATGGGGCAGCAGGGCGGCGCACAGCAGCCATGGGTGATCGTGAATGAATTAAAGAATGACTTTACGGTGAAGCGCGTGGCCGTCGACGCCGACAAAATCGATGACGACGTCAAGGTGCTTATGGTGATTCATCCGCGCGAGATCTCCGAAAAGGCGCAGTATGCTATCGACCAGTTCATCATGCGCGGTGGCAAGCTGATTGCGTTCCTGGACCCGTTGCCGATGACCGACACCAAGGAGCAAAACCAAATGCTGGGCAGCATCCCCAACAGCGGCTCTTCGCTGGACAAATTGTTGAAAGCCTGGGGTCTTTCCTTCGACACCGCCAAGGTGGTTGCCGATATGAATTACAAGATGCAAATCGGCGGCCGGGGCGGCCAACCGCAGGAAGCCCCCGCGGTCCTCGCGGTGACCGGGCAAGGCTTGAACACGGACGATATTGTGACCAGCCAAATCGAGAATGTCTGGCTGCCCTATGCCGGCGCCTTCACCGGCACTCCGGTGCCGGGCCTGAAGGAAACCGTTCTGCTCAAGAGCACCAAGGATTCCCAGCTTGTGGACGGCTTCATGGCCAATCTTTCGGGTGAGAACATCATGAAAGATTTCAAACCCTCCGGCACGCAATACGCCCTCGCGGTCCGGCTCACCGGCAAATTCAAAACGGCATTTCCGAACGGCGCGCCGGAAGAGAAGAAGGACGATAAGGACGCCAAAGATACTGACAAGAAAGCTGAAGAGAAGAAGCCTGACAACTCGCTCAAAGAGACCAAAAGCGACAACACCGTGGTCCTGGTCGGTGATGCCGACATGCTCTTTGATCGCGTGGCACTCCAGCCGGTTTCAACTCTGTTCGGCGGGCAGGCCTATATCCCGATGAACGGCAACCTGAGTTTCGCCCAAAACCTCGTGGAACAATTGACCGGTGACGAGAACCTTATCGCGGTCCGCAGCCGCGCGACGGTCGTGCGGCCGTTCACACGGATCAAGCAAATGGAAGCCGCCGCGAATGAGAAGTTCCAGAGCGAAATCAAACGCCTCGAAGAAAGCGCGAGCGAAGCCCAGCGCAAGATCAATGAGCTGCAGCAACAGCGTAAAGACAAAGATCAGCGCTTCATTCTCTCGCCCGAACAGAGTGCCGAATTGGCCAAGCTGCGCAAAGACGAGGTGGATACCCGCAAGCGGCTTAAACAGGTCCAAAAGGATTTCCGCAGGGAAGTCGTGTCCCTTCAATCCGACATAAAATGGATCGATATTCTGGCGGTTCCGTTCGCGGTCGCCGCCTCCGGAATCGTGATTGCTTTTGTGAAACGTCGTAAAACTTCCGCCAAATAATGAATCGTAAACAACTTGCTCTCCTGTTGTTCCTCCTGGTTGTCCTCGGGATTGCCGGGCTGCTGATTTACAATAAACAAAACGACTACACCAAAACCGGCGACCAGGGCATTGGCAAGAAGTTGGTCGGCGACCTTCCCGTTAACGACATCGCGCGGCTGACGATCAAGGAGGACACCAATCAGTTGGACCTGGTTAAAAAAGACAACCTCTGGCGCGTCGCCCAGCGGAATGATTATCCAGCGAACTACCCGCAAATCAGCGAGTTCCTGCTCAAGCTCGCCGATTTAAAGGTGGTACAGACGGAGAAAGTGGGAAATTCGCAACTTTCGCGCTTGGGCCTTGTGCCCGGCAACGGCACTAACGCGGCAACGGTGGTGGAATTCAAAGATGCCAACGACAAGTCGCTGCAATCGCTGCTCCTGGGCAAGAAACATATGCGCAAATCCAACCAGCCTTCGCCCATGGGCGAGGACATGGAAGGCGGTGGCGGTTGGCCCGACGGGCGCTACGTCAAAGTCGGCAAATCCGATACCGTCGCGGTGATTTCCGATGCCTTGCAAAATGCCGAGCCAAAACCGGAACAGTGGCTGAACAAAGACTTTTTCAAAGTCGACAAGGTGCGCGTGATCGCGGTGACCTATCCGGTTGCTACGAATTCCTGGAAAGTCACGCGCGACACCGAATCCGGCGAATGGAAACTGGCTGACGCCAAGACCGGCGAACAGCTCGACAGCACTAAGACCTCCGGATTAGCGAATGCATTGTCCTCGCCCTCATTCAACGACGTGAGCACCGGCGCCAAACCCGAACAGCTGGGCCTGGATAAACCAACGGTTGTTACCCTGGACACCTTCGATAACTTCTCTTACACGGTGAAGGTCGGCCAGAAGACGAATGATAACTACGCCATCGCCATGGGCGTCTCGGCTCAACTCCCCAAGGAACGGACGCCGGGAAAAGACGAAAAGCCCGACGACAAAGCCAAGCTGGATAAGGAATTCAAGGATAACCAAAAGAAACTCTCTGATAAACTGGATCAGGAAAAGCCCTACGAAAAATGGGTCTACCTGGTTTCTTCCTGGACATTGGATCCGCTATTGAAAGAACGCAGCCAGCTCCTGCTGGAAAAGAAAGAGGAGAAAAAAGACGAAAAGGCCGCGACGACTTCCTCATCTGAGGCAACCCCGGCGCCTTTGCCCCTGGTTGCGCCCGCAACCAACTCGATCTTGAAGGATTCGGCAGCGAAGTAAGCTGGAGCCGCAAGGGCAGGGGGTTGGGAGCGTCGGCATGCTGCCGGCTTCCGGCGTGTCCTTTGTCCCGCCGTATCTAGCACGCTTCCGACCTCGACCCGCGGGTACTCCTAAGCAACAGGAGCGCGGGATTACAAAGAATTTGCTATCTTCTGGACTTCGCAGAACCGAAAACGTATATGGGAAACTCAATTTTAAATCGCATTTTTCAGGTGCTGCTGGTTGCCGGTTTGGCTACAAGCTCGAGAGGGGCGGCGAACGATCCCTTCGTCGGCAAATGGAAGGTGGACCCGTCCAAAAGCAAACTTACCGACGAAATGAAGGTGGAGGTCGCAGGTACAAACAAATACGCCCTGACCTTCGGCCCCGGCGAAGTGGACACGATCGTGGCGGACGGGAGTGAGCAGCCAGCTCTGAGCGGAACCGTTTTGTCCATCACGGTGAAAGGACCCAACCACTGGGAGATCATCCGCAAGCTGAAGGGCCGCGCGCTGCTTACGGCAGAATGGACGCTTTCCGAAGACGGCAAAACGCTGAACGACGCCTTTACGCAATATTTGCCCAGCGGCCTGACGTTGTTCTCGACGCCTTTGCCCGACGGTTCGAAATTATTTTTGCCCTATGTGTACGACCGGACGGCGGGAAACTCAGGGTTTCCAGGCACCTGGGACAGTGAGAGCGCGAAAGTGAAGGCCGGGATGGAGCTTCAGATCCAGGCCTACGAGGGTGACGGTCTGTCCTTTAAGCGGTCCGATGAAGAAACGGCTAAGAGCATTAAATTTGATGGTAAAGATTATCCGGACCTCGATGCGAAAGGCGGGGACAAAGGCACTGCCTATTCCGGCCGCCGCGTAAACGAGCGCAGCCTGGAAATCACCGATAAATTAAAAGGCCAAACCACCGGCACCCGACGGATCGAGCTTTCTACCGATCTCAAGACGCTGACGATGACCGAGCACCTGGTGGGTCAAAGCAGGCCCAAGAGCATTCTGGTGTTTGCTCGGGAATCGTAGGCGCGTGTCTCGCCGGTTTGAGTGCCGCAGTGGCATTGGCCTGAATATTTCAAGAGCAACTTAGCCGCTTGCCGCGTAGCGCAGACCTCCGAGTCTGCTGTATCGCAGGCTTCCCAGCCTGCGAACCCTGCGTAGACGAACATGGTGGTTAGGCCATAATGCTAAGAGGAGGACTTCGGCTCACTGCGCAACAGCCTGGCGGCGTCTTGCACAGAACCGGTGGTTTCCTGGCGGGACTTGAGATCTCGCACGCGAACCGTCACGACGCCATCGGCCGTCTTTTCCAACTTCAGAGTGTGGCTGGCTTTGAGTTCCTGCGCCCGTTTGAATTGTTTATCCGGCTTGGCCGCGGTTAAGGAGTAGTCAACGGATAGTCCGGCTGCCCGGAGCGTTTGAATTAGTTTCAATGTTTCCATCCGGAGGTCCTCCTGCTCGATGATGCAAAAGCCATCCGGTCCGGGGCTGAATTGTGGCAACAGGCCGCGGCACTTGAGCAAATCGTTTAGCACCACATCGCCCATGCCGAAACCGAGTGCGGGCAGATTGACCTTGCCGCCGCTGATGAGCTGGATCAGGTTGTCATAGCGACCCCCGCCCGCGATGGCGCGCGGTTGTTCGCCTTTGCGGTCAAAAGCTTCGAATACGGGACCCGTATAGTAGGCCAGTCCGCGAATGATGCCGTAATCCACTTTGACGAAAGCATCCAGGCCGCGCGCCGCCAGATTATCCAGGATCAACTGCAACTCGGCGGTGGGCTTGGCGCCGTCGATAAACGCCATCACTTCGACGAGGGAAAACCCAAGCGCCTGCAGCTTTTGTTCGTTAGTTTTGGGCTCCTCCCGTTCGAGCTTGTCGATCGCCTGATAAAAATCGTATTCCCGCGCGGGATCGCCGTTGTGCTTCTGAAAGAATTCGCGCCAGGCGTTACGGCTGCTGAGTCGGACGACCAGGTCCTGCTCCGTCAAACCGAACACGCGCAAGGTGTCGATGAGCAAGGCCAGCAGCTCCGCATCGGCGGCGACATCGCTTTCGCCGATGATGTCGGCATTGAGCTGGAAGTGTTCGCGCAACCTGCCTTTCTGATGGCGTTCATAGCGGAATAGTTGCGGAATCGCAAACCACTTGAGCGGCTTTTTATAACCACGCTCGTGCGCCGAAACCATCCGCGCCAGGGTAGGGGTCATCTCGGGTCGCAGGGAGATGTCCCGTTCGCCTTTGTCCTTGAAATTATAGAGCTGGCCGACAATTTCCTGTCCGCTTTTGGTCGTGAACAACTCGAGGGATTCGAGGGGCGGTCCGTCGTATTCGCGAAAGCCATAACGCCGGGCCACAGCGCGCCAGTGGTCAAAAATATACCGTCGCGCATCCGCACTGGAGAGGTCTGGGTGCGGAAGCGGCTCGGGATAGAAATCGCGGAAACCCGGCAAACGTTCCATAAATCAGGGGCGAAAGGTAAAAGGGCAGGGAGCAAAGCGCAAAAGCAAAAACGGTGCGTTGATGCCGCAGGCTACGGAGAGAACCACCAAATACACGAAAATACACGAAAAGTTAAGAGTTGGTCCGCACGCAAAGGCCGCCACGGGCGCAAAGGCTCAGAAATTGATGGGAACCACGAAATGCACAGCGCAGCGAAGCCGCAAACCGGACGGAAGGCGGCGTTTACCGCAAAGAGCGCAGAGAAAGTCAGGACGGAAGACAAGAAAAGAACAACAGAGAAGCACTTAACCGCTAATCTACGCTAATGAACGCTAATATTTGGCGTCCATTCGCGTTCATTAGTGATTGAATCGTTCGCAGCAAGCTTCGAAGGTTGCTGCGCACACGACTGTCCGCGCTCCGTGCGAATTGCGCGGGGCTGAAACGCCTCAGTTTGTGGCCGGAGCAGCCGTGCTGGGCGGTTCAGGGGAGATTTTGAGCACCTCGATCCGCATTTCTTTGCCCGGCTTGAATTTGACCACCGATCGCTTGGGGATAGGCACGTCCCTCGCCGGCGCGTTTGGGTTGCGTCCGATCCGAGCTTTGCGCACTTTGACTTCGAACACGCCAAAGTTTCGCAGTTCGACTTTCTCGCCTTTGGCGAGCGCTTCGGCGATGTAATCCAGGGTCTTTTGAACGACATCCAGAACCTGCTGCTGGATTAAGCCCGTTTCTTCACTGATGCGAACCACGAGGTCCCGCTTTGTCAGAGTCATAAGTAATGAGAGTTAGGGTTCGTTCGGTCAATTTGCACCTCTATAACTCGTTTTGCCGCAATGGTCAAGCACGGACTTTGAGGAAAATAACTATTAGAAGTATTACAAGAGTTATGTATATTCATTACAATTTATTGGGCTATAGGAGATTAAACTTTCTTAAACTCCCCTCACCGCATCCCTCTCCCGAGGGGAGGGGGAGAAGCGAATGGAGTGTGGAGAAGCAAGATCTCACGGGCTTCGCTGTCTGTCGTGGTTCATGCTCACAATGCGCGTGCCGAAGAACGTCGAACTTCCAACGCCCAATGTCGAACGAGAGCAACGGACCCCTCACCCCGACTCTCTCTCTCTCTCTCTCTCTCCATGAACCGAACCAGTTCACGCGGCGTTGGGCTGGAGCACCATATTGTACTTGCGCGCGAGTTTTTGGAGGAGGCGTTGCTCGGTTTGAGCGACTTTCTCTTCATATTTCTTGAGTCCGTCTTCGACATAGGCTTTGCCATGCACCATCAGGCGCCAGAACAGCTCAGCCAATTTGCGGCCCAGCGCGAGGTTGGCCACCAGGCCACCACGGCGACCCTTGAGCCGCCGGTAAAAACCGCCCAGAGCCTTATCCACACTGCGGCCTACGCTTCGAGCGATGACACAAAAGAGGCGACCAGCCCGGTTGCGTCCGCGCTTTTGGTTACCTCGGCGCTTGCCGCTTTGGCGGCTGCCTGGGGCCAGTCCCAACCATGCGGTGAACTGCTTTTCGGTCTTCCAATTCTTGCCCAGATCGGTCCCTACTTCGGCCAGCAACTGCAGCAGCACGTAATCGGCTACGCCGGGCAGAACGGTCAGATCCTTGTTGCCGCACAACCGCCACAACAGGGAATGCAGCCCCGCAATGCCTGGGCTGTTGACCCCGCCGCGCTTGGTCGCCGGCGGAGCTGGCTTGGCCGGATCCTCAGGCCCCGCTATTTCCTTGAGCACCTTCTCAATCTCCACGTCGCATTCGGCAATCTTGTCTTGGTAGAACTTCCACAACTCGTAAGCCTGGCGCAGGGCGAAAAGGTGCTCTTGCTTCCAGTTGCCCTCCAGCGCCGCCAGCATCCGCTGAGCCTTCTTATCCTGAACTTGCCGGTCACACAACGCCAGCAAGGCTGCGGGCTGGCGCAAGCCGTCCAGAATACCCCGGATCACCGCCAACCCACTGGCGCCAGTCAGGTCGCTGATGACCTCGTGAACTTTAACATTCATCCGGTCCAAGGCTTTCTGCATGTGCTGCTCGTGGCTGGCGGCCAGGGTGATGTGATCGGTGCGTACTCGGATGTAGTCCTGCAACCGACGAATATGCTCCGGTGGAACAAACCCGGGCTTGAGCAAGCCGCGAGCGTGCAACGTCGCCTGCCATTGACAGTCCTTCATGTCGGTCTTGCGGCCCGGCAGGTTTTTGACGTACTTACCGTTAACAACCACGACCTCCAAGCCGCCTTGCTCCAATACTTCGTAGGGGCAAAGCCAATAAACGCCGGTTGCTTCCATCGCTACCGAGCGTACTGCTTGGACTTTCAGCCAGTCGCGCATTTCGCGCAGTTGACCGGTCGTCGTGCCAAATACCTTCGGAGGACCGCCCGCCACCGACACATGGAGTTGTTCGCTGCCGATATCAATTGCAGCAGCCGTTGGATCCAGAACGGGCAAAGAAGGTGTGGTCATAGGCTTTTACTCTTAATCACCTACACCGCGGTGCCCGGCCAGGAATCAGAGGAACAAGTCTCTCCAGCGGGAAGCATAAGCTCACCAATCGATGCACATGTCGCTGACCGGAACCAATCTCCCCAACGAGCAGTCCGAGAGTCGGACGCGTCATATTTACAACGGTCATGCTGCACAGCGGTGCGGGTGCCGAAGTGTCTATCAGGTTCATGGTCCCGATGCATGCGCGATCGCGAAAGGGGGCTCCCCATGAACCTAAGAAGCGAAAGCCTCCTCTCCCCAACCCCTCTCCTCCCGAGGAGGCGAGGGGAGCAAGATTCTTGACTGTCGGCAGCTTCATGGGTTCCAAAAGCAGGGTGGGACTCCCATGAACGGAAAGTCGAAGGCGAACATTCAACGTCCAACTCCAACGTCTCAACGGAGCGCCGATTCGCGCGCGGCTATGCCTACTGCCTCGTGCAAATGGCGCAGGCCGGCCTGTTCCAGACGTTCGATCAATCCTTTGACAATCATACGCGGGGTGCTCGGGCCTTCATAAACAAGGCTCGTGTAAATCTGCACCAGGGATGCCCCAGCCGTAATCTTGTCCCACGCATCCGCGCCGTTGAAAATGCCGCCGACTCCAATAATCGGAACCGTGCCTTTTGTCTGGCGATAAAGATGTCGAATGACGTCGGTGCTTCGGGCAGCTAATGGCCGACCACTCAGGCCACCGGCTTCGGAATAAATTTTGGTCAAGCCGGGCTCAACGGTTTCCGGGCGGGTGATGGTAGTGTTGGTCGCGACGATGCCGGCAATTTGCCTGGGGCCAACCAACTCCAGGATTTCGTCCAGCGCCTCAAACGAAAGATCCGGCGCCACCTTAACTAAAACCGGCTTTGCCTTTGGTCCGGCCGGCTGCACTTGCTGCATGGCGGCGAGGATCTCATTCAGGGCGGCCTTATCTTGGAGCTTTCGTAAATTGGGAGTGTTTGGTGAACTGACATTGACCACGAAAAAATCCAGGTGTGGCAACAAAACGCGGAACGAGTTGGCGTAATCTTCGGGAGCCTTTTCGAGAGGTGTAATTTTGGATTTACCCAGATTCATTCCGACCGGATGTTTGGGCCACCTCCCAAGTGTTCGCCATTTGTCCAGAACGGCAGCCACGGCTTCCGCTCCCAGGTTGTTGAAGCCCATCCGATTGATGATCGCTTCATCGGCAATGGAGCGGAAAACGCGCGGCTGCGGATTGCCCGGCTGGCCATGCCAGGTTACGGCCCCCAATTCAGTAAACCCAAAACCCAGCGCATGCCAGGCGGGTAGCGCCTGGGCGTTCTTGTCCATGCCCGCAGCCAAACCGACCGGGTTGGGGAAGCTCAATCCAAACGCTTCGGAGACCAGATCGGGCGCGCCCAGAAATGATTCCAAAGCCCCGCAGGCCAGTTCATGTCGGGCGGCCCAGCCCAACGCGCGGATCGTTCGTTCGTGGATTTCTTCAGGGTTCTGGCTGAAAAGTACCGGCCGGATGAGATGGCGGTAAAACCAGCTCATCGGCGAGTGCCTCAAGGGCGGTCAGCGGCGCCGACGGGAACCCTGGCCCTGACGTCGCCATCGGTTGCGGCTACTTCTTTGCCGTTGACGTCGCCATTCTTGCCCGCCAACTCCTTTTGCAAAAGCTTGCGATACGTGGCCATTGCCAGCAGAGGCCAGGCATTTCGATACATGTCGTACTTCAGATAAAACACTTTAGGAAATCCCGTGCCGGTTGTCTCATGCTCAGTCCATGAGCCATCGCGATTTTGAGTGCGGACCAGATAATCGATGCCGCGTTGGATGCTTGGCCGGTGCGGATCGTCAAAAGCGCATAAGCCCATCACGGCCCATGCGGTTTGGGAGGCGGTGCTGGGGCCTTGGCCTTTGAATACCGGGTCGTCATAAGTGCTGCACCGTTCACCCCAGCCTCCATCTTCATGCTGCACGCTCTCCAGCCAGTCTCGCGCTTTGAGCAGCCAAGATTGATTCATATCGAGGTTCAACGCGCGCAAGCCGCGCAGCACCTGCCAGGTTCCATAGACGTAATTAACGCCCCAGCGGCCGTACCAGGATCCGTCCTCCTCCTGGTGTTCCTGAACGAATCGCAGCGCCTTCTGCACTTGTGGATGCTCGACGCTCCAACCTTCGTAGCCAAGAAGCTCGAGGATGCGCGCGGTGATGTCCGCGCACTCGGGATCCAGCATCGCGTTATGGTCGGCAAACGGTACCTTTTCCAGGACACCTTTGGTGCAATCTTTATCAAATGCCGCCCAGCCGCCGTCTTTGCACTGGAAGGTGAGCATCCATTTCAGGCCACGTTCAAAGCACTCGTCGCGCTTCTGGCGGTTGTCGGTCGGCACCTTGCGCAGTGCCAGGAGGACCATAGCGGTGTCGTCCACATCCGGGTTCCATTTGTTTTCAAATTCAAAAACCCAACCGCTCGGTTCGACTTTGGCGGGGTTCTTGTACTGCCAATCGCCACGAAAACGAATCTCCTTGGTCATCAGCCAATCAGTAGCGCGCTTCAGGGCGGGATGGTCGCTGGGCAAACCTGATTCATGCAAGCAAATCTCCACAATAGCCGTGTCCCAGACCGGTGAGAAACAAGGCTCAATCCGGACCGAGTCTGGCGTCTCGTGCTCCAACTCTTTCAGCTTCCGTTCGGCGCGCAATACTTCCGGATGATCGTTGGGATAACCGAGTGCCTTGAGCGCGATGAGCGCGTTCAACATCGCGGGGAAGATGGCGGCCAATCCATCAGTGCCCTCGAAGCGCTCGACCATCCATTGCTCGGCTTTTTTCAAGGCCCGACGTCGGAACGGATGGATGTCATGTTCCGCAAACCACTCGGCGAATTTATGCAAGCGGTCGAGCCAGAGGAAAAAGTTTCGCCACGTCACCCGCTCCGGATCGGGTGCCAATGCGAGGTCCCGCTCGTGGATCCCCTCAGGGAAAAGCTCGTTGAGATGGATGTTGTTCTTCAGCGGGCGCGTGGGCTTGTAATGATTGATGATGGCCAGAGGCACCAGCATCGAGCGGCTCCACGAACTCATTTCGTTGAAATTTACGTAGAACCACTTACCGATCAGAATCACTTCGCAGGGAATGGTGGGAACGTAATCCCAGGGAAAAAGGCCGAGCAGCGCCAAGTACAACTTGGAGAAAGTATTCATTCTCGGCACCCCGCCCATGCTCAAGGCGACCTGGCGAGCCCTTAGCATTCGATAGTCGGTGACCGGTACTCCGGCCAGTTTCAGCGCGAGATAGCACTTGATAGTGGCATTGACCTCCGCCGGGCCACCGTAATAGATGTTCCAGCCGCCGTCAGGCAACTGCATGGAAAACATGTGGTTGATGGCTTTGCGCTGCCATTCTTTGTCCACGTCGCCAGCCCAATGATGATAAGCCAGTTTGTCGGCTACCAAGGTGGCGTCGACCATCAATTCGCCCACCCAATAACCTTCCGGTTTCTGGAGGCTGAGCAAATGGTCCTGTGACCGCCGTATGGCGGTTTCCAGCTCGGTTGGAACGAGAGCTTTGGGGCCCGGAGCGTGTGGCTTGTCCCCTAAACTGTTCTCGCGCAAAGACGTGACATCCACGAGGAATACTGTGGTGGTTCTCTGGTGCAGTGTAAAGTGCTTATTCCGGTAGCGCTTGAGGCATAAGGTGTGGACGCCGTTTAAGCCACCGATGGACAGGCATGAACACTAATGATTTGCGATCCATTCGTGTGCATTCGTGGTCGATTGATACCAAGACTGAGGCCTTACTTATTCCGGTAGCTCCGAATGGGACCCAAATCCTCGCCCTAAAGCCTTGGCACCGAGTTCCGAGGAGGAGGAAGAGAACGAGAACGAGGAAGAGGACGAGCTGGATGAGCCGGATCCGGGGCCTCGACATGTGCTTAGGGTAAGATTATTCTCTACATCATGGTGCTGGAGTTCACGAAGATGAACGGAGCGGGCAATGACTTTGTGCTGCAGGATAATCGCGCGCAAAAAATCAAGTTGAGCCGCGCCGACGTGATCCGCCTCTGTGATCGCCATCGCGGCGTGGGAGCGGACGGCGTTATTCTTCTGGTTCCATGTTCAACGGGGAAAGCGGATTGGGCGTGGGAGTTTTACAATAGCGACGGCAGCACCGGCGAAATGTGCGGCAATGGCGCGCGTTGCTTTGCCAGGTACGTTCAAAGGCTGACGGGTCGCAATGGCGACTTCACGTTCGAGACTGAAGCCGGTATCATTACCGCGAGGTTCGCGGGCGATCGCGTCACGGTTAATCTCACCGAACCTCAGCAGCTGCGCCTTGGCGAAGACATTCCCCTCACGTTGGGAAACCAGACCGTTCATTCAATAAATACCGGGGTGCCCCATGCCGTGCTGTTCGTTCCGGACGCGGATCGTGCCATGGTGCTTCAGGTTGGGCCGGAGGTTCGCCGACATGCGCGCTTTGCGCCGAAGGGCACCAACGTCAATTTCGTGCAGGTCCTTGGGCCTGGCCATATCCGTGTTCGCACCTTTGAGCGGGGCGTGGAAGGGGAGACTTTGGCCTGCGGGACAGGGGTCACCGCTTCGGCGCTGATCTCCTCTCGCGTGCATCAGTTCAGTTCGCCGGTCAAAGTCCAGGTGCAGGGAGGCGATCAGCTTGAGGTGAGCTTTCGGCAGAACAACGGTGGCTTCTCAGAGGTCCGCCTAACGGGACCGGCAGAGTTCGTGTTTGAGGGGAAGGTCACGCTGTAATTTCGGACTGGCCAAACCCCCTGGTTTCGCTAGGGTTACCCGCCAAATTTTGAAAGGCTAACCGATGTTCACTGGGACCTATACTGCCATAGTAACCCCCTTCAAGAACCGGGGCATTGACGAAGGCGCTTTGGAACGGCTGATCAAGCTCCAAATGAAGGGCGGAGTTGATGGCATTGTGCCGGTCGGCACCACCGGCGAATCTCCGACGGTCGATTACGACGAACACGTCCGGATAATTGCTCTTTCGGTTAAGTTCGCGGCTGGTCGCATTAAAGTGCTGGCGGGAACCGGCGGTAACTCCACCAGTGAAGCCGTGTATTTAACCGAGCACGCAGAAAAAGTAGGCGCGGACGGCTCATTGCAGGTGGCGCCCTACTATAACAAACCGACTCAGGAAGGTTTGTTTCAGCATTTCCGCGAGATCGCCAGGAAAACCAAACTTCCCATCGTCCTGTATAGCATCCCGAGCCGATGCGGGATTGAAATCGCCGTCGACACAGTCAAACGGCTGGCACGGGAATGTCGGAATATCATCGGGATCAAAGAAGCCGGTGGTAATCCGGACCGGGTCAGCCAATTGCGTGCCGCCCTTGGGCCGAAGTTCGAGATTATGAGCGGCGACGATTCCCTGACTTTGTCCTTTATGGCCGTCGGCGCTCAAGGAGTGATCAGCGTCGCGTCGAATGTTATCCCGCGCGAGATCGCGCAAATGGTGCGGGCCTTTACGGCAGGAAAAACCGCCGCGGCCCTCAAAATACATCAAAATTTTTATCCGCTTTTTAAAGACCTGTTCATCGAAACGAACCCGGTGCCGGTCAAAGCCGCCCTGGCGATGCTCGGCCACATTCAGGAAGACTATCGGCTTCCGCTGGTGCCCATGAGCGCGAAAAACCGCGAAGTGCTTCGGGATTCGATGAAGGCATGCGGCGTTTTGAAATGAAATGCCAGAGTGCTCGTAGTTTTTGCTACGATTGCTGGAATTTCAAACACGAGGCACAGCTCATATGACACGGATCATCATCACTGGCTCCAAAGGTCGCATGGGGCGGGCCCTGGCCGCCTGCGCGCCGCATTTTCCGGACCTGCAGATCTCAGGACAAATTGACCAGGGCGACGATTTGCGAAGCATTGTTGATCGCAGTGATGTGGTAATCGACTTCAGCTCGCACAGCGCGACGCCGGTTTTGGCGGCGATCTGTGCCGAGCATAAAAAGGCGATGGTTATTGGCACTACCGGCCATTCAGCGGAGGATCGGTCGCAAATCACGCGTTTCAGCGCGCAGATTCCCATGGTGCTTTCCTCGAATTTCTCCACCGGGGTAAACACATTGTTTTGGCTGACGCGAAAAGCCGCGGAGATCCTAGGAACTGATTTCGACCTGGAGATAGTGGAGATGCATCACCGACTCAAGCGCGACGCGCCCAGCGGAACCGCTCGCACTTTGGCTGAGAGCCTGGCCGAGGTCCGAAAGCAGCAGCTCGACAATGTCGCACGATATGGACGTTCCGGCATCGTGGGGGAACGAAGCGGAGCTGAGATCGGTGTCCACTCGGTTAGAGGAGGCGATGTGGTGGGGGACCACACGGTGGTGTTTGCCGGCACCGGCGAGCGGCTCGAACTGACGCATAGAGCATCGAGCCGCGAAACTTTCGCCAGTGGCGCGTTGCGTGCCGCTTTGTGGGTGATCAACCAGAAACCTGGTCTCTATGACATGCAGGATGTGCTGGGGTTGAAATGAAAGGCTGTTTGTGTCGGCGCCTTTGGTAATCGTCGCGCTGGGGTCGAATTTGGGGAATGCTCGCGAGAATGTCACGCGTGCCATCGAACGGCTAAAGGAGCTCTCGACCAAGCCACTGCTAAAATCTTCCCTCTGGCAAAGTTCCCCTGTGGATTGCCCGGCGGGATCTCCCGATTTTGTTAACGCCGTCATAGGCCTGAGCGCGCGCCCGGGCGAAACACCGGAATCATTGCTAGGCAAATTACAAGCAATCGAACGCGAGTTCGGGCGCCAAACGAAGAAAGTGATGAATGAACCGCGTCCACTTGATTTGGACATAATTGCATTTGGCAGTGAGCGTCGCGCGACCGGGGAATTGACTCTGCCTCATCCTCGGGCACATCTGCGCCGGTTCGTGCTCGAGCCACTTAGCGAGATTGCTCCTGAGTTGGTCCTGCCCGGCCAAACGAAGACGGTAGCGGAGCTGCTAACAGCGGTGGCTCACGAATCGCTGAGAAGGATCAGCTGGTCGGGAACTGCTGATTGAGGAACGCGCGGCTACGCGGCAACTGCTGCAGCTTGCTGGGGTTGCTGGTCCTGCTTCAAAGGCGGGCGGAAAAACAACGCCAGTGCGATTGCGGCCACCAGGGCGGCTCCCAAGGGCACGAGGAACAAACTGCGAAAATCCGTAACGCCATCGTGGGTGAAAACTGATTGCATCAGGTAAGGACAGACCGAATTGGCAACCAGTGAGCCGATTCCGAGAATCATCACATTGAATAATCCCTGTGCGCTGGATCGAACATCTTTGGGGAAATATTCGTCCGCAAAAATGTAAACGGTAGCGAAGAAGAACGCGTAACAGATTCCATGCAGCAATTGAACAATTACAACTGGAACTACGGCGGGGAAGAAAGCGTATACGGCAAACCGCGCTGTGTGGCCAAGAATGCCAATCACCATTGTCAACCGCCAGCCTAAGCGCTTTAGCGTCGCACCGAGAATGATCATGGTCAGCATTTCTGAGATCTGCCCCAGACTCATTACGGGCATGATCCAGTTGCCTTTGATCCCGACACCATGGGCTGCCGGCGCCGCACCGAGGAATGTGCCGGTCCAATTGAAGTAGCTGTATAACACAAACGCATCCACAAAAGTCACCAGCCAAAGAACCAGCACGAATGGTTGCTTCAGGAGTTTCACAGCTTCCAGCCAGGCAAAGCGGTCGGCGCCCTGTTCCACTTTCTTCGGCGGAGTATGCGGCAGCGTCAGGCTGTACGCAGCCAGCACGAGAGAACAAATGCCGGCGACGATATAGGTCCATCGTGTCGCTTGCTGCAGAGCTTCGCCGGTCAGTCCTGACCCCAATACGGTGCCCAACCAGTTAATCACGCCCTGGGGATTGGCTTCGTGGACTTTGCCCCAATCCACGAGAATAAAGGTGAACGGCCAGGCCGCGAGAATCCACCCGATCGTGCCACCTACTCGAATCAATCCGAATTCTTTCTGCGGGTCTTTGATATTGGCGAAGGCAATTGAGTTCGCGATGGAGATGGTCGGGACATACAGCAAGCAGTGAATGAGCATCAGTCCAAAGAACGGCCAGAACGAATGCGTAAAAGCCAAAAGCAGAATGGCTACGCCGCCGACCAGGTGACTAAAAGCGAGGAATTTCTCGGCTGAAAAATTCCGATCAGCGTATTGATTGCTGAAGAACATGCCGACGATGGCGGCGACAGGAAAAGTGCTGAGAATCCAACTTTGTTGCGAAAACAGGAACCACACTTTGTGAGGTATGAACTGCGCGAGCTCCTGGGGAGGTTTGGCATCCGAAAAACCGAGGCTGGGCAAGTAGCTGTAGATCAATGGCAACCAACAGCCCCACACGAAGAATTCCAAGACCATCATGACAAACAGCCGGAAGCGGATGGAGCTATTCATAAGCTATGCCGGCCAGACTAGGTAAGCGGCCACCGCTGTGCAAGCACGACTGGTCTTAACGATGGATTTGTGCCGGCGTCTCGTCGGCACAAATCGGGGCGAAACTCCTCTCCAACTCTCAGCCGGGGCGGCTGCGCTACCTTTATTGCCCATCAGTTTAATCACACCCGTTCGTTACGACACGTGGACGAACGGGGGATTATCGTGTATTATAATAAAATGTCGGGGTCAGCGCTTAAAAAGGGTTTGCCGGTGGTCATTTTGGCTTCGGCGTCGCCACGGCGGGCGGAGCTATTGCGGCAATTGGGGGTAGACTTCAAAGTGGTACCGAGCGACATCGCGGAGATCCACCACGACCAACTCACCGCGTGGGAGGTCTGCCAGATTAATGCGTACCGGAAGGCCCGCGCCGTGGCCAAGCGTTATCCTGACGCGCTGGTGATGGCTGCCGACACGCTGGTTTACTCGGACGACGGCCTTTACGGCAAGCCCGCGACCTTGGAGGAAGCTTACCTGATGCTGGAGAAACTGCAGGGCCGAACGCATCGAGTAGTCACCGCGATTTGTCTGCTGCATCTGCGCGAACATCGGCAACGCATTTTCGCCGAGAGCACCGCCGTTACGTTCCGTCCTTTGGACGCCGTGAAGATCAGGCGCTATCTGACGCGAGTCAATCCGCTTGATAAGGCCGGCGCCTATGCCATTCAGGAAGAGGGCGATTCGATTATCGAAGAGATTTCAGGTTCTTATACGAACGTTGTCGGTCTGCCGGTTGAAAGACTGACGGTCGAGCTGCAGGCGTGGTCGGGCGCCACACGCGAGTTCTAAATTCTCCAACGGAAACTCCCCTCACCCTTACCCTCTCCCCGAGCCGGAACGATTCAGTTGGAAGCCGTTTTTTCATTAGTCCCACGTTTTCAAGCTGCGGAAAACTCAACTGCAATGCAGTTGAGCGGTGGCAGCATACTT
>CAZUVM010000175.1:0-15590 GCA_964623885.1 uncultured Verrucomicrobiota bacterium
TTGCGGCCGGCACCATTGTGCTCCGACCGCAAATTGGATTCAAAATTCATTCCGGCAAAGTTATTCACAGCCTCGCTGCGCATCGCTTGCCGGGCACGCTCCGCTCGGCTTTGAATAACTTTGGATAAGGTATCAGGGCAAACGCCCTGGGAGAGTCGTAAGACCATTCCAGGCCAACGGCCTGGTTCATCCCGATCGATGAATCGCGCTTTCAGCGCTCGCGTGGGATTTGGGGTTAGCTAACCCAGGCCGTTGGCCTGGGCTGATATGAGGGACGCCTTTGGCGTCGCTGCCTGCTGTCTCGAAATTCTCAGCGACGACTCAATCTCCGCTCATGAGGTGGAGCAGGGAACTGCGGATCGTCAGAGCCACGACGTCGTTGATCACGTCCAGGACGATAAACTTGCGGACCTGGCCCCAGATTTCGGTTTCGTAAGCGGTGCCGACATGCATCAGGAGAGAATCGAGCATCTCGCGGGTATCTTCACGCGCCAATAAACGCTCAAATCCGCGGGTAACCGTAGGCAGCGAGACATGCGTGATGTTGGTGTGGTCGAGCGCCGCTTCGAAAGCCAGGCGCAGCAGAGTACGGATCTCCTCCGATGAAAGGCCGGCTTCGCCGGAATCGGTGCGAACCGCAGCCTGCTTGGAAAGGAGTTGATACAGCGCACGGAACCGGATCTTGCGGGCAGGCGGCTCGAGCCATGGCTCGTGCTGAAGCACGGCGAAGAGCGCGCGCGCCGGCTCGGCCGGATCACGCAGACGATTTTCCAGTGGCGTGCCCGCGATTCGCTCGTCTTCCCACCAGCCCGGGATTTCCTCGAGCTTGCGATGTGATTCGCGGGCCATGCGCAGATCGAAGTCGCGTACGAGCCGGATTTCTTTATGCAGGTAGCCATAGCTGAGCGGCGCGAGGACCGCCTTACGAAGTCGCAACGGGAGCGGCACCAGGTCAGGCAGGACCAGGCGCACTTCGAGCTTGCCGCCGTGGTGCTCGATAGCTGTGCGCAAGCAGAGTTCCCAGCAGCCTTCGATCTTCGGAAGCTTCTCGTGCAAGTTAATCCCGGCCATGAGTGAAATGGCGGCGGTATGAGTGATTTCGCGGTTCAGCAGCGGCGTCAACCCGTGCCGGCTCGCCAAGCCGTAAAGGAACTCGTACGCCGTCAGTGACTCATCCGCCAGGCGCCGCGCGTTCCATTCGTTGAACTGATCCAGCGTGCACTGCCAAACGACCTGCTCATCCAGCTCCTCAATCGAGCCGAGACCGCTTTCATAAAGGGCGAAAGCATAGGCGCTGCGTAACAACGACCGGCCTCTGGGCCCCTTCCACTTGCCGTGTTCCTGTTCGAGTTCCCAGGGTTTTAGCTGGCCGCAACCCCAGCCGAACAGAGACGGTGCCACCCGGTGCAAGGCTGTAAATGCCGAAACACCCAGCCGCGATAGGATTTGTGGGGAGACTTCGTCGAACAGCCGGGCCCACCCGCGGAACGAGCGGGCCGTCTCGTAATCCAGTTCACCATCGACTCGGAAGAGTTCCGGCTCTGAAGCGCGGGCCTGCTCCAGCACGCTGCGGGCCACCTGGTCGAGTACTTCCCAGATCGCCTGGTGCGAGTCGTGGCAAATCCGTTGTGGCCATGCGGAAACCTTCCCCAGCACTTCCGCCGGCAAATTGCCGTGACCGATTTGGTCGAGGCACCGGGTCAGCAACGCGCGCCAATCCAGCAGTCCGCTCTCCCGAACAAACGCCGGCGGCACCCGCACGCCCAAAGACAGGAAAGCGTCTTCCCAGTCCGTGCGACTGAACGCGCCGATATCCCAGCGTGGCTGGCCGTGTTCAAAAGTCACCAACCGCAGGCCGTATCTGATTTGCCACAGCGCGGCATGAATCAGCATCTCAGTGGCCCGTTCATCACTCAGTTCCTGTCGCAGGCTCAGCTTCCATGGTCGCACCGGTGGGTCGTCGCCCTGAGTGATGCCCGGAAAGGCTGCTTCTGCCACCGAGCTCGATCGAATCAACCGGAACCCGGCCCGGCGAAGCAGGTGACGCAAATCTGCATTCTCAACGTCTGCGCAGGTTCGCAGGTGGAACTTGTCACATAGCAAATAGCGCAGGTAGGTTGGCGCGCGACGCTCGAAGGTCGACTGCTCGCGCGGCGATAGCGATGCCAAGGCAGCGGGCGGCGCCGTATGTGATAGCGGACAGAGCAACGATTT
Organism: uncultured Verrucomicrobiota bacterium; assembly: GCA_964623885.1. Classification (GTDB taxonomy): domain Bacteria; phylum Verrucomicrobiota; class Verrucomicrobiia; order Limisphaerales; family UBA8199; genus CAZUVM01. Next base: position 2,215 of record CAZUVM010000175.1, read on the forward strand.
GGGATAAGATCCCAAAAAGCCTTCGACGCCCGGTCGGACTGAGTACCAGGCGGTGAGAATCAAAAGAGAATCATAATCAGCGCTTTCCGCCACATCAGGCACGCTGGCCAGACCTGCGGCAATCCGGAAAACTCGCTCAAAGTGTGGCAACTCGGGTCCTTCGCTCGCCGCCGTGCTGCTCCTGGAAGTCCGGTATTGAGCCTCGGCCAGGGGATATCGGCTGGAGATTACCCGCGCCTTCTCGAGTAATAGCTCCTCGAACGCCGGCAAAAGGATGCGCGCTCGGGCTTCTGCAGGATTGCTATCCAGAGCCGACGGGATCAGCCAACCATATCGGCTCTGGGCCCGCGCTGGCGCCAATGGTGGCGCTAACGGCGTTTCCTCTACCGATAAGAGCTGCCCTACCGGAGCATCCAATTCGCCTTCCGCAACCGGTTGCTCGGGCTTGGGTGGCAAATCTTGGGCTGGGTCAGCCTCGATCCATGCAGCCATACCCCCATCGTATAGCAAATTGGCTGCCGCAAGTCACCTCCTTAGTTTCCTCGGAAAATGATATAAAGCTGTACGGGAAGGACTTGAATTGGCTGGCAGAGCGCGTGAATTTCACGCAAGACGCGTGAAATCCACGCCTTTTCTCGTTTTCTGGAACAATCCCGTCGAAGTCATGTCAACGAAAAACAAGACTTGCCAATGAGCATCGTTTTAGCACCATTACCAACAACGGATGACCTATGAAAACCCCAAACAACTGTAGATCGATATCTCGCTGGCTCAAAGTCAACCCTAACTTCAGAAGCATCGACAAACCAGGAAGGTCACTCCGCATTCCGTCACTATGTTTAATCGCGCAATTAATTATTCTATTTCCGTCGCTTGGCCCGGCGCAGCCCGAGGCGGCTTCACCGGCTCCCGGTGCTACCTTCCTGCAGATCCCGAAAGGAGCCCCGCTGATCTCTGTGCCTCTGGCAGTGGTGGAAAGTAGCTCACCAAGGTCACAGGGCTATCTTTCCCAACGCGTGCCGCGACCGCAGGATGAGCTTGCTTCCGTTCCGCCGGCTGTTTCAGCATCGTATGTGGGGAAGGAGTTCTTGGCTTACCAGATCGCGGCTTTGCCGGACGGAACCCGGTACCTGGTCGTGCTGAATGAAGATACCGGGCTTAAATTCCTGAACCGAAACGACTCCGCGGGCAACATGTGGTATGCCCGAATCTATCGGGTTCCTAAAGATGGCGATGCCAAGCCTGAATTGGTAAAGGGAGGGTATCAATCTTCAGGCAACGACGTGATGATCCCGGTCCAGCTTTGGCTGCCGGATATCGGAACGACAAAAACAAAAAGCTTCAACACGGAAATTGGCTACAGCATCAATGGCTATTCAAGCGGCAAACCCCAGGTTTACACCGGGCGGGGCACGGCTCTGCAGGTTTCCGGGTCGCACGTTACGCCCGAAGGCAAGCTTACGCTGATGGTCACCGTGCCAGACGAACTGACCGTTACGCCTGAAACCCAGGTGGTTCTACGCTTCGAACCACTTCAGCCGGGACTGCCCGAGCATACGGCCTCCGGCAAGATCAGCGATTTCCTGACACTCGGCGCGGCGCGGTTTGCGGTCACCGGCGTCACTCCGGATTTTGCTTCGGCCACACTGGCGCTTATGTCCGGGAGTCTCGAGCAAACCATGAAACAACAGCTCCAGCTTGGCAGCCAGTTGCCCGCGTTTGCCCAAGTGGACCTGATCACGCGGAAAACCGTCACGCAGACCGATGTCCTCGCTAAGGCAAAAGGAAGTGCCGGGGTGGTCTTTGTGTTTGGCGATCTTGAGCCGGCAGGTGGCCGTGGCTCGTACCCATCTCCTTATCGCATGCCAGGGAGCACTGCGTTGCCACTGCCGGCCGCCGACGTGGTGGAGCAACTTGCCGTACAAATGCAACCCAAGCCGATTGTGGTCATTGTCACGCGCGCTATCGGGTTGGATTTTCTCTATTCGGATCTTCGCAATAAACTTCCTGAGTATTTTGTTTTGGCCGACTACGCTGACCCGTTGCGCACGATGTTCCGGCAAAGTGGAGGGCCCGGCTGGTATGGCGGCCCGCCTTTCACCAGTGGCCAGGAACCCTCGTTGCGTCAACTTTTCAACTTGCCCGCAAACACCCTTGCGATCGTTGCCTTCGATCAACAAGGAAAAGTGCGCTACGTCAAAGCTGACGCGGCAGCTTCTTTTCTCCCGTCTCTGGCGGAGGCGCGCGCAGCCCTCGGTAGCCACAAGTAGGCAAGGCTGACTGCCGAGGCATGAAACTCGCCTGAACTTTTCGCCCAAGCTGCACACTTAATAGCTTGAATCGTAGTTCCGAGCCGCAACGATGGCTCAGCACTACGCAGCTGTTTGGTGATCGAAAACCGCGAGCTTGATACGCGTTCGGACCTCGAGCTGGTTGCCGCCATTAATAAAGGCGATCCAGCCGCTTTCGAGACTTTGTACCAGCGTTATCGCCATTGGGTGATCGGCCTGGCGTACCGGTTTACCGCCGACAACGATACTGCCATGGATGTCTTGCAGGAGACTTTCCTTTATGTGCTGAAGAAATTTCCGGGCTTTCGCCTCACGGCGAATTTCAAAACCTTTCTGTATCCCGCCGTGCGCAATTACTCCATAGCTGCTCGGCGTAAAACGGCGCGATACCAGAGCTCGCCTGAAGAAACTGGCGCGCTGGAGACCGCGTCCGCTCCGTCGGAGAAACCATCTGAGCTGGCCGATCTTCAAGCCGTTCTTTCATGCCTGCCCGCCGAGCAATGCGAGGTTGTGTTGCTGCGCTATGTAGACGGCTTTGCTTTGGATGAAATCGCTCGAGCCATGGACGTCCCCTTGGGAACGGTCAAATCACGGCTGCACAATGCCTTGAGTTTCCTGCGGCAGGATAAGCGGACAAAAATCTTTTTCGAGCAATGAACCTTTTGTTGCCCTCGCTCGCTTAACCTTTTGACATGCCGATTCCGGACGATCAACGCAATGAAGACGAAGCCGCCCTTCAGGCTCCGGCCAAGTTGGTTGATTCCCTGAAACGGCTGCACGAGCCGCAACTCTTCATTCCAGCGACGCTTGATGAAGCGATCGTGCGCGCAGCCCGCCAGCGTCTGGAAAAGAATCGTCGACCAGCGCCTTGGTTGCGCTTTCTTCCATGGGTGGCGGCTGCTACCACGGCAATCGTGCTGGTCATAGCGATGCCTCGCTTTGTTGCCAAACCGGGAAATTCATTCGCCAAAGAGGATCTGAATCTGGATGGCAGGGTGGACATCCTGGACGCGTTTGCCCTGGCCACAAAACTTAAAGCCGGCGCGATCGCCAGTCCCCAACTCGATCTCAATGGCGACGGTGTGGTCGATAGTCGCGACGTGGCCGTGCTGGCTGCACAGGCTGTCTCTTTGCGGAAAGGCGGGCGTTCATGAAGACCTTCGTGTTCTCGCGCCTTCTTCCAATTGTTCAACTGCTTTGGCTGGCGGCGGGGCTTCAAGCGCAACCGGCGGCTCTTGAGGAAGGCCGCAGTCGCTTTTGCGCCGTGGACATCTGTGTGGATTCCGGGAGCACGCCGCTGGCCGCCTACCAAATCGAGTTCGCCGCCACAAATGGTTTGGCCAAAATCGTGGGGATCGAGGGCGGCGAACACCCCGCCTTTCGCCAGCCGCCTTACTATGATCCCAAGGCCATGCAGCACGAGCGTGTTATCATTGCCAGCTTCAGTACTCGCAGCATCACTGAATTACCCATTGGCAAAACTCGCGTTGCGACCATCCATTTCCAAATCACCGGCCCCGGCGTACCGGGCTTCGACCTAAAGCTCCAGGTCGCGGGTGATTCGCACGGCAAAAAAATGCCTGCCAAAATCAGTTTCGAAGAAAGGAAGAGTGAATGAGACCTAAATGCCCGCCCGGCATTCATAACCGTAACCCATTTGAAGCATTCAAACTGGTGCCAGTGCTAGCACTCTGTTCGCTGGCGTTGGCTTTGAACCTAATGGTCCCTGGCTGCAGTACCGGGCCGGCATCCCTTACGGCCGTCTCATCGGGCAATGCGGGCCTTTCGTCGATGCCGGGTCCTGACAGCCATCCGTCATTGAATGCGTTGGCATTGGGTAACGACGAGGTCTGGATCCTGGCGCTAGGGGATGTGCCGGCCACGCCAACTGAAGAATTGCCGGGCTCCGGCGAACTGCTCGCCAAAGTCGATGACAAGGAAGTCCCGATGCCGCTCAAGCATACCGATGTTCGCGCATCGGTCAGCGGCTACATCGGGACCGTGCAGGTAACACAGCAATTCCTCAACCCTTATTCGCGCAAGATTGAAGCAGTCTACGTTTTTCCTCTGCCACACAATGCAGCGGTCACCGACTTCATAATGAGCATCGGCGAACGGCGGATTCGCGGGATCATTCGCGAGCGCAAGGAAGCCGAGCAGCTTTACCAGGAGGCGAAAAGGCAGGGCTATGTCGCTTCGTTGCTCACGGAGGAACGGCCCAACGTGTTCATGCAGTCGGTGGCAAATATCGAACCTGGCCGGGAGATCGACGTCGATATCAAATACTTCCACACGCTGGATTACGTCGATGGCTGGTACGAATTCGTCTTTCCGATGGTGGTCGGCCCACGCTTCAATCCTGCTGGTCTAGCCACTGGCATCGGCGCGGTGGCTCGACGGAGCGCAGGTGTTTCCGGCCAGGATACCGAAGTCCAGTACCTGCGTCCGGGTGAGCGGACGAGTCATGACATTTCTTTGAAAGTGGATATCGATGCCGGGATACCCATCGAACAATTCGAATGCAAAACCCACCGGGTCGTTTCGCAAGCCCATGATGCCGATCATCTGTCTGTTTCGCTTGCGCCCACCGATAGTTTGCCTAACCGGGACTTCGTTCTCCGGTATCGTGTTGCCGGAGATCACATCAAATCGAGTCTGCAGACTTTTCGCGACGAGCGCGGTGGATACTTCTCCCTCATCCTTTACCCGCCGGAAGACCTGAGCGCGCTGAAACGCGAACCGCTCGAACTCGTATTCGTATTGGATTGCTCGGGCAGCATGTCCGGACGGCCAATCGAACAGGCCAAAGCGGCGGTGCAACGCGGCTTGCACTTGCTCCAGCCTGGCGATTCGTTCCAACTCGTTACGTTCTCGATGACGGCTTCGACTTTGGGTCAAAAGCCGCTCGAGGCTACGCCGGAAAACATCGGACAAGCTTTGCAGTACCTGCATTCCCTGCGCGGCGAAGGCGGCACGATGATGCTCGATGGGGTCAAAGCAGCTCTGGATTTCCCTCATGATCCCACACGGTTGCGCTTCGTTTGTTTTCTTACCGATGGCTACATCGGGAACGAGAGCGAGGTTTTGCGTGAAATTCAGCAGCGCCTGGGACCGGCTCGTATCTTCAGCTTCGGCATCGGCTCCGCCGTGAATCGGTACCTGCTCGATCAAATGGCGAAAGCCGGCCGTGGCGCGGTGGCTTACCTCGGCCTTCATGATAGCGCCGCCCAAATCATGGAAGATTTCTTCCGACGGATCAGCCATCCCGCATTGACAGACCTGCGCATCGATTGGGGCGGTCTGAATGTGGCAGAAGTTTTCCCAACCGAACTGCCGGACCTCTTTATCGGCCGGCCCGTGATTGTCACGGGTCGCTTCGCGGGTGAGCCGGAGACCGCCGTTTGGGTCAACGGTTTGGCGGCGAGCCGACCGCTTCAACTGTCCGTTGCCCCGAGTCAGAATTCTTCAAGCGCGGCTTCCGGCGCGCTGCCGTGTGTTTGGGCGAGAACGAAAATTGCCGAACTGGCCAGCCGGTCCGGCTACGAACCGCGCGGTGACGCGGCTCAAGAGATTAAGCAGGTCGCGCTGGATTACGCGCTCATGTCACCATTTACCGCCTTCATCGCCGTCGACTCGCTACGACGGACCGGAGGAGCCGATGGCACTACTGTGCCCGTGGCCGTGCCGGTTCCCGAAGGTGTGAAATACAAAACAACCGTGACCCCAGGAGAATAAAAATGAAAACATTAGACATTGTTCTGCTGTCCATCGTCGCCGCGCTTCTTGTCGGGTGCACCAGCTCAGCTCGCTCCATCTCACATTCGGAATATCAACCAAACAGCGGCACCGGAACCGCTCAACACAGTTCGGATCCCGCCTTCGATTACCGCGGTGAGCTCAGCGAATTCGACGTCCTGGGCATTGCGCGAGATGAGATCACTTCGGAAGCCGACATTCAGCGCGCACTGGTGAATGCCAAAGATTTCAAATTGCCGCCCAATAGCACCATTCTACTCATTCAATCGGGAGCAGTCTTTCCAGACAGCCCGATGGTCAGCGAATTGAGCAAACATTTTCGGGTCGTGCCGTTCTCAGGCGTTCCTCCAATTCACCGGACTGGGTTCCGGGGATCAGCCACCGAAAGTTCGGATCCGGAAAGCTTCAGCAAGACGCTTCGGCTCATTGCCGCGCGCGGCGGCACCGACTTCATTCTTTGCTATTGGGGTTCGATCGAAACCGAGAGTGATCAATTGCCCACGAAAACGGTCTCGTGGGTGCCGATCGTGAACTGGATGCTCCCTGATGAAACACACCACATGAAAATCCAGCTTAAGATGGCGTTGGTCGATGTGCGGACTGGGAATTGGTCGATCCTCAGTCCGAAAGCGATCGAGAGCTCCCGCGTTACGATTCACCCGCGACGGGCAGCTGCTGATCAGGCACAGGTTGAACACCTGAAAACGCTGGAGTATCAGGCATCCGTCACGGAACTGGTACGGCGGTTCGAATAGTTACTTCCGTCTCGCGTTCTGCAGTAGCTCCCAGGCCACCTGGTAGTTAGCCGAGTTTTTGCCAACCAGCGCCAGGGTCATCGCGGGCTCGGCAAATCGTCCCAGGCCTCGGAACTCCGCCTCGATTTCGCTTCTTGCCGCACTGTCTCCGAACTGCGCCTTCGCCAGGTTTTGCCCGAGCCGATTTTCCAATTCGGGCGACAGCACCTCGGCGCGCCCAACCATTACTCGGACCAACTCGCGCGGGGCGGGCGTGAGCTCAAGCGGCAGAGTCCGATCCGTCCAGGCTCGCGGCAGGACGTAAAGCACTCGCAGGCCTGTTTCTTCGAACCACGAGTCCTTCCAGGTCTTCACCATGGCCGCAGCTTCACGCGCATATAGTCCCTGGCTGCTCAAGCTTTCGGCGAGCTGCTTGCCAAGCTGCGAGGATGCTTCCGCAATCGGCAAGTAGCCGGTTTGAGAAGACATCTCCACGGTCTGCTGTGCGCCGGGATTCAACCTGGGCATGGGAAGGAATTTCGCCTGTCCCTTTTCCACCCGGAGCACATACAGATCCCGCAAAGGCTCAATGCCGGTATTAACGACTGTCACTTGCTCACCGGCAACAGTCTTGACTACCAACGGAGTGGCGAAATTCCCCACACCGCGGTAGAAAATGAATTTCTCAAACTCCGGCGACGAGTTGGTAGCGCATAATGACGGGAGTTGAATCAGATTCGCGTCCGTCTCGCGGGCGGCAAAGTAATGACTGCCCGAGGCATCTGTCAGCAAAGAGGGTGCGCGTGTGACGGCCGCTTTGGCCGGCAGGACATCCACGCCGCTCCACGTCGCCTGGCTTTCCATCGTCGCCGTGCTATTCCAAAATGACGCCAGGTTGAATGTCGGCTTCGCTCCCGCCTCGTATGCCAGCTCGTTGAGTTTGGCGACTGCGGCTGAAGGTTGCACCATCGCCGGACCTATCTGCGCGGCCTGTGGATACCATTCCGTGATCAAACCTTTGGGAAATCGAACAGACACGTCGACTCGTTGCTCCTGATCCGCGTAGAAGTAAATCACCGGCGTCTCCATGCGCTGCAGGCAGGTAATGTCACCCTTGCCGTAGACAAACTGGCTGGCCCGTATGCGGCCCAGACCTGCCCGGCTCCAATCGTAGACGAACCCCGGCAGCCGTGAAGTTTCCAGCGGCCGCCACTCCACCAGGTTGCCATCGCCGCCCTGCACGGAAGTAAACGTTCCCCATTCATGGGCTACAAAACCGCGTGACTCCGCCTGAACCCGCGCCGCGAGAACCGTGGCCGCCAAACCGCAAGCCAATCCCAAATTCATTTTCATAACCTCACCTTCTCTAATTCATAAACAAGAGTTGTCACGCGCAAGCCAAACAGTTGTAAAAAGTTTGTAATTGGGCGAATTGCCCCTAGCGCAGGCCTTGGGGCACGTCCGGCAGGACCCTGCTGTATCGCCGACTTCCGAGTCGGCGAATTACTCGTTTGGTATAGATCTAAGAGCGATTCCCTTGAGTTGCAGTCACCCCCTCTGTGGCACGAGGGTAGCGAGCCTTCAGCCGCCACCGCAGCGTGCTTGCCACACGGCAGCAAAATCTTATCCTGCTACCATGAAATGGAATCGGTTGGGGTTGGCAGTGGGGATCATTTGGTTCGGCTTCGCTGGGCAGGCTCCCGCTCAAACGGCCAAGGAAGAGCGCGACGCCCTGGCACAACTTACCGCGAAGGCGGACAAAGGAGATGCCCAGGCGCAACTAAAGCTCGGTGGGATGTACGCCAGCGGGGACGGTGTCGATAGGGACTTCAGAAAAGCGACTAAGTACTACCGCATGGCTGCCGACCAGGGCCTGGCGCGGGCGGAATACGAGCTCGCGCTGGATTATGCCAATGGTTACGGGGTCAAAGAGAACGAAAGGGAAGCTCTAAAATGGTTCCGAAAAGCAGCCAACCAGGGGTTGGTTGAGGCCCAAGTTGATCTCGGTCGCGCCTATGCAAACGGGCGCGGTGTCAGCCCCAGCGAGGTCGAGGCGGTGCGTTGGTTTCGCAAAGCGGCCGAACAGGGCTCAGCGCCGGGTAAATACGAGTTGGCTCGGAGTTATCTTGAAGGTGACGGCGTGAGCAAGGATGTGGAGGAAGGGATGCAGTGGCTGAAGCCCGCCGCGGAAGAGGGATATGCGCGCGCACAGAATCGTCTCGGCGAATGCTATACAAGAGGTGAAGGGGTGAACAAAGACCTGGTGCAAGCCTATAAGTGGTTCGACCTGGCCGAGGGCCAGGACGAGGAGAATGCTGCGGATATCAAGCTGAACCTGGCCAAGGTCGAAACTCAGATGACGAAAGACCAAATCGCAGAAGCGCAAAAGCTCGCGCGCGAATTCAAACCGGCCTCAGCAAATACCAATGCACCGGCCACAACTGCTTCGGTTTCTACCGGCCTGGTCGCGGTGAAAACAGACGACGATCGTAGCGAAGTATTTGTTGATGGCGCGTTTGTCGGAAATTCGCCGGCGACGTTGAAACTGGCCGCCGGCCCTCACGTTGTCGAAGTGAAGCGCACCGGGTTTAAACCGTACCGGCGGGAGCTACAGGTCAGCGCGGGGGCGGACCTGAATCTGAAAGTGGAACTGGAGAAAGAGTGATTCAGTTGTTGGCGCGCAGTCGGAAGTAGTTTTGCGGTGAGCCGTCGACCGGGATAACCAATTGCACGACGCGGTTGGTCCCGACGAAGGATGGGCCATAGGGCTCCCAATCGACGAGATTAGTCGAGACCAGCGGTTGATAGGTGACGCCGGGTATGCCTAGCCACGACATGGTCATGTTGGTGGGGCTGAATTGAGCCGATACCGGCGGTACGATGGTCGTGACGGCGAGATAGTTCTCGTTGGTGATGGCGGCAATGACATTGGTGTAAACCTTCGATCCCGGAACGAATGTCCAGTTGGTGTCGCTGGGGGTGACGGTAGTATTCGCGCCATAAGGCACGCCGATCGCATAGTGACCGTTAGTATCGGTGATCGCCCCCGAGAGGTTGTAATCCGGCTGCAGCAACACGCCGGATAGCGGCCTGCCAGCCATGTCGGCGACCGTGCCCTGGATCGACGGCAAGGCGAGCGTGAACGAGCCGGTATAGACCTGGGACATCGGCTGGCCGAACAGATCACGGATACCGGGCCCAACGAGCAGCGAGTAAGCGCCGGGGACACTCTGGGCCGGCACGAACTGCAGGAGGATGTGCGAAGCACTTTGCACGGACAAAAAAATGTTTTGGGGAGGCGCCGCGCCGGGCGGCGGTACCAGGATGAAGTTCGTGATGCTGGGGGTTGCGGGGTAGAGCGATTCGTTGAAGAAGAGATCGATAGAACCAACAGGATTGGTGACTACCCCGGAAGGAGTTTGCGTGATCACTGTCGGTCCGGCTGGCACGGGAGCAAGATAGATTGAACCGTCCTGGCCGACATTATAGCCTGCACCGCCGGAAGCAGTGATCTGTCCGAAGAAATAATTAGCGCGGGAATAAACGGCGATGCGTCCGCCGCCGCCTCCACCTCCGAGATACATTTCACCGGCGCCGCCGTTCGCGGAGAGTAGACCGTTGCCAGAGAAGTTTGCGGTTTCAATCCACAGCGACCCGCCGGAGCCGCCGCCGGCATCCTCCTGAAGCCCAGGGTTGCCATTGGCGCTGAGTTGGCCGTTGACGGTCAACGTGCCGCCGACAGCAAGATGGATGGCACCGCCGCCCTGGGAGCCGTAGCCAGGGGTGCCCCAGCCGAGGCCCCCGCCGCTGCCGACATCCGTTGGTTGCTGCGCCGAACCGTAGGTCGGCCCGCCGGGCAATAGCGACGACGCGCCGCCCACGCCGCCGTAACCGGCGCCGCTCCCAATATAATCGGAGGTCAGGCCGCCACCGGGACCGTTGGTCTGAGTGAAACCGAGTCCGTCGAATACGATAGCGCCGCGGGTTTCAATGAGTGCGTTATGCAGCACTGTGATAGTATAGCTGGTCGGGCCGGCAGGAGCGGTCAGGGTCCCGCCAGGGTTAACGACCAGGTTGCTCCAATACGTCTGCGAGCTGAGTATGGAAACGACGGCTCCGTTCTGGATCGTCAGTTCCGCCAGCGTGGACCCGAACGGCTGCGCGACCGAGAAGGGAGTATTCGTGCCGGTGATCCCGCCGTTATCAACGATGAGGCGGCCGAAAGGTTGAGGCGGGAGCACATAAACAGTCCCGGCGCCGCCGTTGTTGGCGCCCGTTCCACCATAGGCGGTCATGGAGCCTACAAACGTCGAAGAGGTATATGCGACGCTGATCCGGCCGCCGCCACCGCCGCCGCCGAGGCTGTCACCGTTGCCGCCGTTTGCGGAGATTACACCCGATCCGGCAAGCTTGCCCATCCTGAGGTTTATGGTTCCGCCGGAGCCCCCGCCACCACCTGGGGGCAGACCAGATCCGCCATTGGCGGAGATACGGCCATCCAGTTGGAGCGTCCCGAAAATATTGATTGCGAGCCCGCCGCCGCCAGAGCCGCCCATGGAAGGGTCGAACGTCACGCCGGCGCCGCTGCCGACACCCGCAGGACTAGTTGGAGAGCCATAGGCGGCTCCCCCCGTGCCACCGGTCCCGCTGGACCCGCCCGCGCCACCATAGCCGCCGCCGCCGCCGGCAGTACCCAAAGGCGATGTGGCTGCGCGGCCAGCACCTAAGCCTACACCCTGTGGAGAGCCAGTGCCGTCGGCGATGATGCCCCCGCCGGCAGAAACCGTGGCGTTACCACTAACTGAGAATTGAAATGCGTCCGGGGAAGGCGGCAAGGTTGATTTCAGCCAGGCGTTCGACTGGACAAATAAATTGCGGACAGAAATTTGGCCTCGGTCGATCTGAGCAACACCGGCATTACGAATGATGAGATCAGACGAGCTCGGCAGCGAGGAAACACTGGTGTTAGTGCCGGTGCGTCCACCATTGTCGATAACGACTTGTGCGTTGGGTGCCGCCGCGAAGGTTTTCGGCGCCAGATAGACCGTGCCGGCACCACCGCCCATTGAGCCGGCGCCGCCATAGGCGGTGGTCTGACCGGTAAACGAATTAGTGCCATAGATGAGTGCGATGCGGCCACCACCGCCGCCGCCACCGAGGGCGGCGCCGTCACCACCATTGGCGGAGAGAATGCCATTGCCAAGCAGAGTGCCGGCAGTCAACCAGATGCTGCCGCCGGAGCCGCCACCGCTATTTGCGCCGCCGGGCAGGCCGTTCGCGGAAATCCGGCCTTCAATGTCGAAAACACCATTGACATTAAGAACAATGGCACCGCCGCCGGAGCCACCATAGGGTGCAATCGAGCCACCGCCGCCGCTACCGACCTGGTTAGGAGTCGAAATTGAACCATACACGTTGCCTCCGCCCGATTGGCCATTAAGCGCACCCGGGTAGATGCCCCCGTAGCCACCATAACCAGCGCCATTGCCAACATTATTCAAAAAGAGACCACCACCGGGACCTGTGCCATGGGTATAACCCAATCCGTCGGCCAGGATAGTGCCGCCGCTTTCGATAATGGCGTTGCTGGTAATGTTGAGTGCAGGAGTGAGAGCGCCTGGGCCGGAGGGCGGGATCAGCCATGCGTTGGATGCGACGTAGAGATTTCGCATCGTCGTGAGCGAGCTCAAAAAGGTTTTACCGCCTCCGCGAATCGTAAGGTCGAACGGGCCGATATCAGAAATAAGCGTGTTCGTTCCCGGCACACCACCGTTATCGACGAGGATTTGTCCAAAGCCGGCTACGCCGGTAACAGGAGTGGAGAAAGTGTAAACCGTACCTGCGCCACCGCGAGTGTAACCATTGCCGCCATAGGCCGTAATCCTGCCAGAAAATGTATTGGCACCAGGAAACAGCATGATGCGTCCGCCGCCGCCGCCGCCGCCCAGGTCGATACCGTTGCCTCCGTTCGCTGTAATCGCGCCTGAGCCGAACAACGCAGCCGCAGAAACGTAAATGCCACCACCGGAACCGCCGCCGCCGTTATTGCGGTTGGTAATAACGCCGGAACCGCCGTTGGCCGAGATCAAACCATCCAGAGTGAGGCTGCCCGTGACACGAAGGGTAAGCGAGCCGCCCCCGGCACCTCCGGCCGCAAGCTGCCCCCCGCCGCCGCTGCCCGACTGCGGTGCATTCGTGGCGAAGCCATAAGCGTTTCCTCCCTGTGTAGCTAAGACCCCGGCGCCACCATAACCGCCATAACCACCACCGCTCCCAGCGTTGGTTGTGCCGACGATATAACTCAGGCCGGCGCCAGGACCCGCCGCGGAGGGAAAACCGGCGCTGTCAGCCTTGATCCCGCCGCCGGCATCGATGTACGCGCTGCCGGATATGCCGATATTCATCGTTTGTTCAACACTGTTGAGCATGATCCAGGAATTTGAAGCAATGGATAGATCGTGGAGTGACGCGCTGTACAACGTCACCACGCCAGCGCCACGCACGCCGAGATCAAAGGCGCTGGAAGAATCGGAAATGTAAGTATTGGTGCCAAGTAAGCCGCCGTTATCGACGATCATTTGGCCGGGAGGGGAGG
>CAZUVM010000176.1:0-58975 GCA_964623885.1 uncultured Verrucomicrobiota bacterium
AGGAACGCCGGCTTTAGCCGGCAGCAAGCCATAAACGTCGATATTCGTCGATTCCTGGCCACAACCCCGGTCGGACGTTCCTGCCGGCTAAAGCCGGCGTTCCGACCGCCTGAAGATCGTTCGCAGCTCGCGAGCAATTCCAACTGTTGCAGTACAGAGAAACGCAGAGAAAATCAGGCATAAAAGGGCACGGAAAAGCACACAGAGAACCAGTTAAACCGCGAATGGATGCGAATGAACGGGAATTTCTTTATGGGCGTCCAATTGAATTCATTCGAGGAAAAGAACAAGAACGAGGACGAGGAGGAGGAGAGTCTAGGGCTTATTTGTGGATGAAGGGGTAATACACTCTATTGTCCGGCGTGGCAGAGGCTTGTAGCGTCAGCGAAATCGCATGACAGCAGGAGCAGCGGTCGTCTCTTCTCGCGGGCGAGGATAACTGAAAAAACGGGTAAATTTGGATCCACATGGCTATGACGTGCAACACCCTGAATACGTATTTGTTTCTGCTGCGAAACTTTCGCAATGGCGCCGCGATGATCCAAAACCTGCGATGCGGCGGATATTTAAGCCAAGGACCTGTTATCGATCGATTGGTACTCCGGGACGGCCGAACTATTATGCATCCGCCGAACCGAGGCGGGCTGATCCCGGTGATGCTGGAGATGTGGCGCGAAAACGTCTACCGCGTGGGCGAGTTTTACCGGCCGAAGCCCGGCGACGTGGTCGTCGACGTGGGAGCGCATATCGGGTTGTTCACCTTGCGTATCCTTAAGGAGGAGCCGCGGTGCCGAGTTGTTGCGCTTGAACCGTCGCCGGAAAACTTTTCGTGCCTGAACCAGAATCTGGCGCTGCTGGGGCCGGACGCGCAGGTGGAACTTCATCAATTGGGGATTGGTGGGGAATTCGGCAGGATCAAAATGCAGGAGATTCCTACGAACCGCTCGACCGATGCCCGGGTCGTATCGGCAGAGCAGAACGATCCGAATTCTGTCGGCGTCGTTCCTTTGAGCCACCTTTTTGAACTGGCGCGGGCCGAAACCATTAGTCTTTTAAAGATGGATGCGGAAGGTGCGGAGCACGCTGCGTTTTCGACCGCTGCGGCGGAAGTTTTTCCGCGCATCGAACGCATTGTCATGGAGTACCATGACAATTATGTGCCGGGCACGGTAGCTCTGCTGCGCGACCGGCTTTCGGCAACGCACGAAGTAACGGTGCTGCCGGACCCGGGACAATTGCACGGTCGACTTTTTGCCTTTCGGCACGATTTGAAAGTTGCAAACGTTTCGCCGCGATAACCAAAGGGCGGCGTCTAAGGCGGAGCAATTCAGTTTACCCACGCGAAATGGGGCTTGGCCATAATCACCTAACCACAAAGAACGCAGAGAGCGCAAAACCGCAACCGAAGGGGAGACCAATTGAGTCCATTGGAGGAAGAGGACGAGGACGAGAGTTTGCGCAGGCCGAGGAAACTTTCATGGATAGTGGTACAGCGCGGCACAGCCGCAACCGAAGGTACTCACTCATTGAGAATTGAGGATTGAACATCTTTTATTTGGCATTGAAGCAACCTGCGAAAGGCTTAGGGATTGCTGTGCGATCGCCATAATGATTTAACCACAAAGAACTCAGAGAGCGCAGAGCCGCCATCGAAAGGGAGGCCAATTGGATTCATTGGAGGACGAGGACGAGAAGGAGGACGGGGCGCAGTTTCCGCACAGGCACCATTCCGACCGCTGCGAGCGGGGACCGCTCGCGCTCCGTCAGCATTTTCCAAACACACTCTAAGTTCGGGTTAGTGGGTTACCACGGTTGGTAAGCAGGTTATCTGTTCAAGGATCTGGCGGCGCAACAGAGCGGACAAGACCTGCATTTTTGCGGGCTGTCGCCGCTTTGGCACAGAGGTAGCTCAGGGGAGGAATCCTGCACGGGCGCTCACACCATCTGCGCCGGTTTTCACCAAGCGGATGGTGCCCGTTGGCTCGTCTTCCACACGAGCGACCCGTGAAGACACGCGATGTGTCTCCGACTAAAACTCAGATTGTGGAGCCGGTTCGCGCCGGTGTGCCTGCTGTTTGTCGCCGCGCAAAGACTTGAAGCTGCGCCGGCGACCAATGCGCTTGCCACGCTGGATTTGCAGCACCTGAACCTGGCCTCGGCGCAGGAATTTGCCTTTGAATGCAATTGGGATTTGCTCGCGGCAGTAGCGGGCGTGGATGCAGCGAGCGCGCAGAGAATTGTCGCGAAACAGTTTCCCAACCCGACATTTACCATGTCGACGGCTTTCATCAGCGTCGACAATCATCCGAATTCAACGCCGGCCGGGAATGGTTTGTGGGATCGCAGTTACGACACCATTTTTGCCATTAATCAGCTTTTCGAGATCGGCGGCAAACGCAAGAATCGACGGCAATCAGCGGAGGCCGGCCTGGAGAGCGCGCGGGCGCAATTGCTGGATACTCGCCGCACGCTGGATCTCGGCGTAGCCAAAGCGTACATCGCCGCCGAGTTGGCGGAGGAGAACGCGCGCGTGTTGCTGGAATCTGCGGCGACACTGCGCGAAGAAGCGCGTTTGGCGGCGCTGCGGCTTCAGTCCGGTGAAATCTCAAGCGCCGACAGGAATCAGATCGAGATCACCGCCGAACGTTTTGAATCGGACGCCGAAGCGGCCAAAACCGCAGCAGCCCAGGCTCGAGTTGCCCTGGAAGTGCTGCTCGGGTTGCCGCATCCGAATGCGGACTGCAGCCTTTCCGACAAGTTGGAGCAATTAATTGCGCTGGCCGGCCAACCGCGCACGAGCGCCACGGGCGAGTTGCGAGCAGATGTCGTGGCGGCTCAAACTGCCTGGGAGAAAGCCGAGGCCGATTGGCGCCTGCAGAAAAGCAACCGTATCCCAGACCCGACCGTATCCGGCCAATACGAACACAACCCGCCTGACTTCCCCAACACGGTCGGCTTCGGGTTAAGTCTGCCCCTGCCGCTTTGGAATCGGAACCGGGGCAATATTCTGGCCGCCGACGCCGCGCGAGAGCAGGCCCGACTGGCGTACGAAAAAGCCAAAGCGCAGGCGCAAGCGGACATCGCCACGGCTGTTTTGGGGTATGAGAACGCGGCGCGCCGATGGGAACGTTACCGCGATGATATCCGGCCAAAATCGGACCAGGTGCGCAAAACCAAAGCGTACGCGTACCAAAAAGGCGCGGCTTCGTTGCTCGATATGCTGGTTGCGGAGCGCGATGACAACGACGTGCGCATGGCCGCGCTGCAAGCGGCGAGCGACATGGCAAACTCGCTGGCGTCGCTCCAAGCGGCCAGCCAGGAGATCAAACCTGCGGAGGTGAAGAAATGAGGATTATACGGCGCGTCATGAATAAAGACGGATCGGACAGCGAGACGCTGTCAAAACCCGCAGGCGAGGACGCCCGCGCTCGCGGAACGCTGGCAACGACAGGTCTTCAGGCGAACTCTCGAGCGCTGCAGTTCATCCGAGTGTTATGTCTTGCCGCGACATCGCTTTTGCTTGGGTGCCATCCGGAGAACAAGGAAGCAGCCGTATCCGAACCCAAGGTAACGGGTGATTCCATTGTTATGGCAGCGAACTCACCCCAACTAGCAGCATTGACAGTTGAGCCTGTCGGAACACCACAGGCGGCATTTGTGCCGTTGACGGGCCGGTTGGTTTGGGATGACGACCAAACTGTGCGCGTCTTCACGCCATTCGCAGGCATCGTCCGCACGCTTTTTGTCGACATCAATCAACCGGTAACCAAAGGGGCGTCGCTGGCGGAAATTCAATCAGGCGATTTTGGCCAGGCCCAGGCGGATGCGGCCAAGGCGGTGAGCGCATTCCACCTTGCGGAACGCAACCTCGCCCGCGTCAAAGATCTGGTGGAACACGGCGCCGCCCCGCGGAAGGATCTGGAATCAGCACAAGCCGATTTCGAGAACGCGCAGGCGGAAAAGGAGCGTGCTGAGACACGGCTTGCTATCTATGGATCGAGCACCAAGGCGGTGGATCAGGTATTTCAACTTCCCAGCCCGTTGGAGGGCATACTGGTCGAGCGCAACGTAACGCCAGGGCAGGAGGTCCGTCCCGACCAGATGCTGGCCAACGTGCAGCAATTCACGCAGCCACTCTTTACCGTAACGGACCCCAACCGGTTATGGGTTTGGCTGGACGTTACCGAAATGCAATTGCCGCTCGTGCATAAAAACCAGGAATTAGTCATCCGCTCGAAGGCGTTCCCGGACCAGGTCTTCAAAGGCAAGCTCGACCTTATCGGCGATTCGCTGGACCCCACCACGAGAACTGTCCGCGCGCGCGGGACCGTGGAGAACCCGGACAAAGTGCTCAAAGCGGAGTTGTACGTGACTGTGGAAATCCCGGATGCGGTGCCGATGAGTCTGCAAGTGCCGTCCAAGGCATTGTTTCTAAGGGACAACAAATACTACGTGTTCATTGAGATTGGAGCAGGACAATTTCAACGTCAGGAAGTGAACGTGGGCCGGGAACGCGAAGGCAAGGTCGAGGTGCTGGAGGGCCTGAAACCGGCACAGCGACTGGTGACGGAAGGCTGCCTGTTACTACAGTCGGTCATGGATAACGCGCCTAAGACATGATCGGCCGTATCACCGCTTATACACTGCGGCACCGGGCGATCGTTCTGGCCGTGCTGATGCTGTTCCTGTTCGCGGGAATCAACGCCTTTCAGCGATTGCCGGTCGAGGCGTTTCCGGACGTTTCGAACTTATCGGTGCAGGTGATTACGCTTTTCCCCGGGCATGCCGCCGAGGAGGTCGAGCGGTTGGTGACGATCCCGATCGAGAACCAGATGAACAGCGTGCCGAAATTAGTCGCGCTGCGCTCGATTAGCCTGTTCGGGTTGTCACAAGTCACCTTGGTATTCGAAGACGATGCGCAGGCGGATTATGTTCGCAACCAGGTTTTCCAATACCTTTCGAATGTAAGCTTGCCGACTGGGGCCCAGGCCAGTTTGTCGCCGAACGCGACGCCGATTGGAGAAATCTACCGTTACACACTTAAAGCGCCGCGGGGCTTTTCGGCAGTAGAACTCAGAGCGTTGGAAGACTGGGTCGTGGAACGCAAACTGCGAACGGTGCGGGGCGTGGTGGATGTCGTAGGGTTCGGCGGGCCGACCAAGCAATATCAGGTGCAGGTTGATCCACTGAAGCTCAAATCTTACAACCTTTCATTACAGCAAGTGTTCACGGCGCTCGCGAACGGCAACCGCAACGCCGGCGGCTCGTATGTTGAGCACGGGTCGGAAATGTATGTCGTGCGCGGCCTGGGATTCGTCCGCGGCCCTGAGGATATCGGGGCCATCGCCGTGGACAGCCGGAATGGAACACCGATCCGGATCAGCGATATCGGCACCGTGACGATCGGCAACGCGGTTCGCCTGGGCCGGGTCGGGATGCTGTTCAAGACGCCAAACGGAATCAGCGATGACGATGACGCGGTGCAAGGGATAGTGATTATGCGCCGGGGCGAGAACCCACGCGAAGTGCTGAATGGCATCCACGCGATGGTCAATGAGATCAACGCCCATCACCTGCCGCCGGGTATTCGCATGATCCCTCACTACGACCGCACGGGGCTGACCAACCGGACCTTGCACACGGTGCGCAAAAACATGCTGGAGGGAATCGGACTCGTCGTCCTGGTGCTGATATTATTTCTTGGGCTCGGGAATTACCGCACAGCCTTAGTCGTGGCGCTGGCTGTCCCCGTCTCGCTGCTTGGGGCCTACCTGTTGTTGGATTTGCGCGGCATCCCGGCCAACCTCATCTCGATGGGCGCGATTGATTTCGGCATCATCGTGGACTCAGCAGTCGTTATCGCCGAAAACCTCATCCGGATACTACACGAACGCCGGCCCTTGCCGCTGCCCACAGCCATTATCGAGTCCGTTCGCGAGATGGGAAGGCCGATCCTTTTCTCAAAGGCAATCCTGCTGACAGCCTTCATCCCCGTTTACACCTTGCAGCGCGTCGAGGGGCGCATCTTCCGGCCGATGGCGCTGACGCTCACGTACGCACTCATTACCGGAACCATCTTCGCGGTGCTCGTCGTACCGGCGCTAATCAGCTTTGCCCTGAAGCGTCGACCTCAGGAAGACGAATCCTGGATTGTTCGCAAGTTAATCCAGTATTACCGCCCGACCCTGGATTTTGCGCTCCGCCGGCGCTTTGTGATCTTCTGTCTGACGGGCTTGCTGCTGGCCAGCGGCGTGGCGGCCTATTGCCTCATCGGTTCCGAATTCCTGCCCAAACTGGACGAAGGCGCGCTTTGGGTACGGATCTTCATGCCCAAATCGATCTCGCCATCAGAAGCGGACAAGATTGTTTCCAACGTGCGACACCGGCTGGCCTCGTTCCCGGAATGCGAAAACGTGCTCAGCCAGCTTGGGCGCCCGGATGACGGCACGGACATCAATGGCTTCGATGTTTGTGAATTTAACGTGAACTTGAAGCCACGCTCGGAGTGGAAAACCGCCTCCACGCGTGAAGCGCTGGTGGACACCATGGCCAAAAACCTGGCCGAGATCCCAGGAATCGACACTCAATTCAGCCAATACATCGAGGACAACGTAAATGAGGCGGTCTCGGGCATAAAAAGCGAGCTGGCGATTAAGTTGTTTGGCGAGGACGCGGAGAAGCTGCAGGAGTACGCGGACAAGATTGCCGATGCTATCAGTACCGTGCCCGGGGCCAAAGACGTTGGGACGGATCGCTTCACTGGCCAGCCGCAGATTCAAATCACGGTGGACCGAGCGGCTATTGCACGGTACGGAGTCAGTGTTTCTGATATACAGTCGGTGATCGAAACTGCGCTCGGCGGTTCGGTGGCCACCCAGGTGCTCGAAGGCGAACGCACGTTCGACCTGGTGGTGAAAATGGCGCCGAAAGCCGTTTCCGACCTCGATTCAATTCGCGGCATCCCGGTGTTCGGGGCCAACGGCGAGCGGCTTACCCTGGGCGCGCTAACGCGGGTAGCAGTGCGCGCCGGACTGGCCAAGATCATGCGCGAAGGCAACGAACGACGCATTGCGATCAAATTGTCGGTTCGCGGCCGGGATCTGGGATCGCTCGTTCGCGATGCGCAGGAAAGGGCCAATGCGGCGGTGAAATTGCCTGCAGGCTACCGGACGGTTTGGACGGGCGCATTCGAGAACGAGCAACGGGCGGTTCGTCGCCTGGCGGTCGTTGTACCGGTGACGATCATGGCTATCTTCTTCCTGCTGTTCACAGCGTTTGATTCCGGCCGGTTTGCCACGCTCATTCTGCTGAACGTGCCTTTTGCGGCCGTCGGCGGGTTGCTGGCGCTGTGGATTGTGGGTTTGGATTTATCGGTTTCCGCAATGGTTGGATTCATCGCGCTGTTTGGCGTGTCGATCCAAAGCGGTGTACTCCTGGTTGAGCGCGTGCGGGAGTTGCGCCGACTGGGCAAGCCGCTTCATGAAGCGGTGATGGAGGGATCAGTTTCGCGCGTGCGGCCGGTAATCATGACCGCATTGATGGCTGCATTGGGTTTGCTGCCGGCGGCCATCTCGACCGGCGTAGGCGCGGAAACGGCCCGCCCTTTTGCCGTCGTAATCATTGGTGGATTGATTACTGCCACGGTGTTGACGCTGCTGCTGCTGCCGATTCTTTATCCGACTTTTGAAATCCAAAAATCTGAGTAAGATCCTTAAACTGGTCGCTCAAAAATAGTGTACCTGTGCTCCTATGAAATACATTCTCGCCATCATTCCGCCGGACGTGCTGCATCGGGTCAAGGATGCGCTAATCGGCCATCACATCCACGGGTTGACGGTTTCCGAAGCACGCGGTTTTGGCCAGGAACACGATATGGCCAACCCGGAGTATCGGGAGATTCCCGGAGTCGAATTGACGCGCAAAATGCGCCTGGAAATGGTGTGCCACGACGACGAAGTCGATGGTTTGCTAAAGGCGCTCTACAAGGCAGCGCACACGGGGCACCCTGGTGATGGCAAAGTGTTCGTCCTGCCGGTGCTCGAAGCGCTGCGGCTCAAAACCGGAGAGCGAAACGACGCAGCGCTTGGGCCGGAGAGCAAAAAGCAATAAAGTTATTGCTTTGCGGACCCCTCGGCAGGTGTTTCCGCCCCTTTCGGCAGCAACGCTTGCAGCGCTGCCGGCGTCACGGCAGCAGGATGGCCCAGATAACGCACCGTGCCCTTTGGATCCACCAGCAAAACTGTGGGCACAGATGTCACGCCGACAGCCGAGCCAAGTTTCGCTTTAGAGTCCAGAGCGCTGGCAAACTCGATTTTAGGAGATTCCATACTGGTGACGGCGGTTTCAGATGCGGCGCAAAGGCCGACCACTGCAAGCTGATTCGTGAATTCCTTTTGCAGCGCGTTTAGTTCCGGGATCCATTTGCGGCAGGCCGCGCTCTCGGGTTTCCAGAAACAGACCAGGACGAATTTGCCATCCAAAGCAGGTTTATCTCCCAGCCATTTCTCGACATTCATAGCCGGCGCAGCTTTCCCGAGCGGAGAATGGTCCCCAATCGGGTCGGCGAGCCTCACTTCCGCAGCCTCGTCGGGATTCCCATTCGGGCCAGCGGCGGCACGAGCGCGTCCCGCATCGGCAGCAATCTCTCTTTGATAGCGCGCATCGTCCTCGGCACGCTGCCGCTCGGCGGCAGCGGCGGCTCGGGGGTCATAATTGAATTGCTTCTGCAGGGCCGAGCTGAGGTATTTCAGCTTCACGTTGCCGATGCCGGCTTGATGGGTAAAGTACAGATCCGTGGTGTTGGCCCCCAGCACCGTCACATTGGTATACGTGACAGGTCCGACGGTTAGAGTATCGAGCTTCATTTGGCCGGCCAGCAACGAACCGGCACCCCAAAGCAGCACCGCCAGCATAAAGGAGATTCTCATGCCACCGGTATGCCTGAGCCGTCGCTGTTTGACAAGCACACAGCAAATAATGTTGCCCGCCGGCGGCAAGGGTGTGATGTAAACTGGTGGGCAGAAACGTAGCGCTGCCGTCCCGGCTGCGAGTTTAAGGGGCGCCACGCCCCAATTTGTGGCGGCGAGACGCCACCACAACCCGCAGGCGTGGACGCCCGCGCCACCGGGCGCTCATTGTTTAAAATCACACGCCGGGAAGGGAAACTCGACAAAGCCAATGTTGACGCTAGATTGGCCGGCATGCCTTTGGCCAATCAACCCCTCGCCATCGCCGGGCGAATCCTCCGTTCCCGATTGATTTTGGGCACGGGGAAGTTCTCCTCCCCCGAGAGCATGCGGGACGCCCTGGAGGCAAGCGGCTCCGAACTGGTGACGGTGGCCTTGCGCCGCGCTGATTTGAGCGGGCGGAAAGACCCTTTTGCGAACATCCTGGAATACATTGACTCTGAGAAGTATTTGCTGTTGCCGAACACCAGCGGCGCCATGAACGCGGAAGAAGCCGTTCGGCTGGCCCGGCTGGCGGCAGCAGCGGGTTTGCCGAAATGGATCAAGCTCGAAATCCATCCTGATCCGCGATACCTGCTGCCGGACCCGATTGAAACGCTAAAAGCCGCTGAGATGCTGGTCAAGGAAGGGTTCACGGTTTTGCCCTACATTAACGCCGACCCAGTCCTGGCCAAGCGCCTCCAGGACGCGGGGGTCGCGACGGTGATGCCTCTAGGCTCACCGATTGGGTCCAACCGCGGAATACAAACGCGAGATCAAATCCGAATCATCATCGAGCAGGCAACCGTGCCGGTTGTCGTGGATGCGGGGTTGGGCGCGCCGAGTCACGCGGCAGAGGCGATGGAGCTCGGTGCCGACGCCGTGCTGGTCAATACCGCCATCGCGGTTTCTGCTGACCCGTGCCGGATGGCGGTTGCCTTCAAAATGGCCGTCGAGGCTGGACGCGCTGCCTATGAATCGGGCCTGGCCGCGCAACAGGAAACGGCAAGTGCCACCAGTCCACTGACTGCATTCCTGGAATGAAGCCCAAATCAACCTCCGCCATGCGCGCCTTCGCAGGGCAGACTCTTTCTCTAAAGCGCGTTAACGATCTGCTCGCCAGGGCCGCCCGGTCCCGGATCGTGGTTATCGGGGATGTCATGCTCGACCAATTCATCTGGGGCAGTGTGGCGCGAATTTCACCGGAAGCGCCCGTACCGGTGGTGGATTTCGAACGTGAGAGTGTGATGCCGGGAGGCGCGGCGAACGTCGCTCGTAATCTGACGGCTTTGCAAGTCGCGACTGAACTTTTCGGCGTGATCGGCCGGGACCATACGGGAGAAGAACTCAAGCGGCTACTCACGCTTCATCACATCGGTTGCCGCGGGCTGGTGATTAGTGCGGAGCGGCGCACCACGACCAAGACCCGCATCGTGGCGCATCAACAGCAAGTTGTGCGGATCGACCGCGAGACTCGCGACGGCCTCGAGGAAACATTGACGCGGCGACTGCTGGCGACCCTTGAACCCATGCTGGGCACCGCCGCAGCCGTGATCCTTGGAGATTACGGCAAGGGCGCAATCACCCAGTCGCTGCTCGAGCAGGTCAAACGGCTCTGCCGTCAAAACGGGATTTGGCTTAGCTTCGACCCTAAGCCAGTCCATCACTTGAACCTGACCGGGCTTTCATTGATCACACCCAATCGCAAGGAAACGTTCGAGCTGGCAGGGATTGCCGACGAGACCCGCCATAACAATCCGCTGGCAGACACGAACCTCATGCGAGCAGCGGACCAGCTTTTAGCCGAACTCCGCCCTGCCCTGCTCCTCGTAACGCTAGGCGAGCTTGGCATGCTGCTTTGCCAACGAAACGAAAAGCCGGTGCACATTCCGACAGTGGCTCGGGAAGTCTTCGATGTATCCGGCGCCGGCGACACGGTTATTGCTTCGTTTACGCTGGCAATTGCCGCAGGCGCCTCGCCGCTCGAAGCCGCGATCCTTTCCAATCATGCCGCCGGCATTGTCGTCGGCAAAGTCGGCACGGCGACCGTGACCCCTGAGGAATTGCTCGCCAGCTTCAAGCGGCAAAATGGGTCCCGGAGTTGACGCGTCCCGGCTGTCTCATCCACCATCCGGCAGGTCCAAGATGACCACGGCCAATAAAGTCACGATCTTCCGAATCCTTCTGATCCCGTTTTTCGTGTTTGAAGTGCTCGATTTCGGCAAGACGGGCCACGAACTTCACCTCGGCTTCGCCATTCTCTGCTTCGCGCTGGCGGCGATCTGCGATGGCGTCGATGGCTATATCGCGCGCCGGTACAATCAGCGCAGCGAGTTGGGGGCTATCCTCGATCCGTTAGCGGACAAGCTCCTGCTCGTTTCAGCAATTGTCGTTCTCAGTTTCGATCATCACCCGCGTCTCGCGAGTGTGCCGCTCTGGCTGACCGTGACGATCATCGGACGCGACATTCTTCTGCTGACCGGCCTGGGCGTGATCCAATTTACCGTCGGCAAGGTTAAGGTCCGGCCGCGCATCCTGGGCAAAATTGCCACCGTCCTGCAAATGGCACTCGTGCTTTGGATCCTGCTGAAATGGAATGAAAAATGGATCTTCGTTTGGAGTCTTGCCGCCGGCTTGTGCACCGGGTTTTCCGGACTGCTGTACGTGCTCGACGGTACCCGCCAGCTCAGCGCGCATCCATCTTCCAGTCCCAAACCGGAGCCGTAGTCTGCTCGCAAGCAGCTACTACGAATCTGCAGTCGCTTAATTTAAGGCCGTTGACACGTCGCGCGGCTGTGCGACTTTAGCCATCGACCAAACTATCGACCATTGAGCCAGTCCGATACACACACTTACTAAACTTTATTAACCCAAACTTTTTTTATGCCCATCCCGGTTGGTGCTAAAGCCCCTGACTTCACCCTCAAATCCAAACAAGCTTCCGGCCTGCAAGACGTGAAGCTGAGCGATAATTTCGGCAACAAGAATACTGTGCTTCTGTTCTTTCCGGCCGCGTTCACGAGCGTTTGCACTAAGGAAATGTGCGATATCAGCGCCGGCATGAATGGATATTCATCGCTCAACGCCAGCGTGATCGGCGTCAGCATTGACACGCCGTTTGCCCAGGAAGCCTGGGCGCAGAAAGAGAAAATCAATATCCCGCTCGCCAGCGACTTGAACAAGGAAGTCATTAAAAAGTACGACGTTGTCTTCCCGATGCTTGCGGGAATTGGCGATACCGCTGCACGGGCCGCGTTCGTGATCGATAAGTCCGGCACCATTCGCTACAGCGAGCAGACACCAAGCCCCAAGGAGCTGCCGAATTTCGATAAAATCAAAGAAACGCTGGCGAGCCTGAAGTAGGGCTTAGACGAACAGGCGGAGTAAATAACCGCAAAAGCGCTAATAGCCCAGAGAACGCCAGATCGGAGTCTCTACGGTCGAGACGCCAATCGCCGTCCCATGACGGGACCCACAGCCGTCGCGGGGCCTCCCTGCTTTGCACTTTCCATCCCCCGCCCCTTAGCATACATATTTGCTCCCGCTTAAATAACAGCGGTTTATGAAACCCGAGCTCGAGCTCTATGATACGACCCTGCGCGACGGCAGCCAGGGTGAAGGCATCAATTTTTCCGCGCTCGATAAAATTCGCATTGCGGAAAAACTCGATGCGTTCGGGATTCACTATGTAGAAGGCGGCTGGCCCGGAACGAATCCCAAGGACCTCGAGTTCTTCAAACAGGCAGCCCGGCGCAAATGGAAGCACGCCCAAATTGCGGCGTTCAGCATGACGCGCCGCAAAGCCGTGGCCGTTGAAAACGACGATTTGATGCGTCAGATCCTCGAAGCGGAAACTCCGGTAGTCACGATTGTCGGGAAAAGCTGGTTGCTCCACGTCCACGAAGTGCTCCGCGCCAAGCCGGAAGAAAACCTCGCTATGATTGCGGATACAATCCGTTATCTGAAAGACCGGGGGAAACGGGTCATCTACGACGCCGAGCATGCGTTCGACGGCTACAAAGACGAGCCGGAGTATGCGTTGGCCACCTGGCAGGCCGCCGAACACGCCGGCGCCGAATGCATCGTGCTTTGCGATACCAACGGCGGCTGTCTCCCGGAAGAGATTGCCAGGATTGTTGCTTCGACAAAGGGTAAGATCAATGTGCGGCTGGGGATTCACACTCACAACGACTGCGGCCTTGGGGTCGCCAACGCGCTGGCCGGTCTGGAGGCCGGGGCGACCCAGGTTCAGGGCACGATTAACGGTTATGGCGAACGCACAGGGAACTGCAATCTGACCAGCGTGATTCCCTTACTTGCGCTGAAATTAAAGAAGCAAGTGTTGCCGGCCAAATCGTTGCCAAAGTTGCGAGAGCTCTCTGAATTCGTCGATGAAATCGCCAATGTCCGGCATGACCCGCGCCAGCCCTGGGTTGGGCAGACCGCGTTTGCTCATAAAGGCGGCATGCACGTGCACGCCATCGATCGCGTCGCTCGCAGCTACGAGCACATCAACCCCGAAAGCGTAGGAAACATGCGCCGCGTGTTGGTAAGCGACATGGCCGGCCGCACCAACATTCTCATGAAGGCGGTGGAGTTGGGTTTCAAGCTGGATCCCGAAGCGCCCGAAAGCCGCGCTATCACTGCCGAGGTGAAACGTCTCGAAGGCCAGGGCTACGAATACGAGGCGGCCGAAGGTTCGCTCGCGTTGCTGATTCAAAAGCACCTCAGAAAGCAGGAGCCGCCGTTCATCATCGAAGGTTATCACGTCTCGATCCGCCGCGATGAAAAACTCTCCGTTTGCCAGGCCAGCGTGAAAGTCCGCGTGGACGGAGTGACCGAGCACACGATTGCCGAGGGAGACGGCCCGGTCAACGCGCTCGACGGAGCACTGCGCCGCGCTTTGATGAAGTTCTTTCCGCAACTCAAAAAAATTCAACTCGAGGATTATAAGGTGCGCATCCTGGATTCCACGACGGGCACCGGCGCCCGCACCCGCGTGCTTATCGAGTCGACCGACGGCAAAGAACAATGGGGCACGGTCGGCGTCCACGACAACATCATCGAAGCCAGTCTTCAGGCGTTGTCGGATTCGCTCGAGTATCGGTTGATGAAGAAATAGTCAACCTTGATAAAGGAATAGTTCAACCACGGATAAACACGGATGAACACGGATGCGAAGCCGGACTTGGCGCACGCGGAGAATACAAGGCTGTTGCTCAAGTCAGAGACAGAGCAAATTCTTCGCTGCGCTTTCGACGTGCTCAACGAAGTTGGCCATGGCCTGCACGAGAAGATTTACGAAAATGCGCTAGCCGTGGCATTCCGCATTAACGGCATCCCCTACGACCAACAGCGTAGATTTCCAGTTCTGTTCCGAGAGCACCCGGTAGGAGAGTTCATTCCTGATTTGCTGGTCTTTGACCCCGTTATTGTTGATCCAAAGGTTATTGATCGCATCACAGATCATGAACGCGGTCAAATGTTGAACTATTTGCGTATCGTACATAAGCGCGTCGGCCTCATTCTGAATTTTAAGTTCGCCCGCCTCCAATGGGAAAGATTGGTGCTATGAGCTCCTATCCGTGTTTATCCGTGTCCATCCGTGGTTAAAAAAATGTCTGAGCTTTCCAAAGCATACGAGCCGCAAGCTGTCGAAACGAGGTGGTACGATTTCTGGCTAAAAGAGAACTGCTTCGTCGCCGATCCTAAATCGGCGAAGCCGCCCTATTCGATTGTCATTCCGCCGCCGAACGTGACCGGCGTTTTGCACATGGGCCATGTCCTGAATCACACGATCCAGGATATTCTGGCCCGCAAAGCGCGGATGGATGGCAAGGAAGTGCTCTGGCTGCCCGGCACTGACCATGCCGGCATCGCCACGCAGACCGTGGTTGAGAAAGCGCTGCGCAAACAGGGGCTGATGAAGCATCGCGACGATCTCGGTCGTGAGAAATTCCTCGAGCATGTCTGGGCCTGGCGGGAAAAGCACGGTGGCATCATCATCGAGCAGGACAAGAAACTGGGCTGCTCGTGCGATTGGAGCCGTGAACGATTCACGATGGATCCGGCCTACTCGCGTTGCGTCCAAAAGATCTTCGTCGAGCTTTACAAGAAAGGTCTGATCTATCGCGGCAAACGGATGGTCAATTGGGATCCCGCGGCGCGCACCGCGCTCTCCGACGAAGAAGTCGAGATGATCGAGGAAAAGGGGCACCTCTGGCATCTCAAGTATCCGCTGCTCGATGACAAAGGCGCGCCAAAAGCGGATGAGTTCGTGATTGTGGCGACCACTCGTCCTGAAACGATGCTGGGCGACGAGGCGGTCGCGGTGAATCCGAACGACCCGCGGTACACGAAACTCGTGGGCCGGCGCTGTTTGTTGCCATTGCAGAATAAGCCGATCCCGGTGATTGCGGATGATTTTGTCGATCCGAAGTTCGGCACCGGTTGTGTCAAGGTTACTCCGGCGCATGATCCCAATGATTATCAAATGGCGCTACGCCACAACTTGCCGCTTACCGTCATCATTGCTCCGGATGGGAAAATGACCGAACTGGCGGGCGATGATTTCGACGGACTCGATCGGATGGAAGCACGCCAGGCTGTCGTGGAGGAGCTCACCCAACAAGGGCTATTGCTCAAGACCGAGGACTATGTGCACAACGTCGGTTATAGCCAGCGCAGCCATGTGCCGATCGAGCCATATCTGAGCGAGCAGTGGTTTCTGAAATATCCCGCCGTTGAACCTTCCACAAAAGCAGTGGAAGAAGGTCGGATTGCGTTCCACCCCGAGCGCTGGACCAAGACCTATTCGCACTGGATGCATGACCTTCGGGATTGGTGTATCAGCCGCCAGCTCTGGTGGGGACATCGAGTGCCGGTGTGGCGGCGCAAATATCTCAAAGCCGACCTGCGGCACACGCCGAGACTGGCTGAGCCGTTCTGGCCGGTTGACCAGGTGACCTGGATGCTGGAGAACACAGGTGTACGCGAACGAATGCAAGGTGATACGCGTGGACCATCAGAAAAACGCTGTCCGCCGGTCCATGCACATGCGCCATACTGGTGGCAAGTCGTCGTCGAAGATGCCGATTTCTTAGAAATCGAGGCGGTTGCTGAATCTGATGCGGCTGTCGAATACCTGGTAAAACAGGGCCTGGTTCAAGACTCCGACGTCCTCGACACCTGGTTCAGTTCGTGGCTCTGGCCTTTCGCGACCATGGGCTGGCCCGACCAAACGGACACGCTAAAGAAATTCTATCCGACCAGCGATCTCGTGACTGGCCCGGACATCATTTTCTTCTGGGTGGCACGCATGATCATGGCGGGATACGAGTTCATGGGCGACCTGCCCTTCGGCAACGTTTATTTCACCGGCATCATCCGCGACAAGCTGGGACGCAAAATGAGCAAGAGCCTCGGCAACTCACCCGACCCCCTCGAACTCATTAGCAAATATGGCGCCGATGCCTTGCGTTTCGGCACGATGCGCAGCGCGCCGCTCGGCCAGGACGTGCTGTTCGATGAAAAAGACGTCGAGCTCGGGCGTAATTTCTGCAACAAGCTTTGGAACGCGTGCCGCTTTCGGCAGATTCAAGGCGGGGAAGTTCAGGGCGAAATCACCGCCGAACTGATCACGAGTTACGACAAATGGATCCTGCTCAAGCTCGACCAAGCTTTCCGCGAAATCACAACCGCTTTCGCCGAATACAGGTTCAATGAGGCGACCCAAATCCTCTACCGCTTTTTCTGGAGCGAATACTGCGATTGGTATGTGGAAGCGAGCAAAGCGATCTTGGCTGCCGGAACCGAGCTTAGGAAGCCGGACGGTCAGTCCAGCCCAAAGTCAGCCGATCCAAATGCTGCAGCCCGCCGGGCCAACACGCTGGCGGTGATCGATTTTATCCTCTCTCACACGCTCCGGCTGTTCCACCCATTCCTGCCGTTCATTACCGAAGAGTTGTGGCACGGCATGGGTTACCACGAGGAAATGCCCGAAAATCAGGGTGGCAAAACCATTATGTTTGCCCCTTGGCCCAAGCCGCTGGATCAAGATTTCGTTGGGCATTACGGACTTGATGGCTGTTACCTCGAAATCGTGGACGCTAAATTTGAGCTGATCACTCAAGGCCGGAATCTGCGGCGCGAGAACAACATTCCCGCCGGCAAAAAAGTCAAATTTGTCCTCAAACCCTCCGGTGCTGTGCCACCTCAGGACGTCGAAGTTTTCAAGCTGCTCCTGAACGCAGAAGCGCTGGAAATCAGCAACACCTACGAGCCCAAGAAAGGAACCCCAGTCGTCCATTCCTCGATCGGTGACCTGTTCCTGCCACTGGAAGGCCTGGTCGACATCGAGGCCGAGAAAGCTCGGCTCCGCAAAGAATTCGAGAAGATCGAAGCCGAGATTGCCAAGGTAGAGCAGAAGTTGAACAACCCGAACTTCGCGACCAAAGCCCCCGCCAACGTGTTGATGGAGCATCGCGAACGCCTCACCGAATGGCAGGCCAAACGCGACCGCGTCAAAGCCGCACTTGATGCCCTTTAGCGCAGGTTGCATGCGTCTGTAACTTGCATCCGCAGACCAAACCATGAAGAAACTTCTGTTCTTCTGCTCGCTGGCATTGCTGGCCCTACCATATTCTCTCAACGCCGCTGCTGCCTCCAAACCCAACATCGTTATCATCCTGGCCGACGATCTCGGTTTCGGAGATGTGAGCTGTTACGGTGCCACAAAGGTCCACACTCCCAACATCGACCGGCTCGCGAGTGAAGGATTGCGTTTTAGCGATGCGCACGCCTCCTCCGCGACCTGTACGCCTTCGCGTTACGCATTGCTCACGGGCCAATATCCATGGCGCCGCAAGGGCACCGGCATTCTGCCCGGCAATGCCGCCCTCATCATCCCCCTGGATCACGCCACCCTCCCAAGCATGCTCCAACACGCTGGCTATAAAACCGCTGCTATTGGCAAATGGCACCTTGGATTGGGCAAACAAGGCGGACCCGATTGGAACGGCGAAATCAAACCCGGCCCATTGGAAGTTGGATTCGACTACTGCTTCATCATGCCTGCGACCGGCGACCGCACGCCTTGTGTGTATGTCGAGAACCATAGGGTCGCGGGATTGGATCCGAAGGACCCAATCCAGGTTAGTTTTGGCCCGCCGGTCGGAAATGATCCCACCGGCAAGGACCATCCCGAACTGCTCAAGTTGCACCCCAGTCATGGCCATGACCAGACCATCGTCAACGGCATCAGCCGCATCGGGTACATGAGTGGCGGCAAAGCGGCACGGTGGGTTGATGAAGAAATGGCTGATGTTCTAACCCAAAAAGCCGTCCATTTTATCGAGCAAAACAAGGATCAGCCTTTCTTCCTCTACCTGGCTACGCACGACATTCATGTGCCGCGCGTGCCTCATCCCCGTTTTGTAGGTAAAACCGGGCTCGGCCCGCGAGGCGATGTCATCGTCCAGTTCGATTGGACCACCGGCGAGATCCTGAACACGCTCGACCGTCTCGGTCTCAAAGAGAACACTCTGGTCATTCTCACCAGCGACAACGGCCCAGTCGTTGATGACGGTTACCGGGACCGCGCAGTCGAATTGCTCGACGGTCATCGCCCGGCCGGTCCGTTGCGCGGCGGCAAATACAGCATCTTCGAAGGCGGCACGCGCATCCCGTTCGTCGTGCGCTGGCCGGCTCGGGTCAAACCCGGTGTTTCGGATGCTCTCATTTGCCAGATTGATTTCCTGGCCTCGTTCGCGGCGCTCACTGGCCAATCCCTCGAGGCGGAAGACGGTCCCGATAGCCTGAACATCCTTCCTGCGTTGCTTGGCGAATCCCGGATCGGCCGAACAGACTTAGTCGAACACGCCGGCACACTGGCTCTGCGAGAGGGCACGCAAAAATACATCGAGCCGGGCCCCGGCCCGCGCCGCCTGGCCGATACCGCCACTGAAACCGGCCAGGCGCCTCAGCC
The DNA here is from genome assembly GCA_964623885.1 of uncultured Verrucomicrobiota bacterium. GTDB lineage: Bacteria > Verrucomicrobiota > Verrucomicrobiia > Limisphaerales > UBA8199 > CAZUVM01. Next base: position 18,931 of record CAZUVM010000176.1, read on the forward strand.
GCAGTTCTACCAACTGGCCGATGACTTGGGCGAAACCAACAATATCGCCGGCCATCAATTGCAGCAGATCGAAACGTCACAGCTCCGCCTGCAACAACTGCGCGACGCCGGCCGCAGCCGGCCTTAGAGCGTTCGAAATGAAACCCGTCCGCTACGGCATCCTCGGCACCGCTAACATTGCTCGAAAAAACTGGAAGGCCATCTTGAACTCGGGCAACGGGCGAGTCGTTGCCGTCGCCAGTCGTAGCACTGCTCGCAGCGCTGAATTTGTGCGCCTCTGCCAAGCTCAGGCGCCATTTGACCCCTGCCCTCGCGCTCTTGGAAGTTACGAAGAATTATTGACTGCTCAGGACGTCGACGCGATTTACATCCCGTTGCCAACTGGCATTCGCGGCGACTGGGTCAAACGCGCCGCGGCGGCCGGAAAGCACGTCGTCTGTGAAAAGCCCTGCGCCACCAGCGTTGCCGAGCTGAACGATATGCTCGATGCCTGTCGCAGGCACAAGGTTCAGTTCATGGATGGCGTCATGTTCATGCACAGCCAGCGGCTTGAACGCATGCGCGAGGTCTTGGATGATGACAGAACAATCGGTCGCATCAGGCGCATCACTTCGGCTTTCACTTTTCGAGCACCCGACGAATTCTTCACTTCGAACATCCGCGCCCAAACCGATCTCGAGCCCTATGGTTGCCTGGGCGATCTGGGATGGTACTGCATACGGTTCGCGCTGTGGGCCGTAAACTGGACCATGCCCGAACGCGTCAGCGCCCATGCCCTTTCCGAACATCGCCAGAAGCACGATTCCCAAGGCGTGCCGACGGAATTCTCCGCCGAGTTGTTCTTTCCTGGCGGCATCACCAGCAGCTTTTATTGTTCGTTCCTCACCGAAACCGAGGAGTGGGCCATTGTCACCGGTGAACTGGGTCATCTCCGCGTGCTGGATTTCGTGCTGCCTTTCTCCGGCGATAAAATCGCGTTTGAAACCGGCCAGCCGGCTTTTGAAGTTCGCGGTTGCGACTTTGAAATGCATCCGCACTCGAGGCGTTACGAAGTTGGCGAGTCAAGCCACAGCAATCCCGGCGCTCAAGAGAGCCAATTGTTCCGGCACTTCTCCGAACAGATCCAATCGGGCACCCTCAATCCTCTTTGGCCGGAGATTGCCCTAAAAACTCAAGCGGTGATGCAAGCTTGCCACGAGTCCTCCCTGGTAAATGGACAACCGATCGATGTAGGGAATTCAGCGTCCGCTTGATCCATCGTTGAGGGCCAAGGTTAGCGCAAGCTCAGCGCACATTTTCTTCAGAACATACGCCCGGTCGCTCCGCCGTCTACGACCATCACGCTGCCGGTGATGTAGCTGCCGGCTTCGCTGGCCAGGAGTAGCGCGGCTGGCGCTAGTTCGCGCGGCTCACCCCAGCGTTTGAGCGCGGAACGCTCCCCGAATGTCGCTTTCTGTTCCGCGGACAGAATCTTCATCGGCATTTCCGTGGCAAAAGGTCCGGGAGCAAGGCAATTGACGGTGATGCCATAGGGTCCCAGCCGCAAAGCATTGGCTTTAACCATACCGTTCAGGGCTGACTTGGACGCGGAATAGGCGGGACGCTCCGGCGTGCTGCCGAAAGCCATAATGGAGGAAATATAAATTACACGTCCCCAGCGCCGCTCCATCATGCCGGGAGCGAGGGCGCGCGTAAGGGCCATGCCGCTGTGGACATTCAACTCAAACAGTCGGTCCCAGTCCTCGTCGCGCACCTGATCCACGGGTTGCGGAACGTTGTGCCCGGCATTGCTCACCAGGATATCGATCCGGCCCATTCGCTCCAGCGCCGCCTGCGCCAACCGCACCGCCTCGGCCCGCACAGCCATATCCGCCGTCAGGTATTCAATCCGTCGGCCGCTTTCGGCCGCCAGTTCCTTCGCGGTCGTCTGCAATTGCGCTTCCGTGCGGCTGCAGAGCAACACGTCGGCACCCGCTGCGGCAAAGATCCGCGCCATTTCTTTGCCCAAACCGCGGCCACCCCCAGTCACCAGCGCCACCCGATCCGTCAGCGCGAACGGTGTATTCTCATACAAGCTCATGCGCCCTTAAAGTTTGGGCAGCAGTCCCAGTACTGGCTGGCTGGGCCGGGCGATGACGTGCGCCGCAATCAATTTGCCCAGCGCGCCGATTTTGTTTTGGCCGGCCTCGACCGCCGCGGTGACGGCTGATAATTCGCCCTTAATGACGACAGTCACATAGCCGCCACCGAGTTTCTCTTTGCCAATGACTTCCACGTTGGCTGTTTTGCACGCCGTATCAACGGCTTCGAACACCGCCGTGAAACCTTGAGTTTCAATCAAACCCAGCGCGTATGAATTTTCCTGGCTCATTTTATCGCTTCCTTTCTCATTTGTATCCGATTGAAAAACCACTTCCTGTTGGATGAGGGGATTGTATTCGCGAGGCGAAACCACCGCCCTCTCTGCGTCCCTAGCCAGGTCGGTAATAACATGGCTGACCGGTTTTCCCTTCATCTGCTCGGCGATGCGCCGGCCCGCTTCGATGGCAGCGCTCACCGCGTCCACAGGTCCCGCGATCTTCACGCAAACGCCGCAAAGATCATTCACCTCCACCTGGACAATGCGCACCGGCGCTGACTTGAACATCACATCCACCGTTACCAGGGCAGGCGTCAGGCCCACCGTTTCCAGGAATCCGACGGCGCCGTTCACATTATGCCTTTATGGCGCAATTCCCGCACAACTTCCGTAACAATCCCATTAACCCGGTCGCCGCGCTCGGCGCGCGATTTCGGCGGACAACCTTCAGGCGGCGGCTCCACGCCGAAATCCGTCATCAAACAGCGCAGTGTATTCTGCAGTTTCTCACGATGAACCTGCTGCGAGGAACTCAGAGGTTGTCGGCTCCGCCCCATGGCAAAACCGCGTAACTCGATGGCCGCGCGAAACCCGTCGGGAAAATCAGTTGAATAGAGCATCGCGTCGAATAGCTCCAGCAATCGCTGTTGTAAGGGCATTGCCGCGGCGTACTCTCCGGCGCGCGCCTGCTGGAAGAGCATCCGAGTCAACTCCGGTACCACGCCGCTTGTGGCGTTTGTCCCGCCATCGGCCCCTGCCAGCAGCATGGGCACTAGCACAGCATCCCACCCCGTCAAAAAGCAAAAATCAGGGCGCATCGGTCGGACAGCCGCAATCATCCGCATCATGAATGCCACGTCGCCCGAAGAGTCTTTGATCCCGACGACGCGCTCGAGTTCCGCCAACCGTTGCAGCGTGGGAAGGTCGATAGGGCTCGCAAACAATGGAATGTTGTAGAGCGTGACGTCGATCGGGCTATGCCGGGCAATCTCGTTAAAGTAAGCGTACACCGATTCCGGACTGAGCCGGTAATAGAATGGCGAGACGATTGCCACGGCCCGCGCCCCGAATCCTGCATATGCCTCACAGGCAGCCAGCGTTTCACGAACATTCGCCTCTGCCGCGCCGGCCAGCACCGGCACTCGGCCGGCTGCCTGTTCGCAAACGATCCGGATGATTCGGCGGCGCTCCTCCGGCGTAAACCGAATGAACTCACCCGTCGACCCGTTCGGATACAATCCATCCACCCCGCGCGCGATGAGCCAGTCCACGTAACGACGCAATTCCGCCTCGTGAATGTCGCCCGCCGCATCCAGGGGGACCATGTGGGGAGTGAGGATACCGGTGATTTTAGGCATGGTTAAAATGCCGCGATGAACGGAGCGCGGGACATCCCGGCCCGCAGCAGCCCCGAAAGAACGAGTTGCATTGTTTTACAATCCCAATACATCCCTCGCGTAGGCAATACTCTTTTCGACGTTGCTTTGCTCCAAACTGAGCTGGTGTTCGGGTGATAACTTGGAAACCAGCGGCAGAGGCCGCTCTTTTTCTTTTGCCAGCCGCAGCATGGGCTCGGCTTCGGTGTGTCGCCGGCCGGGAAAAGTAGCCCAATACGCCTCGGTCCGCACCGGCACCTTGATCGCATCGCGGGTAATCACCTCGAGATTGAACGGCACGTTCGGTTTGGCTTGGCGCAAGACCTGGGCTATTTGCTTCAGCGGCAGGAAGCCTTCACCCAAGGCCACATCCATCAGCCAGAATCCTTCTTCGCATTCCTGGATCGCCTCGTCTTTGAAGTGAACGGTCAATGCCCACGGAGCCAGTGACCGAGCCGTTTCCACGGGGTCTTCGCAAAGGGCGAAATTGTTCAAAACATCCACACACAACCCTACGTACTCGCTGCTGATCCGCTTCAGGACCTCGATTTTCTCACCGCTTAAGTGATCTTTGTGATTTTCAGCAGCCAACCGCAAGCGGTGCCGGGCCGCAATCGGCTCCGCCAATTGGAGCGACTTCAGTCCTTGAGCGCACGCCGTCTCGTACGCCACCCGCGTTTTGAATTCCTCATAGCGTCGCCCGGGCAGCATCGTCGTTCGGGCCACCTTCGCGCCGCTTTGCGTGGCGCAAACGACCTGCTTTTCAAATCGGGTCAGTTCGGTCTCGTCCTTAGGCAAGCTGACGATGGCCTCGACTCGCATGCCCAACCGCTCGGCCTGGCGGCGAAATTTTGCGCAATCATCCACTGACCGCTCACCAAAAGGAAACTGCATTCCCCCCGCTCCTACTCGATGACAGGCCTCGAGGAAACCGAGAGGTTCGTTGTAATCCAAGCTCGCACCTTTAGTCGCTTTTTGGTGAACGGCAAACGCGTAAGTAACAATCCCCATCTCCGACGGCCTCGAACTACCCGCCGTAGCACGGGAGGACAGCCAGGCGGGTGTTACCGCCGCGACCGCGGCTCGGGCGAGAAATTTCCGACGGTTAACGTGCATATCCGGACTAAACTTCGGCTACGCGATGGCATGAATCACTCGCCGTAAAATCCGCGGGTCATCGCGGATTTCAATCGAATGATCTCTGCCGGATCGTTGGAAGCAGCGAGCCGTTCGGCCAGATCCCCCAACTCATCCGCGCTGAGCTGCCGGCGGCGAGCCAATTCGAGCACATGACGAATTACTTTAGCCTGCTCTTCGGGAGGCAAGTCGTCCATTTCTTCAATGACTTTGGCCGCCGTCATGGCAACAAGTTTAGTCAGCCTGGCGCAGAGTTCAAGCGCTCTACGCGGAAGATTCCGACGTGGGGTTGCCGTTACCACAATGCCCCATCATTCCGCCACTCCACTCATTCCGGAATCCACTTATCCAACAATCCATCAATCTACCAAGCCAGGGTACCTTTAGGCTCACGCCACCCTCAACGCTTTCAACTCCGCGTCCCAAGGCGCGCGATACGGTCGCGTCAGCATCTCGTTCGCTTCACGGTCGCCCACCACTTGCTCCTTATCTGCGTCCCAGACGAGCTTTCGCCCGAGACGAAGCGACAGGTTGGAAAGATGGCAGGCGGTTACCACCTGGTGGCCGCTCTCCAGGTCGGACAGCGGTTGCGCACGCGATTTCACGCAGTCCAGGAAGTTGCGCGCGTGACGGGAGTAATCTTTGATCGCGTCGCCGCTGTCGTCCTTCACCGGCTCGGTCCAGAACTTCCCTTTTTCTTCAGGTTCCAGTTGCGGACCGCCGACGGGATGCCCTTTCACGCCGAGAATGCCGGCAACCACGTTGTTCGGATTCACCTTGGGATCGGGGCTCAACTCGAATCCGCGTCGTGAAATCGGCAGGCAGCCGTAGGTTCCGTAGAAAGTCAATCCGCCCATGCCGAGGCCGCTTTTGCCGGCGGTCGCCTCTCGGTATTGGCATGTAACGGTGAACCCCGGATACTCCATGATCACATCCTGCGTGTCGGGAACCTCGCAGTTGTCCTTGAGAAACCAACGACCACCCAGACTGTAGACAGATTTCGGCGCCTTCACATCAAGTATCCAGTGGACCAGGTCCAGCGCATGCTGCCCCAGATTGGTCGCCTGCCCGCCCGAATAATCCCAGAACCAGCGAAAGTGATAAATGGAACGGTTCGGGTTATAAGGCCGCTTGGGCGCCGGTCCCAGCCACATATCGTAGTCGAGGTCCGCGGGCGGCGTTCCGTCGGTAGGACTGCCAAAGCCCGGCATCACATTCCGGGAATTATTATTTGAAGCCGACACCATTTGGCCCAGGCGGCCTTGCCGGATCAGTTCACGCGCTCTCTGAAATGGCGGGCCGGAGCGATTCTGAGTCCCGACCTGGACCACGCGCTTCGTGCGTTTGGCCATCTCGAGCATCCAGCAGCCCTCGTGCACAAACAGGGTGAGCGGCTTCTCCACATATACATCCTTCCCCGCGTCGCACGCCAGCATGGTCATGAGTGCGTGCCAATGATCCGGCGTGGCCACATAGACCGCATCCACGTTTTTGTCCGCGATCAACTTGCGAAAATCGCGATACTTCGCCGGATGACTGCCTGCCATCTCTGCGCCTTGCTCGAGGCGGCCTTGATGCGCCTCACTGATGGCCGTTACCTGCACATCCGGTTGGGCCTTGAGAGCGGCCAGGTGAAACCGGCCAATCAGGCCAAATCCAATCAAGCCCACATTAATGCGCTCGTTCGCACCAAAGACCCGGCTGGCCGACAAAGCCGTAAGCCCCAGCGTTGTGGTGGTGACAAATTGGCGACGGTTCATGCTGCGGAGAGCGGAGGTGACTTCGTTTTTCATACATTAGCGCGATTCACGTTCGTATGTGAAGACGGTCATACGATGTCAGACCCCGCCAAATCTCGTCAAGGTTTGTCCCTCGTACTCAATCAATCAGCTCTCCGGAAGCTCTCCGGCTAAGCTCGGTGAGCTCTTCTCCAAGCAACTCTGCCACCTGATGGCGCCCGGCCATCATCTCTGCCAGCCAAATCCTATAGAGACCGACACCTAACGCCATTCCCGCCTCCCGATTGCGCAAACTGGACTCCAAGTCACTTAATTGAGAACGAAACTGATCCTGGTCATCTGCAGGGCTTTGGCGGAAGAGTTGCATTCCGCCGAACTGGCGTAGGAAATCAAGATTGGCGAGATAAACTCCGGTGCCCACCGCGAATCGAGTTTGAGCTGGAGAGGCTTTGAGACAACGCAGTACTTTCCGGACTTCATCCAACTCGTGTTGGGCACGGTCGCCACGATAGTGAAACAGGCGAATCATTCGCCCGTGCTCAAGTTGAAGAAACTTAAGAGCACGACATTGGTTTTCGCAGCTTCGCTGATCCAGGAAAGCGAAAACGCTAAAAGCGGAAATAGAAGAAACCCAGGAAGGCCTAAGCCTCGGTCAGACCGCGTTCCAACGGTCGCACCGTAAGCCCGTGAGTCGTAAACCCTGATTACGCTCATAGCGATACTGTTGCGCGGAACACCAAACGAAGTCAATAGCCGCGGCTCGCTTCACGGACCGACCAAGGTTACTAACACCTATGGTTTTGGAAGGCATCCGTACATGTTCGTATATGAGGCGGAGAAGAGATTACGATTATGATTACGATTAAGAGTAAGAACAAAAATCACACACTGCCCCTGACAAACTCCTGATGCAGCCGCGCGTACACCCCGCCCGCCGACACCAAAGTGGCGTGTGTTCCCCGTTCCACGATCTGCCCATTCTCCAGCACCAGCACGAGGTTCGCGTTCCGGATCGTGCTCAGCCGATGCGCCACCACAAACGACGTCCGGCCCCGCAGCAACACCTCCAGCGCCCGTTGCAGCCGCGCTTCAGTCACCGAATCGATCGCGCTGGTCGCCTCGTCCAGCACCACAATCCGCGGGTCCACCAGCAGCGCCCGCGCAAAACAAATGAGTTGCCGTTGCCCCAGCGACAGCGCCGCGCTCTTCTCGCCGACCTGCGTCTCCAGCCCCTTCGGCAGCGCCTCCAACAGGTCTAGGCAATCCAGCGCCGCCAAGGCCCTCTTCGCCTCTTCCACCGTCGCCTCCGGTCGCGCCAGCCGGATGTTCTCCAGCACCGTGCCCGCAAACAAAAAATTGTTCTGCTGCACGCTGCCCATCTGCCCGTGCAGCGACTCGCTCGTCGCCTCCGCCAAATCCCGCCCGTCCACCAGCACCCGACCGCTCGCCGGTAGGTAAAATTTCTGCAGCAACCCCGCTATCGTCGTCTTGCCGCTCCCCGTGTGCCCCACCAGCGCCACCGTTTGACCCGGCTCCGCCACGAACGACACGTCCGTCAGCACCGGCCGCCCCGGTTCATACGCAAAATTGACCCGCTCGAATTCCACCCGGCCCCGAATCGGCGGCAATGCCGTCGCTGTCGCCCGGTCCCGCCACTCCGGTTCCGCGTCGATCATGCGAAAATACCGCTCCGCACCCGCCATCGCCGACAACGCCTGGTTGTACTGGTTACCTATCACCTGCACCGGGTCGAAGAAAAAGTTCGCCAGGAAGAAAAACATCACCAGGTCCCCCACTTCCATGTGCAGCCACCCGTGCCACCGCAGCGCCCCATACGCGCTCAGCAGAGCCGTCGCTCCCAAAAAGAGCTGGCTCTTCATTTGCAACAACGGAATGAACACCGCCGACGCTCGCGCCACCCCCACGTTGTTCTCCCCGTGCAAATTCACCAGCTTCCGAAAAAACCCCGCGTTGATCTCCTGCCGCACGAACGCTTGCGTCACCCGCACCCCGCCCACCGATTCAGCCAGGGTCGAGCTCAGCCGGCTCCAGGTCTCCTGCAGCTTCCGCAACTGGTGGCTCGCCTCGCTCCGATACCGCTGGTTCACCACCCAAATCACCGGCACGAACACCAGCATCAGCGAAAACAGCTTCCAGTTGTACCACGCCATCAACCCCGCTGCGACCGTCATCTGCACGGCCTGGATCGTCACCACAAACGCCACGTCCTGCACCGCCACCCGCACGCTGTCGATGTCCGACGTCATCCGGCTGATGATCCGCCCGAACTTCGTCCGGTTGAAAAACGACATTGGCACCCCCAACAATTTCCGGAACAGCTCCAGCCGCATGTCGTGCGCCACCGCTTCCCCAAGCTCCAGCGCCAGACGCTGACGGTAATGCAGCGTCACCAGCATCGTCAGCACCAAGCCAAAATAAATCCCCGTGTGCCAGTAAATCCCCCGCAAATCCTGGCCCGCAATCGGGCCGTTGATGGTCTGCCCGATCATCCATGCCAGCGCCGGCAATTGCAGCCCACGCGCAAACGTCAGCACGAACAGCCAGTTCCGCCGCGCCCGGTACGGCCGCGTATAGGTGAACATCCGCTTGATCAACCGCGCGCTCAACGGCGCCCAGTCCGCTTCCCGATCCTCCATCGGCCGGAAATACGTCACGCTCTCGTAATGCTCCGCCCCCTGCCCTGCCCTTTTCTCCTGGGTTTCGCGCGCCGCTTCTCTTTCGCCGTTTTGCTTCATACGGCCTCCAGTTCCCCGCGCGCCGGCGGCGTCACAACCGTTTCCTCTTCGTCCGCCAAATCCATTAATTGCAACGACGCCGTGTCCCGGTACGGCCCCGGCCGATGCACCAGCTCGTCGTGCCGGCCCGAAGCGATCAGACGCCCTTTCTCCAGCACCAGGATCACGTCCGCCCGTTGCAACAGGCTCAGCCGGTTCGCCACGACAAACGCCGTCCGGCCCGTCATCGCCTGCCGCAGCGCCGTCACGATCTCGTGTTCCGTTTTCGGGTCCACCGACGCCGTCGGGTCGTCCAGGATCAGCACCGGCGGCTCCAGCAACAGCGCCCGCGCCAAAGCCAGCCGCTGCCGTTGCCCGCCCGACAGGTCCACACCCGATTCTCCCAGCACCGTCTCGTAACCATGCGGCAATGCCTCGATAAATTCATGCGCCTGCGCCAGCCGCGCCGCCCGCTTGATGTCTTCCAGCGTCGCCCGCGGGTTCCCAAACGCAATGTTGGCCGCCACGGTGTTCGAAAACAAAAAACTTTCCTGGTACACAATCCCGATTTGCCGCCGGTACCCGTCCAAGTCCAGGTCCCGCAAATCTTTGCCGTCCGCCAAAATCCGTCCCTGTTGCGGATCGTAAAAGCGCGGTATCAAACTCAACAGTGTGCTCTTGCCCGCGCCCGTCAGGCCGAATATCCCCACCACTTGCCCCGGCCGCGCCTCGAACGATACTCCATGCAGCACACCCGTCTCGGGGTAATACCCGAAGCTCACTCCCTCAAACACCAGCCGGCCCGTCAGTCGCGCCGGCACGATCGCCCCCGCCCGGTTCTCCACCTCCGACGGCATGTCCAGCACCTCGAACACACGCCGCGCCGCGGTGAAACTTTGCTGCACCGAGTTCGCAATCGTCGTGATGTTCGCCACCTGACCGTTGAACTGCTGCAGCAATCCCGCAAATACGACCAGACCGCTTCCCAGCGGGATCCGGCCCTGCACATACAGCCATCCGCCATACCCAAACAGAATCACCAGGCTGAGCTGCGACAACAATTGCGTCGCCGGTGTAAACATCGACAAATCCCGGAAGATCCTCTTCTGCTGGCCCGACACCTGGGTGTTCGCATCTTCGAAACGCCGAAGCTGATGCGGGTCCGCAGCGAACCCTTTGATCGTTTGCATCCCCCGCACGCTTTCCGTGAAAAGCTGCACCAGCTCGTCATACAATTCCCGGTTCTTCAAATACGCCGGGCGCAATCGCTTCGAATAGTAATACGTTACCCACCACAGCCCCACCGTTACCGACAGGCACGCCAGCGTCAGCGACGCCTGGATCCGCCACATGAACACGAAATACGCGGCCAGCGTCAGAACCATGTTGATCCCCTGCAGCACCACGCCGTCGACGAACAACCGCGTGTTCTGCACGTCGCCCGTCACCCGGTTGAACAGCGAACTCGAACCGTGCGCGTCGAAGAACCGGAAACTGAGCCGATGAAGCCGGTCATACAGGCGGTCGCGCAATTGCGGCACGATTTTTCCCTGCGTCAGCCGCGCCGTTACCATGTTGTACTGGTACGTCAGCACTGCCCGCAGCGCAGCCTGCAGCACAATCGCCAGCGACAGCACGCTTACCACGTGCAGGGGCGTCCAGGCCCCGGGCGGCTGCCATCCGAACGGATACGCCGGCGCCCGTTGCGCGGGGTCCAGCGCGTGACGGATGACGTCCACCACGACGCCCAGCAATTGCAAACCGGCCAGGCCCAGCAGCAGCAGCGCCACGCTCAGCATCAACGACAACAGGCAGTCACCCCGAAAGCGCCACGCCAATCCCAGCAACCGGCGCACGAGTTCCCCCGTACCGTACCGCTGTTCCTGGACTGTTTGGCTCGCCTGATTGGACATACTCAGCCTGACATTTTGGCCTACCCTCCGGCTTTGCGCTAGATGAAAAGGTCCCAGCAAGGTCGAGTAGAGCAGAGGCGCGGTGTGATTAGAATAATGGCTTCCGCTGTGTCTGCCCTTTCGGACTTCGTGGCAAATAGCCATCAATTCATTCATTCCGTTTCCTCTGCTCCCTCTAAAATTCCGTACGGCGGGTTTTCCCCAGTACGGCTTCAAGCGGGCTGTCAATGGTGCCCTTCACCATCTCCCGATGGCTTTAGCACCGTCACAGTGGAGATCTCGACCGTGCGCGTTTGATTCCGTAGTCCGGCTCGCGCCGGGCGGCACTCACGGCTTCTGACACCACACACCCGCCCAGTGGCCCTTGGCTCCGCCGGCGGTTATTCTGTCCGCCAGCCTCATTGCTTACTATGGCCACATCCGAGCTTCTGCTTGTCACCGCCGGTTTCTTGGTATTATGCCTGCGGCTCTGACGACGAGCAGAAGTTCCCCAATTTACTCCGCTGGAGCTTGATTCCGTGCCGCCGTCTCTACTCCGGTGGCCCCAGGACGCTTCCCTCGAGTGCGCGTCTCTGGCTTGGCCTTCGCCCATCCTGTCGGGACTCGGCGACCACTCTTCACCGCACACCAGACTACGTGCGGGCCTGTTTAACGAAGCGGCAACATTCGCTTAATGCTGGGGCCCGGAATCTTGCTTGCCCCGCTCTGGACGGGACGTTTACGACCGAGCTTGCCTGCGTCCGCTCACGCGTCCCCAGGTCGGTTATCACTACATGAACGCTCGTCTCATTCATGGCCAGACTCTCACGGGCTGCTCCAGCAGCATTATGGGCTGCACACAGGATGAACAGGATTGAAAAGGGTGACGGAACTGGAATTGGTCGAGAGAGCAACCCGCTTAAATCTTTATCCTGTTCATCCTCTCTTCATCTTTCTGCCTCCATTTTTCTGCCTTTTTTTGCAGCCCGAACACGCTTGCGACGTATCGCTTTACATGTTAACTAGAACCTGTCACCACTCAAACTTATGAAGCCTACACACTTCAGCCGCAGGCAGTTCATCCAAAACTCTGTCACCGCTGCCGGTGCGCTTGTGCTCGGCGCCGGCTCCGTCCTGGACACCCGCAGCGCCACCACCAAGCGCACCGCCGTCGACCAGGTCACCCTCGGCGACACCGGCATCAAGCTCAGCCGGCTCGGCATGGGTACCGGCAGCAGCAACGGCCAGGTCCAGCGGGATCTTGGCCAGGAAGGCTTCAACAGCCTCGTCCGGTATGCCTACGACCAGGGCATCACCTATTTCGATTGCTCGCAAACGTATCGCACGTTCGAATGGCTCGGCGGCGCCATCAAAGGACTGCCCCGTGAAAAGCTTTTCATCCAGTCCAAAATCCCCGGCCAGCCCGAAAAGATCCTCGATGTCATCGATCATCACCGCAAGCTATATGACACCGATTACATCGATACCATGCTCATCCACTGCATGATCAAGGACGGCTGGACCGATCAATGGAAACGCATCATGGACGGCTTCGACGAAGCCCGGCAAAAAGGCTGGATCCGCAGCAAAGGCGTGTCGTGCCATAGCGTGCCCGCGTTGCGGACCGCGACCACTTCGCCCTGGCCGCAGGTCCACCTCGTGCGCGTTAATCCCCAGGGCCGCCGCATTGACGGACCCGAACAGGAGATCTGGGTCGACGCTGTTCACAATGTCGCGCCCGTGCTTGATGAAATTAAGTCCATGAGAGCCAAAGGCCGCGGCATCATCGGCATGAAAATCATCGGCAACGGTGAGTTCGTCGACGCCGCCGATCGCGAAAAATCAATCCGCTTTGCCATGTCACTGCCGTTGGACTCAATTGTCATCGGCTTCAAGAACCGGGCCGAGGTCGACGAGGCGATCCAACACATGAATTCGGCTCTGGCAGCCGCGTGAGGGACGCGAGGCAATGGACTTGGTTCGCCACGCTTTGCGCGGCGTTTCTAGCGTCCGAGTTGTTCGCGGCCGAGACCCCGGCCCCGATCCTTCTGGGCGCTGATGTCTCGGCGCTCGCGACGGGCAGCCGCCGCGGCTGGGGAGTCCATTCCATTTACCAGGACAACGGCAGAACCAACGAAGAATGGGCCATTCTCCTCAACCACGGCTGGAAAATGTTCCGGCTGCGCGTGTTCGTTTCGCCGGTGCGCAACGCGCCCGACAATTCGCTTGAAAACATGCTTCCCCTGGCGCGCCGAATCAAAAGCGCCGGCGGCAAGTTGCTTCTCTGCATCCACCTTTCCGATACCTGGGCTGATCCGCAACACCAACTTATCCCACGCGCCTGGACCAATCTTGATTTCGATGGGCTCGAGCAGAAAGTCGAATCATACACTCATGAGACGGTCGCCCAATTCAAAACCGCAGGCGCGATGCCCGATTGGGTGCAGGTCGGCAATGAGATCACCGTCGGCACCCTCTGGCCCTTGGCTCGTCTGCCCGGACGCTCCAGCACGGGTGGCGCGCCCGATCCTGCCGAGGAAGCAAGACAGTGGGATCATCTGACCCGCATTCTCAAGGCGGGCATTCGCGGCGTCAAATCGGCCGCCGGCGACGCGCAACCGCGCATCGCTATCCATATCGACAAAGGCGGCAACTGGGCTGCAACCAAATGGTTCTTCGATCATATTACCGAAGCACATATGGAATACGACATCATCGCGCAAAGTTTTTATCCGCCCTGGCGCCATGGCACGCTCGAAGGCCTGCGCGAGAATATGATTCACTGTGCCGAGCGCTACGGTAAGGATTTCGCCGTCGTCGAAACTGGATACGGCCGCTCACATTACGAGAACAACCCTGATATGCTTTGGCCGGTCACTAGCGAGGGCCGCCTGCAATTTCTTGCCGATTTGATCAATACCGTCCGCAACGCGCCGCGCGGCGTGGCCGTGATGTACTGGGCGCCGGAATGGGATCTCTGGAATGAGGACGGCAGCGCCGCCTCCGCCGTCTCGGTGGTTGACGCGCTCACAACGTTGACCAACCGGCCCACGAGCCACCTTCCGTTAAATGGCACTCCATAACCGTGCCGCGTAGCGAAAATAATCGACGCCGGATCTCGCCTGTAGCGCAGGCCTCCGAGCCTGCTGTATCGCAGGTTTCCAAACCTGCGACAGAACCGCCAATTCCTGGACATTTAATTCCGGCGAGACTAAAGAGTTGCAATCCATGAGTTCCGACGGACTAACCATTCTGTTGGTTGAGGACGATCCGAATGACACGCTGATCGTCCAGCAGGCCGTTGAACTCGATGGCCTGAACCACATCGTTCACGCCGTCCCGGGCGGAGAAGAAGCGATCCGTTATCTCCTGGGGCAGGGCGAATACGGCGACCGGCGACATTTCCCTTTGCCAAATGTGATTCTGACCGACCTGAAAATGCCGGGAATGAGCGGGTTTTCCTTCCTGAGCTGGTTGCGAAGCCAACCGCAACTCTCCGTCATTCCCGCCATTGCATTTAGTTGTTCCCCGGCCGAGACCGATGTGGAAGAAGCTTATCGCGTAGGCGCGAATTGTTATATCGTCAAGCCCTCCAGCCTCGAGCGGCTGCTCCAAATGTTGCGTGTGATCTGCAATTTCTGGTCGCTTTGCGAGCATCCCACGGTGCAAACCGCCTGAGCCATTTTCCCACCGCCCAACCGGAGGCTTTACTGTATTTCGGCCGTTTGGTTACTTATCCGGGATGCGAACGATAAAGCGCCTGAGAAACAATGCAAAATCACTCTGGTTTTGCGTGGTGTAGTTCCCATCGACTAACTGAACAACTAACCATCACCCTACACTCAACAGCCGTCGCGATGAACCCCGAACAACTCCGCCAAGTCACTGCCACCGACCTTCAGTCCGCCATCGGTCGCGCCTCGCAAATGACCGCATTTATTGGTCTCGATGGATTCGTCGACGATATCTTGCACGTGGTGGACAAGCGTGAGAGCGCGGAGAAATACTCGCGGCTGCCCACGATTGCGCAATTGGCCGAGCGCCTGGCCGCCGCGGCGGGCCGCAGCACCAACATCGAATTAGTCAGTCAGCTCAACAAGCTCGGCGGCAATGGCCCGATTATGGCCAACGCCCTGGCGAGTTTTGGCTTGAAGATCACCTACCTGGGCATTCTCGGCTTTCCCAACCTGCACCCGGTTTTTGCTGATTTCGCAAAACGCGCGGATGTGCATTCGATCGCCGAGCCCGGTTATACGGATGCGCTTGAATTTGAGGACGGCAAAATCATGCTAGGCAAACATCAGTCCCTGAAAGAGATGACCTGGAAAAATATTCAGGAACGTTTCGGCAAAGAGAAGTTCGCGAGCCATTTTGGCCAAGCCAATCTTGTGGGGTTTGTGAACTGGACGATGTTGACGTACATGAGCGACATCTGGTCGAGTGTCCTGAAAGAGATTTGCCCCGGCATGAAAGGACCGCGCCGCAAGCTGTTTGTCGACCTGGCGGACCCGGAAAAACGCACAAACGAAGACATCCTGCGTGCGCTCGAGCTCGTGACGGAGTTCCAGAAGTATTTCGACGTCATCCTGGGACTGAACGAAAAGGAAGGTTACGAGATCGGGAAGAATCTTGGTTTGATTATTAATAACCACTCTCCTGAGGGCTTGCAGCAGCTTTGCCGGGAGATCCATCTGCGGGTGAAAGTCGACACTCTCATCGTCCATCCGACGGCTTACGCCCTGGCGTCCGGTCCGGACGGCGCATCACTGGTCCAAGGGCCATTCACTCCCAAACCCAAAATCACGACCGGAGCCGGAGATCATTTCAATTCCGGGTTCTGTTTGGGCAAGCTTCTGGGCTTTTCAACGGAACGGTGCCTGCTTACCGGTGTAACGACGAGCGGCTTTTATGTGCGGACGGCCCAGAGCCCAACGATGCAGGATTTGGCCACGATGATGCGCAATTGGCCTAACGCGTAAATGATCCTTCCAGTTGTTAAATACGGCACGCCGGTCCTGCGACAGAAAGGAGCGCGAATCGAGGCGATCACTCCCGCTGTAAAGAAGCTGATCGCCGACATGTTCGAGACCATGTACGCCTACAAAGGCATCGGATTAGCAGCGCAACAGGTGGGACAGGCATTGCAAGTGACAACTCTAGATGTGCGGGGAGTGACAGACCGCCCCTCCTCACTGGAGATAAACGGTGAGCCTTCGGACGTTCACTCGTTCATGCCGCTAGTTCTGATTAATCCGGACTTTAAACCGATCGGCGAGCCGGACACGGGCCCGGAAGGTTGCCTGAGCTTTCCGGAAATCTTTGCAGACATAACACGTCCGGATGTGGTTGATGTGACTGCTCAAGACGGCCAAGGAAGGCCCCTCTTTTTCAGATGCGGTGGCCTATTGTCACGGGCGATCCAGCATGAGATCGATCACCTTCGCGGGATCCTCTTTATCGATCGCATGGACAAAAAGACCAAGGAAGAGCTGCGGGCGGATCTGGAACAGATGCAAGCGGAAACAAAGGCGGCGCTAAAAGCAGAAAAATGAACCGGGAAAAAGTCGCCAGTCGGCTTCTCCGCCCCCCAAGTTAAAGCCCCAGTTCGACGTTCGGTTTTCCGTCCAGCTTAAGAATCAGCCAACCTTCCTTCTCATGATATTCGTGAGGTGCGGCGCAGTCCACTGACTTTCCGTTGATCGAGAGCTTGGGGACCTTTTTAAGGCCGTTGATCAGCGCGTAGTAGGGTTGACCGACTTCCGTTTGGACCTGGAAAGTGATCGTCCCGGGCTGGTCCGTGGGCTGAGCAATATGGCCGGGCGCGTGCACGAGAACGCCGTTCTTACAAAACGCCCAAAAATCATAGATGGGTGTCCGATCAAAATATTGGGCCGCGCAGGCCTGTACGGTTGCAGGATTAATGGCAGGTCCATTGCGATGCTGTTCGCGAAGCCGGAAAGAGTCGGGCAAGAGGCCCTGCAATTCGACCGCTGTTTTCATCTTGTCGCGAACGTTGTCCGGCTGCGTGGCAGCAACCGGCCAACTTTGCTGAATTCCTGAAAGAGTGATGCCGTCCGCAAGCGTTTTCCAAGGCCCTTTTGGATCATTACGAACCAAGCGATAGAGCGCGTCTGCGTAAACAAGACCGCACCATTGCACGGGCAGGCCGAGCCAAACCGGCGCCTTCCATTGCGTGGCACCATATACGGCGATGGTCGAGTAGAGTCCCACCGGCTTGTCAGTAGGATTGACCAAGTACACGAACGGCACACCCGTCCAGGCCCAATAACGCGCCTGCTCGAGAAAATCCTGATCGCCGGTCAGCTCGTAGCCTAAGGTAAAGGCACGCACGAGATTCGCCGAAGCCAGGATATCCGGTGTATGAAGCGGGCATTCCCACGTTTGGGCACCGCGAGGCACGCCGTCCCGAAACTTCCCCATTGCCCGCAACTCTTTGATTCCAGACTGAATCAAATCGTGATCGCCGCAGACGCTCGCAGCTTCCAATAAGTCCAGCACCGACCTTGAGGTCAGCCCATTTGCTTCATTGGTGTAATGAGTCCTGGCGTAATCCAGGCCGCCCGGCGTCGGATGAAATTCAATCGCGCCCTCCGGCGTAAAGCGTCCGAGGACCTGATGCCCAAATTCGGCAGCGCGCGTGGCGTTCTCGGCGACATGACCGTACAAAAGGGCCGCGACAGGAACGTGCACGTGCCCTACCCTGGCAAAGTTCAAGTCAGCCGGCGCGATAGCTTCGAGGGCTGCTTTGGAACCGTCCATGAGCCGCGCAGCCAAAGCCGAGTCAGAAGTCCTTTTTGCAAGCCATTGCATCCAGATGGCAGCGTCCGCGGCAGGCCCGGCAGGGAAATTCCCGCCCGCGACGGCGTGGTGGAAGCGGTTCGATTCACGAATGCCGGAGTCAAGCCAACCAGCGGCGGCGAGCGAAACGTAGTCAGGCAATTGTAGATTGGGGCCAGGCAAAGGAGGCAATCCACGTAAGGCGACGTATTGCTCGACAGCGGGCACTACCGTTTTGCCAAGGCCGCCCATCAGCACGGCCCGCAGGGCCAATGGTTCGTGGGCATGTAGTTTCGTTGTTGTGCGAGGCAACAGACTGCCTTCGATGCGATTCTTGCCATCGGACCCGGGAAACAACACGCCCATTACGTGCCCACCGGATCCAAACAGGCGATCGGGAGAGTCAAATGCGGCGGCGAACTGAGGACGCATTCGCCAGGAGAGAGCAACGTAACGATCGTGATTTTGAATGGCCATCAGCGGAAAGGTCACTTTCAGGTCGTCCGGCACTTGCCTCTTTGCGGCCGGGCCAACCACGTCAGCTTCCGAACTGCTCGGTTCATCTTCCAAGTATTCCAAGCCGGCGAACAAGCCTTGTCCTTTATGCATTCCAAAGCTGTGAGCACCTGGAAAAATCAGCAACATCGGCAGAAACGCCGTCTCGCGATCCTGGTCGACGGTAATCTCGATGTCCGCGTCGATAGTTCCGGAACTTGAGCCCGGGAAAAAGAGCTGGTTGATTTGCCAGCGGGCCCCATCGGGATCGGAGCACTCAAACTTCACCCGAATGCCATCGCGTTCGGAACGGACGTCGCATTGATGGTTTGTTGCACCGGAAAGATCGAACCACTTCAATTCGCCTTGAGTCACATACCCAACCATAGGTCGAGTCTGGCCGATGGCCGTTGACTCGCCTGCAACCCGAATAAGGAAGCCGCCCAGGACTCCCGGGACGTGGACGAGTTCGAGGTTTCCGGACCGTACTACCGGCGCGCCGGGCGGCGGAACTATCGGGGCCAATTCGGGCCATTGCGGGACCGTCGCAGACTCCGGCAGGGGTGTCGGTCGAGCGCGATTAGTCGTTTGGGCCTGGCTGCACAGACAGATGAACAGTACGAAAGGTAAAAGCTGCACTGGAAATCGATTTTTCATAAGTCAATGGCACCTGGGCGATGCACTATCGAACCGCCGCCTCATCGATAGTAAGGTCGCCGGCGTTAGCGTCCAAGGTGACCCGGACACCGATCGGCAGGGTTACATTGCACGGGACGTGGCCAAAAGGCAGACCGATTACAATCGGTACTCCGAGAGGCCCCAGTCGTTCTTTAAACACGTCGTCGAGGTTTTGACGATACTCTTTACATTTTTTCGCCTTTGGATCTACGCAGTTTTTATTGATGCCAATGGCAATCCCGGCGACCTGCTGCAGCACACCGGCGTTCAGTAGATGCGTCAGCATTCGATCGAAACGAAACGGAACCTCATCGAGATCTTCGAAGAAGAGGATTTTTCCTTTAAACGAAGGCTGAAAAGGCGTACCGAGCGTGGTGCAAAGGATGGAAATGTTGCCGCCGAGCAATTCGCCAGATGCGCGTCCGCGTTTGAAAACTTCAACGGTTTTCTTGTCGTACCCCGTACAAATGCTCCCCGGGGCCATGGCCTGTGTCAATGTCCGCAGGAACGCGGAGAGCGTGCACTCCGGAATCTTTTCGTTGATGAAATCGGAGTTCAACATCGGGCCGTGAAAACTCACTAATCTCGCTTTGACGAGAAACGCACAATGCAGAGACGTGATGTCGCTGTAGCCGATGAAGATCTTTGGGTTCGCCCGAATAATGCTGTAATCCAGCAAAGGGAGCAGGCGCGCAGTGCCGTAGCCGCCGCGCACGCAAATGATAGCGCGAACGCGATTGTCAGAGAACATGGCCATGATGTCCCCCGCCCGATCGCGATCCGAACCCGCCAGGAATCCCCAGCGCGCTCGGGCACGTCGGGCAACCCTGGGCTTGAACCCAAGGCGCTCAACCGCCGCCACGGATCGATCGATGTTTTTCGGGTCCGGCGGGGCGCTGGCTGGCGCAACAATGCCAACCGTGTCGCCGAACTCGAGGCGCTCGGGTTTAACTGGCACGGATCGGGGAAGGGTTCCGCAGCGGAACCAGATGCGCCTTGGTTTGCCCAAAAACAGACTGAAGTTCCTGAAAAATTGGTGGAGCGCCATCGATGGCGCCGGCCCGGCCAAGGTCCTCAAGTTTTTGAGCAAGTTGAACAAGCCGTTTGGCCCCCAGATTCAAGGCCATGCTTTTAATGGCATGGGCATGAAATTCGAGTTGAGCCGGATCCTTGAGGGATTGAGAAAGTTGGTTTAGGCGCTCTGGAGCGCCATCAAGAAAGAGTTCGATCAGCTCCTTCAGCATCGGGGCGCCATCCTCCGCAGGCATGGCACGCAGTTCCGCCAGCAAACTCTGATCGAGCAGCGCTTCAATCGGCAGCGCGGTGTTGCGGAAAAACGACGTGGTATCGCCTCGTTTCGATTTGGTCGGCCCCCACTTCTCCAGCGCAGCCTGCAGCTCGACGATGCGCACCGGTTTGGAAATGTAATCATCCATGCCGGCCGCAAGGCACTTCTCGCGATCGCCCATGAGGGCATTACCGGTCATGGCGATAATGCACGGGCGGCGTCCAGCCGGCCAACGCTCGCATATCAGGCGGGACGCTTCCAGCCCGTCCATTTCCGGCATCTGCACGTCGAGGAAGATCAAATCATACACTTTGGCTTCCAGCGCTTTGAGCACCTCCAGCCCATTATTGGCGAGGTCGGCGCGGTAGCCGAGTTTGTTTAAGACGCTGAGCCCCACTTTCTGATTGATGGGATTATCGTCCGCCAGCAGCAGGCGCAAAGGCAAGCGCTGGGCCAAGCCCGTATCGAGGCTGGGGGCGGTCGGCGCTTTTTTCTCACGCTGAAGTTGAATGCTCATGGCCCGGCAGAGGGCATCGAGTAATTGCGCCGGCCGGATGGGTTTGTGAACATAACCAGAAACGCCGGCTTCGAATGCGCGAACATCGTCGCCGCGCAGACGGGTGGAGGTGAGCAGTAGGAGCGGGATGTACCGGCCCGCGGGATGATTGCGGACCTGGGCGGCGAGCGCAAGGCCATCGAGGTCGGGCAACTGCAAATCCAGGATGATCGCGTCAAAAGCATTCTCGCCATTCAGCAATTGCAGAGCCGCATTGCTGTCGTCAGCCCCCTCGACGAGCATGCCCCATTGGGCAGCGCGCGACCCGATGAGTCGCTGATTGGTCGGGTTGTCCTCGATAACCAGCAACCGCTTGCCGGCCAGTTGAAGTTGCGGCCCTTGCCAGGCCGGAGGAGCAGAGCCCGCCGAGGCTCGGGCGACGATGGTGAAGTGAAAAGTAGCGCCTTTGCCGGCTTCGCTCTCGACCCAAATTTTGCCGCCCAAGAGTTCCGCCAGACGTTTGGAAATAGCCAAACCCAGGCCGGTGCCCCCGTACTGACGCGTGGTTGACGCGTCGACTTGCTGGAATGATTTAAACAACCGGCTTTGCTTTTCAACCGGAATGCCAATCCCGGTGTCGTGGACGGAGAAATGCAGCAGCCACTCCTCGGGATGGCGAAGGAACTCCGTGTCGTGCTGCTGGCCGGGCGCCGCACTGCGCGGGCTCCGGCCCGCGGCCGACACCTCGATGACTACCTCGCCCTGGGCCGTGAACTTAACGGCATTGCTCACCAGGTTCACGAGGATCTGCCGCAGCCGAGTGACGTCGCTGACGAGTATCTTCGGCAAGGCGTCATCCACATTGTAAGCCAGGTCGAGTTTCTTCTCGCTCGCTTTTGGACCCAATAAATCAAGCGCCTCTTCGATGCAGGTGTGCAGTTCGAAAGGATGATTTTCCAACTCAAGCTTGCCGGACTCGATCTTGGAAAAGTCGAGAATATCATTGATGATCGTCAACAGCGCGTCCGCACTGCTGCGCGTGGCTTCGACGTAATCACGCTGCTCGTCGGTCAACTCGGTATCGAGCAGCAGTGCCGTCATGCCCAGCACCCCGTTCATCGGCGTACGGATTTCATGACTCATGTTGGCTAGAAACTGAGATTTGGCGAGCGTGGCTTCTTCGAGCTTCTGATTTAACGAAATCAGGTCGGTATTGACCTCGATGAGGCGTTGCTGGCTTTCGCGGAGAGCACGATAGGCAGCGTCCCGTTGGAGCACGTTCAGGAAGGCCCGCGAATGATAGCGGATGCGCGCGATCAGTTCGATTTTGTCAGGGAGCTTTACCAGATAATCATTGGCGCCCAGCGCGAATGCCTGGCCCTTCACCTGGGGATTCTCGTTAGTTGAAAGCACAATTATCGGGGTCTCACGCGTTCCCGGATTGGATCGGTACTGATTGACAAGGGTGAGGCCGTCGATCCCAGGCATGACCAGGTCTTGCAGGATGACAGTGGGCCGAATCTGATTGGCCACCGTAATCGCCTCGCGAGCCTCCGCGCAATAATGGAAATCGATGTCCGGCTGATTAGCGAGTGCCCGTCGCACAGCTTCGCAGACCATGGCCTGGTCGTCGACCAGTAGCACCATGACATGGTAATCGGAGGCCGGATTGAGGCCGGCCGGTTGCCCGCCAAACGGACAGCTGGTTGCCAGGTCAGTCATGGATCCAGTGTGTAGAGGCCAAGCCAGCACACTCCCCCAAGCTTGTGGCCTGACGGATAACTCCGGCCGGACTGGCGTTTGAATCAACTTTCGGCATCAATGCTCAACGCGGGACGTTGCCTGTTTCGGTGCGTCACGAGCCGAACCAACCGAGGGGCGATGCGCTCCAGGGGTAGGATTTCGTCGGCGGCGGCAAGTTCGATCGCGGCTTTAGGCATGCCAAACACGGCGCTGCTGGGCTGGTCCTGGACCAGCGTATGATGGCCGCCTTGTCGCAACAAGCGCAAACCCTCGGCCCCATCCCGGCCCATCCCCGTCAGCAGCACCCCAATCACCTGGCCTTCCCAGAACTTGTCGATGCTGTTGAAGAAAGCATCAATGGAAGGCCGGTACAAGCCCTGCAATGGCCTTTGGACGTAACCCACGCGTCCCGGTCCGTTGAAAACGAGATGGTCGTCACCCGCGGCAAGCAGGACCGTGCCGTTTTGGATCAACTCGCCTTCGCGCGCCAGACGCACCGTCAAGGGCGTCTGATAATCCAGCCAACTGGCGAGACCTGGAGCAAACTGGGAATCGACGTGTTGGACGATAACGATCGCGGCTGGAAACCCTTCGGGCAGATTGGCCAGTATTCGCGCCAAGGCAGAAGGTCCGCCCGCTGAAGCCCCGATGGCAATCAGGCAATCAGCCCTGCGAACCAGCCGCCGCAAATAACCACGCGCCGCATCCGACCGCTGGGAGTTGCTCGTGCCGACTAGTTTTCCCAGCATCTCCACCTTGGCCAGCAAGGCATCGGCCCCTTTGCAGCTTTCGGAAAAGTGCAGCACGGGCGTGTTGGTAACATCGAGAGCGCCGGCACCCATAGCTTCGAAAACTTTGCCCTGGTTATCAGTCACGTTGGCGGTGACAATCAGAATGGCGCACGGAGTCTGGCTCATGATCCGCCGGGTCGCTTCCACCCCGTCCATCCTCGGCATAATTAAATCCATCAAAATCAAATCGGGCCGGTCGCGCCGGCAGCATTCGACAGCCTCAACACCGTCGTAAGCGACCCAGGCAATCTCATGGGATCCGTCACGCAGGAGGACCTGACGGATGGCTTCCACCGCGAGCGGGAGATCATTGACAATCGCAATGAGCATATGAATCAACCGTAACGACCATGGTTCATGGAACGCCCTCCGGGGCTGCGCCCGCTGAATATAGGTTTTCAGGTTCCCCGATTAAATCGACCACAGCCTGCAGCAGGCTGTTATCATCAAAGCTGCCTTTGGTCAGGTAACAATCAGCGCCCGCCTCCAAGCCCCGCAACCGGTCCGCCTCGCGATCCTTGTAAGAGATGATAAGGACCGGGATCGATTTAAGCCGTGGATCCTTTTTGATGAGAGCGGCGAGTTCCATGCCGTCAAGCCTTGGCATATCGATATCCGTAATCACGAGGTCGAAGCGCTCCGCCCTGACCGCGTTCCACGCTTCCATTCCGTCGACGGCCACTTCGGTATGGTACCCCCGGGCGGCCAAAAGTTTGCGCTCCAACTCGCGAACCGTCAACGAGTCGTCAGCAATTAGAATGCGTTTGGAAACAACGGGTGGAAGGTCCAGCCGATGCCGTTGAACGTTGACCATGCCTTCGACCACCAGTTTTTCGATCGAGCGCACCAGATCTTCGATGTCGAGAATAAGCACCGGCGCGCCGTCCTCCATTAAGGCGGCTGCGCTGATATCGCGCAGCTTGCCCAGTCGAGGGTCCAACGGCTGGACGACCAGTTCCCGTTCGCCGAGAAACCGATCCACGACGACTCCGTACCGGTTGTTGCGATCGCCAAGAATTACGACCGGCAGGTCGCCACTTGATGGCTCTGGTTCGCCGCATTCCAGCACCTGATGCGCGGTGAGCAACCCGACTTGTTGGTCGCCAAAGCGGAAGTGGGGCCGGCCTTCCAGCGTTTCCACCTCCTGGCGCGGCACTTTCAGCGCGCGCGTAATCTGGCTTAGGGGGACGGCGTATGGTTCACCGGCCACCTCGACCAGCAGCGCCCGGAGCACGGAAAGGGTCAGTGGCAATTGCAATTGCACACGGAGCCCCAACCCGGGTTGGTTTTGGAGACGAATCGAGCCACGAACGGTCTTGACCATGTTTTGGACAACGTCCAGGCCAAAACCACGCCCCGAGATTTCTGTAACCGTCTCCTTAAGCGTGAAGCCGGGAAGAAACAGGAATTCCAAGAGTTCAGACTCGGTGAGTTTTTCAGCTACTGCCGCAGTCGCCAGGTGCTTTTCAACAACTGCCCGGCGTACGCGTTCCGGATCGACCCCGCCGCCGTCATCGGTCACCGTGACGAGCAGAACGCCAGCGCTATGGCGCGCTTCAAGTCCAATAGTGCACTCCGCAGATTTTCCGACTCGGCGGCGCGTCTCGACCGGCTCACAGCCGTGATCCACAGCGTTGCGCAGCAGGTGCGCCACCGGGGTTTCGAGGCGTTCCAGGATATCGCGATCCACTTGCGTATTCTCGCCATATATCTCCAGCTTGATTTCCTTGCCAAGCGACCGAGCGAGGTCACGCACCATCCTTGGGAAGCGGCGCACGCCGTCGCTGAAGGGGCGCATCCGCGTGCGCAGTACTTCGAGGTAAAGGCGTTGCGACAGGTGGGCCGAACGGCGATCGAACATGTCCAATTCCTGCATCCGGTCGGCCAGGAACTTCTGGCAGCCACCAACGCGGTGCAGCAGGTCATTGACAGACGTGCGGGCGCCTTCCTGGTGATCGTTCTCGATCGCAGAACGCAGGAACTCAAGTTGCCTTGTCAGATCCATGTGCTGCCGCTTGAGGCGCTCAAGCGAATCAGCGAAGGGCCGCAACCAGCGGGATTCCACCAGCGACTCCCCTGCCAACGCAAGCAACCGGTTCAGGTTCTCGGCGGTCAACCGCAGAACCCGCTCGGTGTTTTCCTGCTTCCGAAACACCAGCACGGGAGTTGGTCCATCCGGCTGGACCGTCAACCCGGGTTTCGTCCAGGAGTCAGCAACGGGCAACCCTTCCGCCGAAACTTTGGAAACATCATCTGGCACTTTCGCCATCGAGACCGACGCTGCTCCGGTCGGCGTGTCGGATTGAGGACGCACGGGTTTTCGAGGCGATTTGGCCGCCGCCTGCAACGGTGCCATCAGTTCGGCAAGAGAAGAAAGGAACAGTTTTATGCCGGCGGCATTGTCGCTTTCCCAACCGGCCAGACCGGCCTCAGAACGCCTGGCTAATTGCCCGAGCAGATCGACACCCCGGAACAGCACGTCCATTTCCGCCCGGCTCAGGCGCAATTCGCCTCGCTGGGCCGCAACGAAGGAATCTTCCAAAGCATGGGCTACGCGAACGGCCGCTTGAAGATTGACGATACGGGCGGCGCCTTTCAGCGAATGCGCGGCGCGCATCAGCATTTCAAAAGCTTGCGGCGTAGCGGGAGTGCGTTCGAGTTCGAGAAGACCAGCCGTGAGGATTGCCGTTTGATTTTCGGCTTCCGCACGAAACAACTCGAACATGGAAGCGCCGCTGAGTTCTTCGGAGCCGCGCTGGTTCATGCCAACCTCCCGTTCAACGCGCTGAAAACCGCGTCCGCATCCAGCAGACCCGCGGAACGTTCGGACCAATAAAGGATGTGCTCGATAAAGGTTGGGTTGGATTTGGCAACAGTAGCCGGGGCGTTCTTTAGCTCATCGGGGTGGAACCGGTGAGGCCCGCGCACCTCATCGACCGGGAAGCCAAAGCGACTGCCTTCCCAATGGACCACAATGAGGCGATCATAACGATTCGCAAGAATCGGCGTTGGCGTTCGCGCATCCAGGTTCAGGAGATGCGCAAGAGAAACGCAGATTAGAAGTTCACCCCGCACATTGGCCAACCCCAAAACCAACCCTTGGCGCCGGTGCGGCAAGGAGTGAATGTAGCGGTGCTCGGCGACTTCCTGAAAGATCCGGGTCGGCAAAGCCAGCCATTCCTCCCCTAAACGAAACAACACCGCGGACACCAGGGCCGTCGGGCGCGGCTTTCGTTCAGTGGAAAAATGTTTTGTCGATTCCTGACGGTAATCGGCGGGCAGCGCTCGATTGAGCAGTTGAACCCCCGCCGCAGAATAAACCGGGCAATTACGGCAATGAATAAACCGCGCGAGTTCCTGGCAGGTTCCATTGCCATAAACGCCGGCCGTGTTCCAGCACGCCGGAGGTGCCGCGCCACCCGGGCTGCTCGGACTCACCGATAAGCCAGAACGGACAAGCACCAGGTCAGTGGAGGCCATAGAGCGTGGTTAGCTATTAAGGCACAGCGGGCCCCGCGCCCAATTGTTCATCAAACACCTTCATGGCCGGTTCAGGAAGCAAGGACCGATGGTTGAGAGAACAGCAGGTTACGAACCGGTTCGGATAACAAATATTCTTCACGCAGGCATTGCACCGGGCCCTTGGCATCGACAAAAACCGGCCCGAGATACGGGGCTGAACGCACCGGACCAGTCGGGGCTGAGAACTCGGCGGGATCTTTGTGGAGCAAGTCCGTCGCGTTTTCGGCAATCAGTCCCAGCAGGTGCCCCCGCCCAATGAGATCCGTGTAATTGACGATGATGATCCGCGTGCTCAAGCGCTCGGCACAAGGCCTTCCCAAGGTCAGCTCGGAAAGATCAATGGCGGGGACCGGCTTGCCTCGATAGTTGATGATCCCGGCTACGGCTGCGGGCGCCTGGGGCAAACGCTTCAATTCCAGCAAGGGCACGACCTCGATCACACTGGTGGCCTGCAGCGCATAGCGCACGTCGCCCAATTGGAAAAGCAAAAATAGCATAGCAGGTATAATCAGTAGCGTACATCTGCCTTCATAGCTGTCCCCCATCCACGTTCCGGGACAAACTGCCATTTCCATTCCCGTTGCCCAATTTGAAGCGCGCCACACTGGTCTGCAAACCGCGAGCAGCGCCATTGAGCTGCTCGATCGCCAGGTTCGATTGACGCAACGACTCGGCAGTCTGCTGAGCTGCTTCGCTTAGCTGGATCAGGGTCTCACTGATCTGTTGGGCACCAGTTGCCTGCGCATGCATGCCCTCGTTCACCGTTTGGAACCGCGGTGAAAGCGTCTGGACCTGATGGATAATTTGCGCAAGATGCGCGCTGACCTGCCGCACTTCTTCAACACCGCGGCGAACCTCCTCGGAAAACTGATCCATACCCATGACGCCGGCAGCCACAGCGGACTGCATTTCTTTCACCATCTTTTCGATATCGTAGGTCGCCACGGCTGTCTGATCGGCCAGCCGCCGGATTTCCATTGCAACAACGGCAAACCCCAACCCATATTCGCCCGCTTTTTCAGCCTCAATAGCGGCATTGAGCGAGAGCAGGTTCGTTTGATCGGCCACTTTTGTTATGGTGGTCACCACGGAGTTGATGTTGCTGGTCTTTTCGCTGAGCGCGGCCAACTTGGCGGTAATTGTTCCTGAGGCGTCCATGATCTGATGCATATTGGCCTCCATCCGTGCAATAGATGCCTGACCACTACCCGCCAATTGCGCGGTCGCTTCCGCAACACCATTGACCTCATTCATGGTTGTCACCAATTCCTGCGAAGTGACCGAGATCTGCTTCGAAGTGGCTCCGATTTGGGCGGTGGTGGCGGCAATTTCATGCGCGGTGCTTTGCTGTTCCTTGGCGGTGGCAGCGATTTGCGTCGCAGTAGTATTGACCTGTATGCCGGAACGCTGTACCTGGCCGACCAAATCAGAAAGATCGTCGGCGAGGCGGTTCAACCCCTGGCCGAGGACGCCGAATTCGTCCTTTCGCTCCAGACTCAGGCGTTCAGAAAAATCCCCATGCCGCATCCGCTCAAGGGTGGCAACCAGCCGATTCAGCGGCTCGGCGATGGCAGCGGACTGGAACCTCCCAACGAGTAGACTGGCCAGCAGCACCAAAACCAGGCAGGTAATTCCGATCAGAGAAACTGTCTGCGCCCGGACGGATTGCGCGCTGTTGACGGATTGAATTTGCTGGGCTAGCTGCCGAAAGATAGCGTCACGCTGCTTGCTGAGGGCGGGGTAATTGGCATTAAAGTAAGTCTCCGCGTTTACCGGGTCTGTTTCAGTGGATTCAAGCACTCGAGCACGGAAATGTCCAAGCGTGCCGGCCGCCGTCCCAAACGTGAAATCGTTTAGCTCCCGCACCGCGGACATGAGCTCCGGGAATTCGTGGAATGAGGTTTCCAGGAAGTAAAGCTTGGACTTGAGGTCGCTTTCGGCTGTGCTGAGGGACGTTGTCAGACGACGATGCTCCCATTCGTCTTTTGGCCGGAGCGAAAGCCCGCGTAGCGCGTCGCTCATCAGCAGCACATCGTAATAAATGCCCTCCTGCCGGCCCAGCAGTTGCTCGCGGCGTTCGTCGGCGCCAGACCGTTCGTCTTCCACCCACAACGCCAAACCAACTCCTGCCAGCAAGAGCATTACCAGTAGGAACAACGCCGTTTGGAGGTGCTGCCGAATCGTCCGCGACTTCATAGGGGTGCAACCCACGCCCCAGGGGGGCGTACAGGGACACGTCTCCACGTCACGTCTGATGTGCCTGTAATTTCCATGGTTAGTCGGTTATCAGCGTCCTCATTATTAGCCGTTTCCAGCCTGAAAAACAAGGATGTTCTTGGATTGTATTGCCTCCGGATGGCTTTGTTTTCGCGAGCATCACACCCTTCGCGTACCAGGTTGTTCCCGCTTCTCATTCATGAGCTGGAGTTGCCAGGGACCTTCTGGCTTGCCAGTCCCCTGCCCTTTTATCTATTGGTGTCGGCCCACTGGCCATTATGTATAAGCCAATCAAAATTGCCCAATTCGGCCTCGGCCCAATCGGTTTGGAAACCCTCAAGCTGGCTGCCAGCCGGCCTTGGCTTCGGGTTCTGGGCGGTATCGACATCGATCCTGGCAAACTCGGTTGTGACCTCGGCCGGCTCACCGGAAGCAAGTCGCTGCTCGGGCGAGAAGTATTTGCCAGCCTGGACGAACTTCTTAACGTTGGGAAACCGGATCTCGCGTTCCATACCACAGTCTCTGAGTTTGAGGCGGTGTTCCCACAACTCGAATCGCTGGCTCACCACGGCATCAGCGTGGTTTCCTCATGCGAGGAATTGATATTTCCGCGGCTTTATCACCCGAAATTGGCAGCACGACTGGACCAAGTCTGCCGGAAACACAGCGCACGAACCGTCGCCACGGGGGTCAATCCAGGTTTCGTCATGGATGTGCTGCCCTTGTGCCTGACCGGTGTTTGCCGCGAAGTCAAAGCCATCCATATTCAGCGCGTGGTCGACGCGTCGACTCGCCGTGAGCCGCTGCAAAAAAAAATCGGCAGCGGCTGGACTCCGCAGGAATTCAAAAGCCGTTTTCGACTTGGGCAAGCTGGACATGCCGGCCTGCGCGAGTCTCTTGCGCTGGTAGCGCACGCGCTGGGATGGAGAATTACTGGATTAAGGCAATTTGCCGAGCCGGTTTTGGCTGAGGGCAACATTCGAACACAATTCCTCGAAGTGAAGCCGGGGCAAACTTGCGGAATCCATCAACGTGCCGAAGCCAGACGAAACCGAGAGATTTGCCTGACCCTGGATCTTAAAATGTACCTCGATGCGCCGGAACCGCACGACGCGATCCAAATTGAAGGCGATCCGCCGCTCGAGTTTATGGTCCGCGGAGGCGTGGCCGGCGATCAGGCGACAGTGGCCGCCATGGTTAACACGGCTGCACGCCTGCTAGACGCACCGCCGGGGTTGCGGCTGATGACCGATTTGAGCCTGCCTAGGTCGGCGCCTTGATATTTGGCGACTTGGGCTTTCTGGCGGGTCAGTTCGGCATTGGCAACTTAGGAAATCCCTGGGCCGCGCAACTGGGGTAAACATGGTATGCTGGCCGGATGTTTTGCAGTAGAAAGGGGCGTAAAGGAACAAAAGAATTCTTGGCTCTGAGTCTAACCGCAACCACTGCGCTCGTCTCGGTCGCTTTCGCGTTTGGCGCGTCAACCAGCTCGCGAAACAACGGGTTAAAAACGCTCCCGGGCCATGTGCCACATCTTCCGCCGGGACTGGTAGCGAAGGGTGAAGTAGGTGGCACAAATCAGCTTCGGCTGGCGATCGGCCTTTCCTTGCCTGATCCGGCGACTTTGGAAGCATTTCTCAACCAGCTTTACGATCCGGCTAGTCCGGGCTTTCATCACTATTTGAGCCCGGAAGAGTTCACCGAGCGTTTCAGCCCAACCACCAACGATTACCGAGCGGTTATCGAATTCGCGCACACGAACGGCCTGCAGGTAACCGAGACACATGGCAATCGTTTACTGCTTGATGTTAAAGGCTCGGTGAACGCCGTCGAACGCGCCTTTCACATTCTAATGCTTGAATACCGGCACCCAACGGAGCCTCGCGATTTCTTCGCACCTGACAGCGAACCCTCAGTTCCGTCTGGGTTGGCAATAGCAGACGTAAGCGGCTTGAACAATTACGTGCTGCCGCATCCGAAAAACTTACGGCGGGTCGCAACGACTGCCAACACAGCGCCCGCAACTGGTTCGAGTCCGAGCGGCAGTTATATAGGCCGTGACTTTCGAGCGGCGTACCTTCCAACGGTCACATTGGACGGCGCGGGACAAAAGGTTGGATTGCTCCAATTCGATGGCTTTTATCCCAGCGACATAGCCGGTTACGCGAACGCAACCGGATTGCCCAACGTGCCGCTCCAAACGGTATTGGTGGACGGTTTCGACGGAGTGCCGACGACAGGCGCCAATAGCGGAAACACGGAGGTTTCGCTGGACATTGAGATGGCAATGTCCATGGCGCCGGGTCTGGCGGGGATCGTGGTGTTCGAGGCAGGGCCATCCGGAATTCCGAACGATCTCTTAAACCGGATGGCGGCAAGCAACCAGGTAAAGCAACTCAGTTGCTCGTGGGGATGGAGCGGCGGGCCGAGCACTACGACAGATAACATTTTCAAGCAAATGGCCGCTCAGGGTCAGTCGTTCTTCAATGCCTCCGGGGACAGCGATGCGTTCACTGCTGGAGCCAACTCAAGCAACGGAGTTGATAATCCGTCCAGCGGCAACGCGCCCTCGAGCAGTCCGTATGTCACAACCGTGGGCGGCACCACGCTCAGCACCAGCGGGCCAGGAGGCGCCTGGCTTTCTGAAACAGTCTGGAATTGGGGTTCGCAAAACGGCAGTGACTCGGGCAGCAGCGGCGGGATCAGCTCTTATTACTCAATCCCGAGCTGGCAAACAGGCATCAGCATGAGCGCTAACGGCGGTTCGACCACGCATCGTAACATCCCCGACGTCGCGCTCACCGCCGACAATGTTTATGTGCTCTCCGGTAATGGCTCCAGCGGCAATGTGGGCGGAACAAGCTGTGCCGCACCATTGTGGGCCGGGTTGGCCGCCTTGATTAACCAACAAGCAGTCGCGGCAGGCAAAGCTGCTGTGGGATTTGTAAATCCTGCTTTGTACACGATCGGCAAAGGCGCGGCATACGATTCGAATTTCCACGACATCACCACTGGCAACAACGTGTCCGGCGCCAGCCCAAATCTCTTCTACGCAACGAGCGGATATGATCTCTGCACCGGTTGGGGGACACCTGCAGGCCAGGCGCTGATTGATAGCCTTTCAGGTGTCTCAGCTAATCCATCAAGCAATGCACTCTCGTTATCGCCCTCGGGTTTGACTGCCCGGGGCGCGGTCGGCGGTCCATTCAGCCCCGGCACCGCGGTGCTAACCCTGACGAATTCCAGCGCCGCATCCGTCAGTTGGTCCGTAGTTAACAACGTGTCGTGGATGACCGTCTCTTCAACAAATGGAACACTGGCTGGTGGTTCAACCTCCAACTTGTTAGTTCAAATCACACCGGTCGCAAATAAACTAAGCCAGGGAGTCTACAGCGGTTCATTGACGGTAACAAACCATGGTGGCGGCGCGCTCAGCTTTAACGCAACCTTGGAGGTGGGACAATCCCTGGTGCAAAACGGCGGATTTGAAACCGGCAATTTCACTGACTGGACTTTGACCGGCAACACCACCATAGGAGGTTCGATTTACAACGCCGTCGAGAGCGCCTCGCAGTTTACGGTGGCGCATTCAGGCAATTACGGCGCTTTCCTGGGTGACACGCAGGTGGCCACGCTTTCACAAGTACTGCCGACAGTTCCGGGGCAGTATTACCTGCTCTCTCTTTGGCTGGATAACCCCTCCAGCGGCACCGTGCAGCGATTTAGCGTCAATTGGAACAAAGCTGCCTCGAGTAGCACGCTCTTTAGCCTGCTCAACCCGCCATCGTTCACCTGGACTAATCTGCAACTGGTGATTAAAGCAACCGCAGCGACCACGACCCTTCAGATCGAGGCTGAGAATGATCCGGGATATTTCGGGCTGGACGACGTGAATGTGACCCCGATGAACTTAGTTGCAACCGGCGCTTTGGCCAAATCCGGCAACGACGTTCGGCTTACGTGGGCAACGACCAGCGGCGTAACATATCATGTCCAATACACGACGAGCTTATCGCCAGCCAACTGGCTGAATTTGACTACGCCATTTGTCGCTTCCAACGGTGTTTCAACATTGGTTGATACCAATGCTTTGAAGAATTCAAACCAGCGGTATTACCGGCTGGTCTCACCGTGAGAATGTGGCCGCCGGAGTACGTCGCAACTTGATCAAGATATTAAATACCGCCTTTCGATTGCTCCTTGACGGTGACACTCCGCGATTGCGCACTCTGTAAAAGCTTTTGGCTAGTGTGACAAGTAGCACTGATTTTCGTTCTTCCCTGGGGTCACCTCCCCATTT
Organism: uncultured Verrucomicrobiota bacterium; assembly: GCA_964623885.1. GTDB lineage: Bacteria > Verrucomicrobiota > Verrucomicrobiia > Limisphaerales > UBA8199 > CAZUVM01. Next base: position 52,497 of record CAZUVM010000176.1, read on the forward strand.
TCGAGATGCTTGGCAAGCGCCATGATCGTCCAGTGATGAGGGCCGCCAAATCGACTTTACCGCTTCACGATGCGGCGCGTGTCAGAAGAGCTGAGGCGTGGCTGCGACGCGGCCGCCCCGCCCGAGCTTTACGCGAACTGCAATGCCTGGGCAAATGGGCTTGGAATCACCCTTCCACCGAAAAAGTCATTTGGCAGACCGCTCAAGCCATGGCATAGCTCAGCCCGCCTCATTACCGCACACTGTGAGGATCTTTGTGGTTGCCGACCGTGTGCCTTTACCAAAGGATCTCGTGCGTGAGCACGGGCAGAAAAGTACTGTTCTGGTTGGCTGCCATCGGTTTGACCGGCGCGATATCGTTGCTTGTCGGAGAGTTGGGAACGAGGCTTTTCTGGAAGGGTGACCCGATCTCCGGCCCCGATGAACGAACCCTGAGCTATCGCTATGATTCAGAGTTGGGGTGGTTTCCAATAGAAAACAGCAGTGGCCAATTTGTCGGCAGCCGCACAATTCATATCGGGCACAATGCCGACGGTTTCCGCGATCGGCCGCACGGAGCCAAGACGAAACCCAGAATCGCTTTTCTCGGCGACTCCTTTGTCTGGGGCTACGACGTCGAAGCAAACGAGCGATTTACGGAGCTGCTACAGAAACGGTTGCCGGGTTGGGAAGTCTTGAACCTCGGTGTCAGCGGCTACGGCACAGATCAGGAGTTGATTCTGTTACAGCGGTGGTGGGACCGCTACCAACCCGACGTGGTGATGCTGGTGTTCTCCGATGATGACCTCTTCACCAATGGCTTCAACGAATATCTTTACAGCTACTACAAACCGTATTTTGAGGAGGCCGACGGCCGGTTGGTGGAACGCGGAGTACCCGTGCCAAAATCATTCCGCTATTATCGTCGCGAACATCAAATCCTGCTTGGCAGCCGTTTGGCTCAGTTCCTTTGCGCGCGATATCTGGCTTGGCGGTCGCCCTACTATGCATGCACCAATAATCCCACTTTGCCGATCCTGCTGACGATGAAGAATTATGTGGAGGCAAAGGGGGCAAAGTTCGCAATGGGTTTCGTGACTGAAGCCCAGGCTGATGGGAAACGTGCCTTCTGCGCCGCTGGCAAGATCGATTCCGTCTTCCTGCTTGAAGCGGCTTTGCAGAAATGGGACTACGTTTACCCATCTCAGGGAAATCACTGGACCCCGAAGGGCCACCAGCAAGTTTGCTCGACGCTGAGCACTTTTCTTCTGACGAACAAATTCGTTACGCCGCCCTGAGCGATGTTGGGCATCAGGGGAGCATCACGTAATCTCAGATAGGGTGCTTTACCTACTACTCCAACCTGAAACCGGATATAGGCTGTAGCAAGGAGGTGGTGTATGAAGATAGTTACAACAGCTCATCCGGCCGACTTTGTTGAAGTTTCGAGCCATAATCCCGCGTATCAGGCCTATCAAATCCTGCGTTGGGGATTTGTCATTGCTCCCCTAATCGCAGGCATCGATAAGTTTTTTAACAGACTGACCGATTGGTCCATGTACCTCTGGTCGCCGCTGGGAAAATTAGTCGGTGGCGCAGGGACATTTATGGAAATTGTCGGGGCCATCGAGATAGTGGCCGCCGGACTCGTCGCATTTAAGCCTAAGCTTGGCGCGCCAATAGTCGCCCTATGGCTGGTGGGCATCATCGTTAATCTCCTGCTGCTCGGCTCCTATTTTGACATCGCTCTGCGCGATTTCGGCCTGTTCTTAGCCGCAATTGCCTTATCCAGATTAGCGTCGAGTTTCGATCACCCGGTGGCCGAGACGCCGAGTAAGGCTTGAGTCCGTCGGGTTCCTTTGCGGTAGGGACGCCGTCCCCGGCGTCTCCGGACGAGGAAGTGGGATTTTGCGGTAGGGACGCCGTACCCAGCGTCCCCAATATTTATGAGACGGCTCCAAGCCCATGACCGCTTTCACAGACCGGCCAATCCATCATTTCACTTTGTTTGCTTCGATAGTCTCGCCGGGCTGGACGACTCTGACTTTGGTCACCTTCCCGCTGGCATCTTTGATGAAGATAACCTGTGCGTTCACTTCCCTAACGCCGAACTCGGTTTCGGATTTCGGCAGTAATTCGAGTTTCGGCTGACCGTCGCCTTGCACCTGGCCGAACAGCCGGTTGCCTTCGCGCGTGATCGTGCCGACGGTGTCGCTCTTATCCACTTTGTACGACCCGACCAACGCGTCATACAAGGCAGGATCCACCGTCACGACTTTCAGCGGTTCAAGGCGTGGTGCGTGGATCGTGCCGCCGCCCTGATGATGTACCGCTTCGACGATTTTGCCATCCGGCCCCTTAACAAAGTCGACCTGGGCATCAGCCACCTTCCAGAAATAACTGGTTTCCGATTTGGGAAAGATCTCGAAACGCTGCTGACCGCCAAGCTGGGCAAACAGCCGCTCCCCCTCGCGCTCGACCGTGAGCACCGCCGTGCCGTAATCATAACGGCCCACAACCAGGTCCAACGCTCCGGGCGCTACCTTAACTCCCTTGGGGCGAGGTTCGAGTTCGGTGCCGAGGCAGATCTCCGTGGCCAAATCAGCCAGATGCTGCGGCGAGGCATTGGGCGCGCCATTCACCAGGACTACAGCGGTGAAATTCTTCTCCGGCAAACGCTGTAGTTGACTGAGAAATCCGTTCAGACCGCCGCCGTGCGAGATTTCGCGGGCGCCGCGGAATTTGCCAATCGCCCAGCCATAGCCGTAGCCCTCGGTGGGATCATATTGCTTGGTTTCAGCAGTTTTGACCGGCGTAAACGCCGCCGCGAGCGACTTCTCGCTCAGCACTTTGCCGTGGAAGACCCCCTCGTTCCAGCGATAGAGATCGCCGACCGTCGAATACAGCGCACCAGCGCCGCCGGCCCAGCTCATGTCCCAATTGATGGCGCGCTTCGGTCCGCCGTCGTAACCCAACGCGACGTTCTGCAGCGCCTGGTCGGAATGATGGACGCCGGTGTTCTTCATACCGAGCGGTTCGAAAAAGGTCTTGCGCAGATAATCCTCGTAAGGCTGCGCGGAAACCTTCTCGACGATACAGCCCAGCAGGAAAAAGCCGGAGTTGCAGTAACTCCACTTTTGGCCCGGATCAAAATCAAATTTGTCGTTATCGAACCATTTAATAAGCGCATCGGCCGTGACGGCATTGGTCACCTTTTGCATGAAATCCGGCTTGTCAGTGTAACTGTGGATACCGGAGGTGTGTGTGAGCAGATGCCGGAGGCTGACCTCGTTGCCGCGCGGGAAATCCGGGAAATACTTCGACAGCTTATCCTCAATGCTGAGCTTGCCCTGCTCTTGCAGCTTGAGGATCGATGCCGCAGTGAATTGTTTGCTGATGGAGCCAATGCGAAACTTCGTTTCGGCGGTGACCGGCACGTGATGTTCGATATCCGCCATTCCATATCCCTTTTGGAAGAGGATCTTTCCATTACGAGCTACCAGCACGGAGGCGCCCGGCCCATCGGCCTTAATGGAATGCATGAATAGCGAATCCACCAGCGTGGCAGGGTTTGGCCATTTGGCCTTGGTGTCAGCCCCTTTGCTAGCCAGGAACTCGGCTAACTCCGTCTGTCCGCGCAACCGGGCCGCTTGCCACGGTGTCAGCCCCTCTTTGGTGTGGCTGTTGACATCCAAGCCGGCGTCGAGCAGGCGTTGGATTGATTCATTGTCACCGGTTGAGGCGATGGCCGTTACGAATTTACTCGCCTGGCTGTCCGGGCCCATTAACCGGCACGCGAAACCCCAGCCGTCGATCATGTTCAATACTTTCAGCAGCAGGAAATTCTTCCCCGGGGGCAGCACCATCGGCACCATGTCCTCATCCACCTGCACGGCCCGGCCGATCCAATGATCGTGAATCACTTTCCCGTTCAGCCACACTTTCACCGCGTCATCGCTGCCGATGCCCAGCAACCCTTTGGTTTCTTTCTTCAAATCGATCTCGGCCCAGGCATACGCCACCGCCCATTCCGCGGGGCTGCTGTCTTTGTGCAAATCCACCGTGTCGTCTTTCGAGTCAATCGCCTGCCACACGAATGATTTGTTATCAACAGTGATCCCCTGCCCGGCCGTTGGCTTGGCGCTCGCTTCTCCGCCTGTCCCGGCCAGCCAATCTCGCGCGAACGCGGCCCGTTGCTGTTCATCCGTCGGCTCCTTGTCGCCCTCTCGCGGGATAGGGATCGACTTGAGCACAAGCCAATGCTTCATGAAATCATCCGGCTTGAGCCCTCGGTAAGGCTCTGTCCCGGCGGCGGCCGCACGCTGCAGCGGCGCCAGCAATCCAACCGCAGCCAGGGTTATCACGAGAGGTTTTAGGATATTGCGTGGATTCATAGGAGTTCGCTTGGGTTAATCAATCCGACTTAAGCGATTTCAGTCGCCAGACGGTAAAGTGGGAGCGTTGCAAGCTCCTTGTCAAGTGACGAATGAACCACGAAAAAGCAACCCACGAAAAACGGGCCCTGTTTCGTAATACAATCCATGAAGTTTCTCAACCCGCGTGGACTCTCGTCCTCATCCTCGTTCTCTTCCTCTTCCTCCAATGACTTAATTGGCCCTCTTTTGGTTGCGGCTCCGCCCTCTGTGCACTGCAATAGGCGAATTTACCCGAATGTACGCCAATGAAGAAATTCAGCGTTTATTAGCGGTTAAGGGCTTCTTCTTTTGTGCTTGTTCGTGCCTTCATGTGCCTGATGTTCTCTGCGTTTCTCGGCGATCTTCGCGCCTTTGCGGTAAACTCTGCCTTCCGTCCGGTTGCCGCTCTGCCTTGCCTGGTACTTGGTGGTTCCCATCAATTTCTGAACCTTTGCGCCCGTGGCGGCCTGATACGGTTCCCACAGTTATTCGCCCGTCGGCGAGGAGAGCCCCTAAACGCTGGCCGGAGCCGACGGTGAATAACTGTGCCGTGCCACCAATAAATCCCGGTGAAAAAGTTTTGCGTCCGAGGCATTCTGGCCCCGGCCGCATCGCCCCAGGCGGATCACGGTCTTTGGCGACCTATCCCACGAGGATCTCGCAAAGCGTACCGGCCCGCCTGGCGGCGCCCGTCCCAACGTCTGAGAGAACAACAGCCCGTGAGGCTCCTGGTATCAGGTCGACGCACGACGGCGCCACGATGCACAACCGTAAAGCAAAACGCATGAAACAGTGGCAAGACATCACACACTACGCCGGCTTCGACTGGGCCCGTGATCACCACGTGGTGGTTATCGTTGATTCACAAGGACAGATCGTCGCCGACTTTGAGTTCGCACATTCACAGGAGGGCTGGGAGGAGTTTGCCGATAAAACGGCGGCTTGGCCCAGCTTGGCTGTGGCGATTGAAACCAGCCAGGGAGCTGCGGTCGATCGGCTCCTGCAACGCAACTATACCGTCTACCCGGTCAATCCCGTAGCTGCGGAGAGCTATCGCAAACGCAAAGCTCCCAGCGGCACCAAAACCGACCATCTGGACGGCTGGGGCTTGGGTGATGCCTTGCGAGTCGATGGTCAGGGCTGGAAGCCGCTCCAGCCCATGGATCCCCTTACCCAAAAGCTGCGCTTGCTCTGCCATGATGAGGTCAGCCTCATCCAGCAACGGACATTGTTTGCCAACCAACTCCAGCAGGCCCTGCTGGAGTATTATCCGGCGGCGCTGCAGGCCTTTGAGGATTGGACCCTTTCCTTTGCCTGGGACTTCCTGCTGGAGTTCCCCACACCTCAAGCGTTGGTCAAAGCCGGCAAGCGCCGCTGGGAAAAGTTCCTGCACACCCACAAACTGTGGCGGCCCGAAACCGTTGAGCGCCGACTGGCCATCTTCGCCCAAGCCGACCAGTTCAAGGCCTCCGATCCAATTGTGGCGGCCAAGAGCCAACTAGCGATCAGCCTGTGTAAACTGCTGCGGACTTTAAAACAACAACTGGCGCTCTACCGTAAGCAGATTGAAGAACTCTTCCAGGAGCACCCTGACCGCGACCTGTTTGGCAGCCTGCCCGGAGCTAAGAAGGTCTTAGCCCCGCGGCTATTGGCGGCCATCGGCAGCGACCCCGCTCGCTATGGCAACCATCAGGTGCTCCAGGCCTTCGCCGGAACGGCTCCCGTCAATTATCAGTCCGGGCAGATACACAAAACACACATCCGCTGGGCCTGTGACAAGTTTATGCGCAACACCCTTCATCTCTGGGCTGATTGTTTCCGCAGAGCCAGCGCTTGGGGCCAGACCTACTATAAGAAAAAGCGCGACCGAGGCATGAGTCACGCCTGCGCACTGAGGTGCTTGGGTCAACGGTTACTGAAAATCCTTTTCCGCATGCTCACTGACAAAACGCCCTACGACGCGGAACTCCATGCCCGCAACCAGAAAAAGCACGGCTCCTGGGTTCTAGCATTGCTCGAAAAATCTCCCGCTCCAGCCAGTGAATAACTTTTATGAAAAAGCAATTTACAAGACAGAGAACAGCT
>CAZUVM010000177.1:0-24823 GCA_964623885.1 uncultured Verrucomicrobiota bacterium
ACTTGAGTCGGTTGGTTCGTAATAACCGGCGACCCGGGCGGTGAAGTGGCTTCCAAATCAAAAGAGTCTCCGAAGATGTTTTGCGGGTTGGCCCCGGCGTTATATACGTTAACGATGGCCATCCCCGCGCGCACGGTGGCAGTGCTGGCGGGAGCGGTGACCTGCGGAGTCGTGTAATGGAAAGTGGACATGGTGCTGGGCCCGCCGTTAGGCAAGCCCGCGCTAATGAGATCAAACCCATTGCTGGAAATGACAGTGCCGCCGCTATTCAGGAACTCAATGATAAACAACGTTTGCGGCGCAGGAATGTTCGTTGCGAAGAAGCCGACATAATTGAGCTCAGCCGCCGCGTAGCCGGAGAGGGTAAACTTGGTCCCAGGTGTGGTGGGATTGTCTTGAGTGACATAAACGCTCAACAAGTCTGCGACTCCCGACTGAATGAGACCCTGGAAAGGCTTGAAGAAGAACCCATATCCGCTCGGGTCCGAGGGAGGTGTTACGTTGCACCAGGATTCCGAATCGCCGCCATCGTTAAACCCTCCTCCGGGAGCAGAAATTGACTTTGTTGCGAAAACGTCCCAACCAAGCGGGCACGGATTCGCTTGGCTCGTGATCCCAATTTGGTCAAGATTAGGGTTGAACAGCACATTATCCGCGCTCGCAGTTGCAGTCCCCCAAGCCAGGAGACCAACAGCAGCGGTCCATGCGAGCAATGTTTTGGTGGCGCCGTTTGAGCGGTGCATTCGTAGTTTTGTTGGGGCTGATTTCATAGCAGCTTTTCTTTGGTTTATTTGGTTTGGTTTTAGTGAGCGTTTTTATGTTAAGTCATAACTTCCAGAACTATTCCAAAAGGCATTCGAATGATTAGCATCACTTGTGCGGCATTGAGTTGGAGTCGCCTTTATGATGGCAAATGCGCCACATAATTTTAGTCGATAATAGCCAGGTTGTAGTGCGTTTATCGCATATGGCGATTTCCATGTCAATAGGTTTTTTACGATTTCCGCCTAAGTTCAAGCCTGCAATTCTCTGGTTTACTAATTTGAATAACTACAGCATTTAAGCGTTGTGTAAAGAAACTGCTTGCGTTATGATGCGACGTGGTTTAGTGTCCCACATTCTCACAGCTCTCTACCGCGAAATGAAGAAATCGCTAAATTATCGCCGCCTGACGGCGCGGGAGAACCTGGCTTTCACGCTCATCGAACTTCTGGTGGTCATTGCAATCATTGCCATCCTTGCGGCCATGCTGTTGCCCGCCCTTTCTAAAGCGAAGACGAAGGCTCAGGGGATCATGTGCTTGAGTAATGGGCGACAGATTATGCATGCGTGGAACCTCTATGCCACCGATGCGCAAGACAAGTTGGTCGGTAACTTTGGCCAGCAGGAGACATACGATGAGATCGCTTACGTTGATGCCAATAAGGCCTATCCTTACCGGACCTGGGTTGCGGATAACATGTACTGGACACTCGAAGCTCAGATCACGAATGTAGCCTACATCAAGCTGGCCGCTTTAGGGGCGTTTACCGCCGGGAACCTTGGAGTTTACAAATGTCCGGCCGATAATTTCCTGTCAACGGTTCAGCGCGTGGTGGGCTGGACGGCCCGGCCCCGATCCTTGTCGATGAACTCGTATTTCGGGCCTTATAATCCGACTTGGACCAGCGAAGGGAACAATTTCTTTCCTGGATATCGTCAGTTCCTCAAAGTTAGTTCTATACCAAGTCCAGCAGGTCTTTTTGTCATGTTGGATGAGCATCCTGACAGCATCAACGATGGCTACTTTCTGAACGACGCCAATGTGAATACTCTGGTCAAATGGGGCGATTTGCCAGCGTCCTTTCACAATGGGGCCTGCGGTTTTTCGTTCGCCGATGGCCACTCGGAAATTCACAAATGGAGAAGCTGGGTAACCATCCAGCCCGTGAAGCTGTCAGCAGGCTTTACAGCAACTCCCTTTAGCTCCGACCCAGTGAACGGGAGAAAAGATGCCGAGTGGATCACAACCCACATGAGTGTGCTTAAGTAGACCCCAACCCCGCGAAATTCAATCAAATCTGCTGCGATCGAAAGTGCAGCACGCCCCCTCGAATATTACTGAAGCTATTCCAGCTTGACCTCGACTTTTCGGCGATCGATGACAAACCTCTGCCCGGCGGGCGGAATTGGGATGGTCGTGAGGTATTTCTGAGCTACCAGATCCAGGAGGTCCTTTGGAACTTGCTGCTGCTCTATGGCATAGCGGCGGACGAGTTTCGTCAAATGCTTGACATCAACCGTGTTGTTACCGTTGTCGCCGCGATTGAGTAGTTTGGAAATCATCCGTTTCATAGCCGCACATCCATGCGCACTTCCGCCTCAATGATTAAATGGACGCACCATCAAGCGCATGGTTGTAATTGTAGTTATTATAACTACAAATCACACGTAGTCAATAAAAAACGTGTACGGAATAGCAACCAATTAAGTTGGCTTTAGGACACCCTGATCGGCCTGTTCCCTGATCCAGTTTCCAGCCGTAAGCAGGAGCTCGGTTGAGTTCTTTAGACGGAGTTTCTCACGGATCCGAGCACGAAAGGAATTGATGGTCGCGACGCTAAGTTTAAGTTCCTCAGCAATTTGGCGAGCGCCTTTGCCTTGGCCCAGCAGCCGGAATACTTCCAGTTCACGTTCGGTTAGGCGTTGAAGAGGCGTTTCTTGAGGCGGCTCGGTCTCGCCATGGAGCAGTCTGTTCACCAGCGATGTGGCCATTTTGTGGCTTAAGTACATTTCCCCCGCCAGAACCTGCTGAATGGCGGTTTTCACGATTTTTGGCGGTTCGTGTTTAGTGACATAACCCATTGCGCCGGCTCGAATGGCACGTTCAGAATAGAGCGATTCATCGTGCATGGAAACGACGAGCATAGCCAAATCGGGATACCTGGCGCTGAGGTTTTTGATCAAGTCAATGCCATTGGTGCCGCCGAGCGAGATATCCACGATTACCAGGTCAGGTTTAGTCTCGTCGGCAAGGCGCATGGCTTCAGCGGCATCGCCAGCTTTGCCACAAACCGACCAGCCAGGCTCCCGATCAATGAGCTCGCGCAGAGCCTCCTGGAACAGCGGATGATCATCGACAATCAATATGCGGGAGGCTTGTGACTGCTGGGGCGTGCTGCTCATGTTTTCAATTTAATGGATTCCGGTCCCGGTAAACAAGCGCCGTCCTGGAGGCGCTGGTTGGACGCTTTGATCGAGACTGGTTGTCTCGGGAACTGGCACAGGACTTCTGCACCTCCTTCCGGCAGCGCGTGAATGGCAATAGTGGCTCCTATCATTCGGGCCCGGTATTTCATAATGCGGATCCCCATGCCGCGTCCCTGGCTGGAAGGAAGCGCCAAGCGGGCGCCGTCGTTGCGAACGCTAAGAGCGCCCAGGTTGGCGCTAACGGCAGTTAACCGGATTTCTATGTGATTCGGATTGCCATGGTTGACGGCGTTGAGGATCGCCTCCTGCGCAATGTAATAGAGATGCAAAGCCAGGGTCGGATCGCCGATTAGGATTGGTTCCTCGCAATGGAACTCGCAGTGGATCTGCGAAAATGTTCCGGTGCCGTGGACAAGTTCTTCAAGAGCGGAGACCAAGCCGTTTTCTTCCAGTCGGACAGGAAACAAACCTCGGGCGACACTGCGAGTTTGGACGTTCGTCTGGTTGACCAGTTCGGTGATTTTATGAGCGTTGCCCGCCTCAGGTCGTCCCAGTTTTTCGAGTTGGTCGGCGAGAATGTCACTCAGGACGCCAATGCCGGCAAGCTGCTGGCAAATGCCGTCGTGCAGGTCATGGCCGATACGTCGTTGCTCGCGGCTGCTGATTTCAAGGATCTCCTTTTCCAGCCGCCGGCGCTCGGTGACATCACGGGCGATGCCTTCGACCTCAACCTGCCCACCCTCGTGGCTTATGAGCCGGGTGCTGGTTTCGAGTCGAACTCGTTCGCGCGCCGCGTTCAGAAAATCCCATTCCACTGTCGGCGGCGCGGTGCCGTCGACGATATCTTCAAGCCATCGCCGCGCCGCCGGTCGCTGCTCTTCAGCTATGAAGTCCGGGAGGGATTTGTGAATAATCTCGATGCGCGACTGCCCCAGGAATTGCTCCCCCGCTTGATTAATAGAGGTGACTCGACCGCCAAGGTCATGAGTGTAAACCATATCATTGGCGCTTTCGAACAAATCGCGGTAGCGCTCCTTCAGGCTGGCCTCCAGTTCGAGTTTCTGTCGGATGATGAAAGTCTGCTGGCTAACTTTCTGACGCAGGATCGTTATCCACAGCAATGAACCCAGTACTACACCCAGAAGAACGGCCACCGCCCAAAGCAAACGTCCTAAAGTCCACCATGGCGGCAAAGTCAAAACCTGCACATCGCTCGGACTGCGTAAAAGAATACGAAAGCCTTTCGCACGCCATTGGGCGCCGGCACGCCATTCCTCTCCCACCTCAATACGACAAACGCCGGTCAGGCGCAATTGGCTGTGATTTCGCAGATGGGCGAGTTTGGTTTTCGGGTCGGCCAACTGGAGAGAGGCGGAAAAAACATGTCCATCCACTTCGAGCAGAAGCGTGGTTTCCTGATTGTTATAGGTCTGGTCCAGCAGGCGGCCTTCGATGGTGACGAGCCGGCTATCCTGCAGTCCGGACAGAGCTTCATCCGGCAGCACCGGAACCGCCGCGGGCGGTGGGCCGGCGCCGGTTTTGCGCCAAACCGCATCCTGCAGCACGGGGGTGTACTCGCCCTTATCAGCGAATCCAACGACCTCGACTTGATCGCCAGGGATAAGGGCTCCCACCTGCCGGGTCTGAACGTAAAGACCATGGCGGTAATCCTGGATGACCAACGCTCGACCCGGCTGCTGCAGCACGACCGTGCCGGCGACTTTGACGCGGTGGCCGTATGCGCCTTGCGCGGAAAACTGCAGCAAACTGCCGATCGGCAGGGCGGGCTGAGCGAATACGTCCTTAGGCGCCGGTTCTTCAATTATGATATCCTCCCATCGCGGCACCATTAGCCGCACCGCAAACAATTGGCGCTGCCGGTTAAACCATGTGCCGCAGACGCCGCGCACTCGAACAGTGCTGTCAACCAGAGCCATCACATCCGACTCCGGGTGATAGGGCAGGAATAGCGTGACGCGACCACCGCCCAGGTCGACTTCGAGCATCCGCTGGGCCTGAGGTTCTGCGTAAGCGGCCCGAACCAGGCCGACAATTTCGACCCACTGGCTGTCTTCGTGACCGGTCATCAGGTCGGTGTACGTGACCCGGCGGGCGGGGGGCAGGTTGGTTTGGCCGAGGAGTTTTATTTGTGCAGGCTGCACGAGTGGAGCGTAATCACCTGGATGCGAAACCCCTGCGACTGAAACAAGGTTGCCGAGCTCCAGCGGCGGACCCTCAATACCGTTTCCGACGTAGATCCCCGCAGACTGGTCCTGGACGAAGAAGGAACGACGGTCGAACACATAGGTAATGACTCCTTGCAACTGCACTGCTAGCTGCCGGCTTGCCTGCTCCAGCGTTAAGCCGCGAACCATCGCAGCGTTCGTGATAGCGCCACCGGCTTGATTCTCGCTTTCTGCTCTTTGCGCGGGCAGTTGAGCTGCGAATGCGGTGAATACCACGATCAGCAGCAAAACGAGTACACGGCTCGTAGGCATTGGGATGAAGATACCGCCAACCCAACAGGGTGAAAACACATTTTCAAAAGCACGCCTGAGAATCTGCAAAGACCACGAAACGGTGAGTTTGGGACGCCTTGTAGTATTTAAAACGCCACGGTGCTGCCATCTCTGTTGACAATCACCATCTGTGTGTGAATCATCAAACATCCATTGCACTTGAACGGAACGATTCAGCGCTCGCAATAGTCAGGGATCATTTTTGCACTACGCCATGCAAACGCGGCAGCAAACCAGGTGTGCTCTTGGTGTATTATTAGTCCTTTTGTCTTGCAGAGCTAATGGGGAGCTGAAAGGGCAGCAGCCGGTTGTGTTCAAATCAGGTGGAAATGTCAGCTTCAAGACCAGCGAGGAGGACGAGCACCTGCTGGATTCGATCCAGCAAAAAACTTTCCGCTACTTTCTGAATGAGCATCACCCCCGGTGGGGGATCATCAAGGACCGGACAGCCCCGCTTGCACCTGCCAGTATCGCGGCCACAGGATTTGGGCTTCCTTGTTTTGCGATCGGGGTTGAAAGAAAATGGATCGCGCGCGAGGAGGCTGCGAAGATCACGCTGAACACACTAGAATTCTTTTACGACTCAATTCAAAGTGCGGCCACCAATGCGACCGGTTACAAGGGATTTTATTACCACTTCCTGGCTATGGATACCGGCGCCCGAACTTGGAATTGCGAGCTTTCTTCCATCGACACCGGATTGCTGATGATGGGGATCATCTTCGCCCGGAATTATTATGACCGCGAGACCGATGTTGAAAACCGAGTCCGACTGCTGGCTGGGAAATTACTAGGCCGAATGGACTGGAAGTTCATGACCATGGCTGCATCCGGACAGTACGCGAATACGATTTCGATGGGCTGGACTCCCGAGAAAGGCCTGCATCATATGGGCTGGCGCGGCTACAACGAGGCGCTGTTCCTTTACATCCTGGCCGCTGGAACAGGTATGGAAAACGTCCAAAAGAGTTATGCCGCGTGGCTCGAGTCCTACCAATGGCAGACACCGTACCAAGGATTCTCGCACGTGGTCTTTCCGCCGCTCTTCGGCCACCAGTTCTCGCAGGCATTCATTGATTTTCGGGGGCTCGCCGACGCGTACCTGAGGGAGAAGGGGATTGATTATTTCGAAAACTCAAGGCGAGCGACTTTCGTACAGCGTCAATATGCCATTGATAACCCTCGCGGGTGGGCGGGGTACGACGGTCTATGCTGGGGCATTACCGCGTGCGACGGCCCCTCGGCGAAGCATAACTTCGATGGGAAGGAATTCCTGAGTTACGCCGGCCGGGGTACCAGTGGGCCTGATTTTAACTATTATGATGATGGCACCATCGCGCCTTATGGCGCACTGGCGTCGCTGCCGTTTGCGCCGGAAATCGTTTTGCCTACAATCAAATCGATGGTGCAGAAATACGGAAAAACGCTCTGGGGAAAATACGGCCTGTACGATTCGTTCAACGCGACGGCCAACTGGATCGACGATGATTTTCTAGGCATTGACCAGGGGCCGCTGCTGATCATGGTGGAGAATTTCAGGACCGGACTGGTTTGGAATTACGTAATGAAAGATCCGGTGATCCAGACGGGCTTGAGCCGACTGGGCTTCGAGTATCTGAAATGACGCAAATGCGTCCCGGTCCAAAACCGGAATGTCTCAGGGAATTCAAAACGGTGCACCCCAGCCGCGTTGCTTCTGCTGCAGGGAGAGCTTTACCCCTTTTTCAGAGACCGCTCAGTGTTTCGGGCGCAGCAGGATGGCCTTCTTATCAGTACCTTCCACCTCAACACTATGGGTCTCGATAGTGGGATCGTCTTTGAGCGCCTGGTGAATGATGCGTCGATCGAAAGCGTTCAGCGGCTCCAGTTCAACTACGTCGCCCCAGCGGCGCACTTTTTCGGCCGCTTCCTTGGCTTTCTTCACAAGGGCTTCACGAGCCTGGGCGCGATAGCCACTGACGTCGACCATGATTTTCGGGGCGGACGGGTCCTGCTGGAAAAGCAGGCGGTTGGTGACGTATTGCAAATCTGCCAGAGTCTGGCCCTGGCGGCCGATCAGCCGGCCGGAATCGTCCGTTTTCACGTCCAGCAACAGGCCATCTTCCATGGTGTGTTCTTCCACAGTGGCGCTGAAGCCGAGCAGATCGAGGAGCTTTTGCAGGGTGGCTTTGGAGTCGGCTGGCATGGGTCGTTGCGTTTTTGGTTGGTTTTCGGTTGTGTGCGACCAGTTGCCGTGGTCATTTTCGCTTTTTTGGCGGCGGCGTCAAGGCCGGACCTCGCGGCGGCGGTGGCGTCTCGGGCAACATGCGCGTGAGCTTGGTTTGCACGACGCTGAGGAGGTTTTGCACCGTCCAGTACAGCGTCAGGCCAGCCGAGAAGTTGTATAGGAAAACCATGAACATCAGCGGCATATAGCGCATGATCTTTGCTTGCGTCGGATCCATTCCCGGCGAGGGCGGGGTCAGGTGCGCTTGCCAGAGCATCGTTGCGCCCATGATCAGCGGCAGCAAATTGAAAGGAAAACCGAGTCCAGGGATCAGGAACAGCGTGTCCGGTTCCGACAAATCCGCGACCCAGAGCCAGGAAGCGCCGCGCAATTCTATGGCGCTTCTGATCATATAGTAAAAGCCAATGAACACCGGCATCTGGATCAGGCTAGGCAGGCACCCGCTCATTGGATTGACCTTATGCTCTTTATAGAACTCCATCATCTTGCGCTGCGACTTGGCCGGATCATCTTTGTATTTTTCCTGCAGTGCTTTGAGCTGCGGCTGCAGCGCCTGCATTCGTTTCGCCGAGCGGGTGCTGGCCTGCGTGAGCGGCCAAAACACCACTTTGATGATGATGGTAATGGCAACGATTGCCCACCCATACGGCAGCGACAAAGAGTGGTGCAACCAATTCATCCCCAAAAGCAGGGCTTTGGAAAAAAATCCGAAGAACGACCCGAAGCCCATGACGCTGTCCACATTATTATTAAAGATCGCCGCAATCGTTGCGAGGGTTCGATACTCCTTCGGGCCGGCGAAGATCGCCGCCTGCCGCAAGATCGACTGGCGCGGTGCCAATGTCATCGACGGATACACCAAGCCGGCTTCGTAACCCATTGGCTCGCGCACGATGCGCGTATCGCTGCTCGCTTCTTCTTCGGTTGGACGCGGCAAGGGTGTGGGGTGAATCAGCAGTTGTGCCGCCTTTTCCTGAGGCATCACCGCCAGGGCGAAAAACTGGTTGTGCGGCGCGACCCAGACCACGTTATTTGAGCCGCCTCGGTACTCGCTGGGGGGCACACGCGGAGTGCAGGCAAATCCTCGAGTCGAAAAGTAACTCGCCCCGATTATATCCTGGGCCTTGGCTCCGTCGTACCACATGGCTCCGACCACCGTGCCTTTGTCCTGCGGATTCATGGGCGCGGCAGTCCCGGCGATCCATTCCTGAGGAGGCAAAGACAAAGACTGCGTTGAAGTATTCTCCAGCCGTACGCTGGCCATTAACAAATAATTGGTGCTGATTGTGAACTCTTTCACAATGACCAAACCATTAGTGAGAGTCTTCTCCGCGCGCACGCCAACTGCGGTCTGTGTCAGTGTGAAAATCCCATCGCCTTCCAGCGCGGGGCCGCCCAGCAATGCCAGTGTTGGATCCGGCGTGTAGGTATTCAAAGTGGCCACACGGTTCGTGCTTGCGTGGTGCCACCGCCGTGCTGCAACGCTCTCCGGGTAATTGAGGAGTTCGATTAGCTTGAGCCCGCCGCCGTGCGAGGTGAACGTGTAATGTGCGTTTTGATTCGTCACCTCCAGCAACTGTTCCGGGATATTCGTGTTAAGCAGCGGGCGGTGGGTGATTGCAGGCTCTTCCGGGGTCAGCCGCGCAGAAGTTGTCGTGCCCGGGTTGTTCGATGCGATTGTGCTCGAGAGCGCGTTAGTGGAACCGGGCGGCAACGGCTTCGGGGGAAAAATCCGGTTCACCAATGGATACCACAGGAACAAAAGCGCGATACAGATAGTAAGAACGATGATCGATTTGCGGTCCATGCAAGCTTAGGGCGGAGGAGAAATCTGGGGAACCGGATCTTCGCCGCAGCCACCCCAGGGGTGGCAACGGCCAATGCGCCTGATGGCGAGCCAGGTTCCGGCCAAGGCGCCATGGCGGCCGATGGCCTCGAGCGCATAAGCCGAGCAACTTGGAGTAAAGCGGCAATGGCCAAATGGTCCAAACAGGAAGAGTTTCGCGGGCGAGACCACCCAGCGATAAAGCCGGATGCTCGTAATCAGAATATGCTGGGCCGCATTCACCCGTCTAATACCCTTCGGCTATTTCAACAATCCCGCTTTCCGCAGGGTTGTCAAAAAATCGTTCTCGACCTCCGCCATCGATTTCCCGGCAATGGAGGGACGCGCGACGAGGACAAGCTCAATCGGCTGCAGCAGTTCGAGTTGATGCAGTCGGTAACTTTCGCGCAAGAGCCGGCGGGCGCGGTTTCTAATTACTGCGCCGCCAATCTTTGCTGCCGTGATTACCCCTAAACGGGATCGCGCCGGTGCCTCCACACGCAGCCAGTTGGCAATGAGACAGCCATGCGCCAAGCGGCGACCTTCCCGGCGAATTCGCGCAAAATCCCGGCCTTGTTTGACACGAGCAGCGCGACCGAACCGGAGGCGCGGCGCTGTTTCGGTGGCCATGGTTAGATCAAGACCGTTAACCAGTGATTAAAGCCAGAGCAAACGCAGTCGCGAAAACGTCACGCCCCTTCGAACGCGTCCGACCGTTACATTTGTGCCCATCCGCTTTCGTTTCTTTTGTTGAAAACGAGTGTGCGGCCCAGGTTATACGGGTGTGAGGCGTTTGCGGCCGACTCGGCGGCGGTTACGCAGTATGGCCTTGCCGCTTTTGCTCGAATTGCGGCTGAGAAATCCGTGCTGCCGCTTGCGGCGGATTTTCGAAGGTTGGTATTGTCGCTTCATAATTCTTGCCTATGATTCTTTAGCCATTGACGCTGCGTCGGAATGACCCCGTAACCGGAACGCGAGAGCTTACTCATCGAGCACCTCGTGTCAAGGTCAACAGGAGATTCAGATTTTCGCGCGAAAGTATTCGATCGTCTTCATCAGTCCCTCAGCCAGCGGTACCTGAGGTTGCCAATCCAGCAGTTTTTGAGCTTTGCTGATGTCCGGCCGGCGTTGCTTAGGGTCATCTTGAGGCAGCGGTTTAAAGCCAATTTTGCTGCGCGAATTTGTCGCGCGAATGATGGCCCTGGCAAACTCAAGCACCGTCATCTCGACCGGGTTGCCTATATTAACCGGCAAATCGTAATTGCTCAGCATGAGCCGGTAAATCCCTTCAATGAGGTCCGAGACAAAGCAAAAGCTGCGCGTTTGCTGACCGCGACCAAAAACAGTCAGTGATTTGTTGTTCAGCGCCTGGCTTACAAATGCCGGCACCACTCGGCCATCATGCAGCCGCATCCGGGGCCCATAGGTGTTGAAAATACGCACAATCCGCGTCTCCACTTTATGTTCGTTTCGGTAAGCCATGGTCAGCGCCTCGGCGAAGCGCTTGGCTTCATCGTAACAACCGCGCGGCCCGATGGAGTTGACGTTGCCCCAATACTCCTCGGGTTGCGGATGCACCAACGGGTCCCCATAAATCTCTGATGTGGAAGCCAACAGGAATCGAGCGCCTTTGTTCTTAGCGAGCCCTAAAGCTTTGTGCGTGCCCAAGGAACCGACCTTGAGAGTTTGAATCGGCAACTCAAGATAATCGATCGGGCTGGCAGGCGAAGCGAAATGCCATACGTAATGCACCGGCAAATCCAAAAAGATGAACTCGGTCACGTCCTGCTCAATGAATTTGAAATTCGGGTTGCCGCCCAGATGCGAGATGTTATCGACGCTGCCGGTGACGAAGTTGTCGATGCCAATGACCTTGTGACCGCGAGCCAGGAGCAGATCCGTCAAATGGGAACCGAGGAAGCCCGCCGCGCCGGTAACGACGCTAATCGGCTGAGTTTTAGATCGTGTGCGAGACATGATGAAAAATTAGACTTGGATCAACGGAGAAAACCAGGCTGGACCACCAGCCTGAGGTTGGAATTGCTGGCCCTGTTGTCCCCACGTGATTGGCTATTTAGCTCCGCTGCCCACCAGCACGACCGGTACTGTGCGGCAGAGGATTTTAAAGTCCAACCAGAGAGACCAGTTGTCAATATACTCGAGATCCAGCCGGACCCAGTCGCGAAAGTCCTTCACATTGTTGCGGCCGCTGATTTGCCAGAGGCAGGTGAGACCGGGTTTGACGCTGAGTCGCCGGCGATGGGCAAAATCGATGAAGCGTTTGACCTCGTTGACGGGTAGGGGGCGGGGGCCGACCAGGCTCATGTCCCCCCGCAAGACGTTAAAGAACTGCGGCCACTCATCGATACTGAATTTGCGGAGGAACCTGCCAACAGGAGTGACCCGGGGATCGTCGGTGACCTTAAACACGGGCCCGCTCATCTCGTTCATGGCCGCAAGTTCATGCTGCAGTTGCTCCGCATTGGTCACCATCGTGCGGAACTTGTAAATCGTGAACGGCCGCCCATTCAGGCCCGAACGTTTCTGACTGAAGAAAATGGGACCAGGCGAAGTGAATTTGACCAGGAGGCAGAAGAACAAAAGCAGAGGTGACAGCACGATCAAAGCCACCACCGCGCCTACCAGATCGATCAATTGTTTGAACATGCTTTGCCACGAATTCTCCGGAACAGTGCGAAAAACCAGAACGGGTTGCCCGTAAAATTCATCGAAACTGGTTCGGCAGATCTGGGTCCTAAAAAAGTCGGCCATCAACCAGACTTCGACGCCTTCCAACTCGCAGGCGCGGATCGCCGCCTCAATTTGATCGAAAGATTCGCGCTTGGCGCAAATGATAACCCCATTAATCGAGTGTTCGTGCAGCGCCTCGACCAGGCTTTCGATTGGCATCCGGCTCAACTCCAACTCCGCGGTAACTTGGATTGCCTCGGGCGATTTGGCGCGCAACTCGCGCCGCACGCGGGTGGTTTCGTCGGCTGGACCGAGCAGTATAAACCGGCGCCGGAATTGTTCCTGCGCCGTTTTGCTTTTGATGAGCGAAAGCAGGACCTCTTCCTTAATAAAGACCAGAGCAAAGCTGATACACCCGAACCAGATGGGAATCCACCGTGCCATTTCAGCCCGGAACAGGAACAATGCCAAAATCAATCCAAGCGCGGTGAGCAAGCAGGCTTTGAACAGCATCCAGGCGGTGGTGGCCCGCGAGCAAAGCACCGGCCGGTTGTAAAAGCCCTGGGCTTCCAGCACCATCGGCGCCGCCGGGATTAGGATCAGGTAGAGCCAAACATAATTATCAAATGGATCGACTACTTGCGGCAGACGCAGCAGCCGCATCACGTCCGGATCGGTGCGGAGGACATAGGCGAGCCAGAAACTGACGGCAAACAGGCAGGCATCCATCAGCTCATGGATTTGCATCCGCAATAGTCGGTCCCGTCGCAGCATCGGTTCAACAGTTCCGGTTAGAGCCGAGTTTTAAGGCGTACTTAAAGGCAAGGCAATCAATTTGTTGCCGGTTCATGGTGTGGATGCGCGCAGTTGCAGGGTGGGCTTGGGGGTAAGCTGGAATTCTGGTGCCGAAGCCGCGATGAATTGCTTCATGCGCTCGTACGTGGCTTCTTCCTGTCCGGGCAAACACTCCGAAAGGCAACTGATATACGCCCAGCGTTGCAATTCTCCCGTCGAGAGCAGGTGTTTGCCCATCAACCACATCCGCTCGAAGCCGGAGATGGTGGCGCTCAGCGCGTTGTCAGCGACATACCAGTAGACATAAATGGCTCGAATCGGTTGTTTTTGGCCATTGAGCTCGCGTTCCCCATTCGCCACCAACTTAACTACTGGCAGATCGTAGCCTTGGGGGCGGTCCACCCGGATTTGGTCGGGCTGGGAGGCTGACTGGTCAATATGCAACCCCTGGCCTTCGAGGCAGAATTGCGGCTTGTGCAGGCTGGTACGGTCCGCGCCCATCAACACTACGTTCAGGGCGAGTTGAAACCCGTCCGGCCTTTGATAAACGCGCTCCCCGAAGCTGGTGTCGCGTGGCAAGGTATTGCTGGTAACTTCATCGACCGGCACCCATTGGGATTGGTAATCAAGCACGCGTTCGGGCAAATCGACCTCCACGTTTCTCGAACCAGGCAACGCACGCGTCTTCACACCCGGCAAGCCTAGCCGCTGATGCGATCGCTGCCGCGCCAACAAGCCGGCGGTCCCGCCGATGAGGACCAGCGCCACTGTTAACATCATCCATTTCTGTTTCTCAGTGCTCATGAGTAGCAACGACTCTGGCGGCCCGTGGTTCTAGCCCGTTAGTTGCCGCTGCTTGTCCTTTCTTGTGCAAGTAATTCTCGATCATGAGCAGGCCCACAAATCCCGGGATGTAAAGTAACAAAACATAGATGCCCCCAGGCCCGCCTTCGTGAACGCGGTTGCCGGCTTCCTGCCCCCAGATATCCGCAGCCAGAACGATGGCTAGAAGCCGCAGGAAGTTGCCGAAAATCGCCAGCGGCACTGCCGAGCCCATCAGCACCAGTCGCTTCCACCATGACCGAAACGAAAAGAACGCCAGCGCGATCGCAAATAGCAACGTGGCTGCCAGGCTACGGATCCCGCTGCAGGCGGCTTCCACATCATATTGATAATGGCCGGACGGATCGATCAGCATCGTTCCCTGACGGACTACATCGATCGCCAGCAGGAAATGGCAGAATTGCTCCACCATGCCGGTAACCAACAGACGAAGCGGGAAAGTGATTGCTTGTGCCAAAGAGCCTAACGGCACACAGAACGCAAACAAGAAGAAGGGAAAGAAGCTCGCTCGCAACCAGTCGAGCCCCCAAGCCAGGCCTGACAGCCCATACAAGCCGGTAAACAGCCCAATAACAGAAATCCGTGGTTGCTGAACAAGATAACCCAGCGTGTGCAGCAATAAACCCGCAGCTACCAGGCCTAGCGCCGGCCACCAGATTGTTAATTTGCCGGCCAGCAATTCCCGTCGTTTCAGCCAGAAAAGCACCAGAACTCCAAAGGGCACTAAAACCCCATAAGCCTCGTCAGATTCGGCAAGGTGGCCGCCGCCACTGTACGCATCGTACATCCAATAGAAAAGCGAAGGCGTGCGGACATACCCCAGCGTCGAACTTCCAAGGAATTGAAATAACGCCAGCCAGGCAGTAAGTAGCGCCAGAAAAAAGCCCTTATTTGGCAAACGCTCCCAATAATCCAAAAACTCCAGGCGGAATTCTTCAAGAACCCCAATATCTGATGGCTTGTCCACGCGCGCGTTGATTCGACTTTATTAGATATTAAATCGGGAAGGGCTACTCAATTAAATTCGGCTAGCCGAATACCCAAAAGTACGGATGCTCCTCCAAATCTGCCTTCCGCTGATGGCCGCGGGCGTCTACTTATTCGACAACCATGGCAAAATCGGCTTTCCTGGCTTCTGCAGTGAGGCACTCGCGCAGGAATCGGACGATCTGTTCTTCAAGTCCCTGGCAGCGTACACTCCAACGTTGAGCCCCAACGAGTTGCTTAACACAGCCACGCAACCCGCGAAATCGCACAACCTTGGGTGCTTGTTGAAGTTGGTTGCGTAATTCGCGACGGAGCCGCGGAAAGAAAATCAGCTCGCAGCCTTGTCCGAATTCCCTGGCCAATCGCGAGAGGTCGGATTCCAAAACTGATGGCATGGTTTGGTCTTTGCAGGCATCCGACGTTTCGGCAAAACCACCAAGCACCTTCTCCATCGCTTCCGCAAACTCCGCCACAGTAACCGTTTGGCGGCCTAACTCGGCCCGAAAATAGTGGAAAACCGCTTTCGCCGCATGAGTAACGAATTCTTGATCGAGCCATTTTGCCGTCTCACCCGAAATCTCTACCGTGATCATTTCGGCCGAAAACGGCACACTTTCTCCGTTAGCCATTTGAAACAGCAGACACTCCGACGCCAGTGTTATCATTCTTTTCCTCCCAGCTTCTTAACTTCGTGCACGAAGTCGGTTGCTTCCTGGAACCGGCGGTAAACGCTCGCGAAGCGGACATAGGCCACTTCGTCTATCTGGCGCAAGCCGTCCATCACGAGCTTGCCTATTACCTCCGCCGGCACTTCCCGTTCGTACTTGTCCATTACCTCGTTACTGATTCGTTCGACCGTATCTTCGATCACTTTAGGGCTTACCGGCCGTTTTTGACATGCTTTACGAATTCCGGACAGGAGCTTCTCCTTTGAAAAGTCTTCTCTTCTCCCGTCCCGTTTCACCACCACCAAGCCGCCGCGCTCGACCTCTTCATATGTCGTAAAGCGGTAGCCGCACCCCAAGCACTCTCGACGGCGGCGAATTGTGGCGCCCTCGCGCGACGCCCGCGAGTCGATTACTTTGTCTTCCTGACAACCGCATTTCGGACAGCGCATACCTTTCAGACCACCGCTAATGGTGTGGGCATATTTCTACAATACAATACCTTGGTGAGTCAACCTAATGTTTTCAATTCTTTGCCACCACCGGTAAATTCCTCTCCCCGGAGGAATCCGCTGCCACCAGTGTTTTCACGCTGAAAAATAGCGGATTTACGCTTGCTTTGATGATACGCCTGGGTATGTTTTGCCCGCCTGAGCGCCGTGTGTGCGGCTGCTCGACGAGGCTGAGAAACGACAGTTAAACAAAAGAACCTAACCTTCAGCCCTGGAGTTTCGGGCTGAACCTGGAACGAGTGCGGATGCCCCTTAGAAGGGAATGCGAGCGTTCGGGTCAACCTCCGTTGCCCAAGCAACGTTTGGTCCGTTAGGCAATGGAGCTTCGGAAAGCCCCGCGCTGACCAAGTCTCCCAAAGGTTCCTAGGAACCAGTTAGTTATTGTACGTATGTTGACCATGGAAGAGGCCATGAAGCAAACAGGCACCATGCCTTTTGCGGCCGGGAATATTGTTAAAGGTACTATCATCGAAGTCCGCCCGAAAGAGGTGTTGGTGGACATTGGGTACAAGAGCGAAGGAGTCATTTCGGCAAACGAGTTCGAGGACATCAAGGCCGTGAAAGTCGGCGATGAAATCGACGTTTTGATCGAGAAACTCGAAGACAAAGAGGGCATGGTTGTCCTCTCAAAGGAAAAGGCGGAATTCAAGAAGAACTGGGAACGCATCCTCACTATCTGCAACGAAGGCGGGACCATTTCGGGCAAAGTCAAAGCGATTGTTAAAGGCGGGTTGCTTGTAAACATCGGCGTGGAAGCGTTTCTGCCGGCATCACAAATTGACGTCACTACACCCAAGAACCTGGCGCAGTACGTTGGCAATACTTACGATTTCAAGGTCGTCAAAATCAACCAGGAACGGCAAAACATTGTCCTTTCACGGCGCGAACTCATCGAGCAGGAACGCCTCGAACGCCGCCAGAAACTTCTGACCGAGATGACGCCGGGCGACATCCGCAAAGGCACGGTCAAGAACATCACCGATTTCGGCGCTTTCATCGACCTGAACGGCATCGACGGTTTGCTGCACATCACCGACATGAGTTGGGGCCGAATCGGGCACCCGTCTGAAATACTCAAGGTCGGCCAGGACATCGACGTGGTTGTCCTGGACATCAATCGCGAAAAAGAGCGTGTCAGCCTCGGCCTTAAGCAGAAGCTGGCGAACCCTTGGGACAATATCGAATCGAAGTATCCCGTGGGGGCCAAAGTCAAAGGCAAGGTCGTCAACCTCGTACCCTATGGCGCATTCGTCGAGCTCGAACCGGGTGTCGAAGGCCTGGTGCACGTGACGGAGCTTTCCTGGACCAAGCGGGTCGCGAAGCCTTCGGACATGCTCAAGCAGGAACAGGAAATCGAAGCCGTGGTGCTCGGTATCAACCGCGAGGAGCAAAAAATCTCTCTCGGTCTGCGCCAGCTCGAGACCAATCCTTGGGACAAGGCCCAGGAAAAGTATCCTGCCGGCACTAAGGTTAAAGGCAAGATCCGCAACCTCACCAGCTACGGGGCTTTCATCGAGTTGGAAGAAGGGCTCGACGGTATGATCCACGTGTCCGACATTTCGTGGACCCGCAAGATCAATCATCCATCCGAAGTGTTAAAGAAGGGCGATGAAGTCGAAGCGGTCGTTCTGGAAGTCGACAAGACCAACCAGCGCATTGCGGTTGGGCTCAAGCAACTCTCGCAGGATCCCTGGGAGACGATCGATCAGCTTTACAAGATCGGCGATTTGGTCACTGGCAAGGTCACGAAACTTGCAAGCTTCGGCGCCTTCATCGGCCTGCAGCACGATATTGACGGACTGGTCCATATTTCCCAGATCAGCGAGGAGCGCGTGGACAAGATCAAGAACGTGCTAAAGGTTGGGCAGGAAGTCACTGCTCGCGTGATTAAGATCGATAAGGGTGATCGGCGCATCGGTCTCTCCATCAAGGCGGCCAATTACTCACCCGAGCAGCTTAAAGCCGAACAGGCCGTTCTGGATGCCCTCAAACCGGGCGAAGACCTGGTGGCCTTGCAGCATGCGTTCGACGCTGCCGACGAAGCCAAGCAGGAAGAGAAGAAGTAACCTCGCGTTACCAAACGCGAATTAACGCTATTGCAGACCGGCGGACTGGAAACAGCCCGCCGGTTTTTTTGTTATTGCCTCGCTTCCAAAAACGCCTTCAGCTCCTGCGCCGCCTTTCCTCCAAACCCCGGTATTTCCGCAATTTGCTCGACGGTCGCCATCCGAATCCTCTGCACAGAACCGAACTTTTTAAGCAAAGCCGCCTTGCGCCGTTCACCGATGCTCGGAAACTCATCCAGAATGCTTTCGGAAATCTTCTTCAGCCGGAGTTGCGCATTATATGTGTTAGCCAGTCGATGCGATTCATCCCGCACACGCTGCAGCAATTTGAGCGCGCCACTCTCAGCGGGCAAACGCAGCGGTGCTTTCTCGCCGGGGCGGTAGATTTCCTCGAACTCCTTCGCCAAACCTATTACCGGTATACGGCTCAGACCCAGCTTCTCCAATTCAGTGCACGCCGCGTTCAACTGGCCCTTCCCGCCATCTATTAAGATCAAATCCGGCACATGGGCCGGTGCCTTACCCGGCCGCACGCCGGCCGCTTGTCGCGAGCGGACATCGGCTCCCGCAGCATCGGAATTCACTGCGCCGGCGCCACGTCCGTGATGCGCCGCACTCACATCATCCACCGCCCGTTGCAATTCCTGCGCCACCGGTTCACCCTCCGGCCGTTCCGAGTGCGGAGTAAATTCACTGCATCGTTGATCGCCGCTTTCGCGTATTACGCGTGAATACCGCCGTCGGACCACCTCCGCGACCGACGCAAAATCATCCTGCCCTTCCACCGTTTTGATGCGGAACCGGCGGTAATTCGCCCGATCCGGCCGTCCATGCCGAAAACTCACCAGCGATGCGACTTTGAACGTGCCGCTGATATTTGAAATATCGAAGCCATCAATGCGTTCCGGTGGCGACGGCAAACCCAATACCTCGGCCAATTCGGTCAAGTCCTTTACCGGGTCGATCGCCAGCGGCAAACTGTAAGGCACGCGCTCAAACCGGTTCACCTTCTTCGTGGTGCGCTCAAGATCGTGAATCAGGTCCCGCAGCTCCGCTGCCTTCTCATATTCTTGCGCGGCGGCCGCCTTCTGCATTTCGGCAGCCAATTGCTCCCGCATTTCAGCGCATTGGCCTTCGAGAAATGCGCACGCCGCTTCGACCTGTTCCAGGTATTGCTCGCGCGTCACATTGCCGATGCACGGTGCCGTGCAGTACTTCAAATGGGCGTAGAGACAATGCCGGTAATCGCGCTCGTTCGGCGTCAGGGGACGGCAGCCGCGCAAATGATATTGTCGCCGGACTAGCGCCAGCGTGCTGCGCAATGCGCTCGAATTTGGGAACGGACCAAAATAGCGCGCGCCATCGTCCTGCTTCAGCCGTGTCAGCGTGAACCGCGGGATCGGATCGTTCAGGTTTACTTTCAACAGCAGGAAGCGCTTGTCGTCGCGAAAACTGACATTGTAGCGCGGGTGAAACTCCTTAATCAGCTTGCCTTCCAGTAACAGCGCTTCCGGTTCGCTGCGCACGATATGAAAATCAAAATCGTGGATTGACTCGACCAACGCTTTGAATTTCAAGTCCCACCCCCAGCGCCGTGACGGCTGGAAATACTGGCTCACCCGCTTGCGCAGATCCCTGGCCTTGCCGACATAGATCACCGTTCCGAACCGATCGCGCATCAAATAGATGCCTGGTTTATGCGGCAAGGTGCCCACTTTCTTGCGGATATTGTCGGCCATGGCTGACATGCCTCATCTAATTTAAAGGCTGCGGCGAGTGGAAATCAATTGAGATAGACTTTCGTGGGCTTGGCGGTTGCCTACACGGGCTGGTTGACAAGCCTAGTAGCTATGCTAACTCTTAGCATTATGAAAAAACTCCCTGGGCTCGCCGTTGCCGTACTCATGTCAGCCTTCCTTGCCTCCGCCGCCGGTCTTGAGAATATCCCCGTCAAAGACATCGATGGCAAAGCCACGTCGCTGAAGGCTTTCGACGGTAAAGTGCTGCTCATCGTCAATGTCGCCTCCAAGTGCGGTTACACGCCGCAATACAAAGGCCTCGAAACCATTTACGAAAAGTACAAGGACAAGGGCCTAGTAGTGCTCGGGTTCCCCTGCAACCAGTTCGGCGCCCAGGAGCCCGGCAGCAACGAGGAGATCAAGCAGTTCTGCTCGGCGAAGTACAACGTCACTTTCCCGATGTTCGACAAAATCGACGTGAACGGGCCCAACCGCCACCCGCTTTATGTGGCTCTCGCGGGCAAAGACTCACCTTACCCTGGCGATATCCATTGGAACTTCAGCAAGTTCCTGATCAGCCGCGATGGCAAGATTCTGAAGCGTTTTGAGTCGAAGGTTACGCCTGAATCACCCGAAGTCACTCAGGCCATCGAAAGCGCGCTCGCAGAGAAAAATTCGTAAGCTCAGCGTTGCGGATTCACTGCTCTGAGCCCGCCCGGCGGTGCAGGCCTGGGCAGCGCGTTGTACATTCCCCAGACCTTTTCCAAGTCACCAGCCTGGAGCATTTGGAGCGCGTCTATCTTGAGTTTTTCGTTCCCCGTCGGCGGTCGATATAGATTCCATTTTTCCACCAGGTATTTGTAATCAGTTACCGCCTCACGCATTTCGCGAATCGCCGCGGCAGGACTAGTCGCGTTGGTCGCATAGTAGCCCACCATTCTTTGCAGCAAAGGGGCCGGCACACCGAACTGGTCCGCCAACATTTTTGCTTGCCCCAATACTTGTTCCTGTCCGCTATCGAGATCCAATCTGACCTTATCTGCAATCAGGAACACCCGGTTGGTAACCATCGAGATGGATGGGAGGGAGACATTGGCGGCAAAAATCCGGTAGCTCGGCGCATGATGACCTTGAGATTGCGCCGAGCTTGGCAGAGGAGGTGGAGTTTCCAAAGTTTGTCCTTGGATTCCCGCGGGTGTTAACAGTATCGGCGTGAGGGCGAAAGCAAAGAGCCTCGAATGCCTTGGCTTCCATAGCCGGCTCATGCGAACTCCCCTCCTTCCCCGTCTCTGCCCAAACTATTCGTAAGACTTAGCTGTTCCAGGCTCGTGTGCGCCTTCGGGTATACAGGCGCAAACCTGTTAGTAAAGACGCGTGACGAACTCGGAACAACTATGTATGGCACACCGCCTGCCCCGACAAAAGTAGGTGTTTACCTTACCTGTTGAATTTGTCCGAATCGTTACTCCCCTAATCCCGTTTCCGGTCCCTTTGGCGCACCCTGGAGGCTTAGCTTGCCGGAACCCGATGCTTTTGGGCCGGCAACCGCTGGCTGGGCGCTTCTTTGAAGAGCACGCCATATGGCCACGCCAATCAAGGCGCCTACGAAACTGACACCGACCCATATTAAAAACCAGGGTGTCGATCGGCGGATTGGGATTTCGGTTGCGACAGAGTTTGGCCCTTTAAAGATGAGGGCATTTTGCGGGACTGCCTCGGTTTCCGTAATCTCATTTGAAATAGGCACTTCCTCTTGAGCAGGTTGCGCGGGTTTCGCAGCGGGTTTGGCTTGGGTGCCGATGACTTTTGGCGGCGCTGGTCGGGAGGCAGGGGGCTGTTGCTCGGCGGCCTTTGGACTTTCCAGTGTCGATTTTGCGGGGACAGGTTCCGCCCGAGCAGGCGCTGGTCGGGAGTCCGAGACCGTCTTCAGTGGCGCCACAACCGCCAGCTTCTCGGCGCCCTTCCGTGGCTCTATTGCTGGTGAACGGGGACGAGAATCCCCCGTATTCGCATCAGCCTGAGCACGGTGATTGGCGCAGCCGCTCAAGACAAATGCAAACGCAATACTCCAAAACACGAATTGCAGCGCTGGGACGGGGCGCCTGTGGGTGCCCGTCCGGCTGTTCGTTTGCCGGCTCTGCGTGTCCATTTTATGCACGCTGTCCTGCTCAAGGCGTCCCTCTGCACCCTTCGTCTCGCCGCCGTTGACAGCTCTAGCCGAGACACTCAGCAGCCTTCAGGCCAGCCCAGCATGGACGCGTCGGGGAACGATTTAGGTTAGGCGGATAGAACCCATTGCAGGTATAGGGTGTATACCTACCATATTATGCCTGGACCGTCTATCCCCAGCAGCGCTCGCTCTCGAGGTCTCCACCACGCCGCATACAAGCTCCAGGCATGAAGGGCAAACATTTGGATTACGCGACCAGGTCTCGAGTGGCCTCGGCATTGGTTCGCCACAGCAAATGCAGAGTCGTGGGTTCATTATTTGGACGAAAGCAGGAGAAGTTCCCCCCGTTCGCATTCAAACGCTATAGGTTGAAACCCTCCTGCCTCGTTCATCCCGTGTTGGTTTCAAGCTGCTGTGAATCGGCTCCAGGCAAGTTTTCAACTGGCTGTCGCTCCCGGGTGGTGGGGAGTTGGCAAGTCCCAAGCCAATATTCAGTGGTGGATTTGAGCATTACTGCCAGCTCGGCAGAGTCAGTGGGTTTTACCAGAAACGAATTCGCCCCCAGGGCGTAGGCCCGCTTGACGTCAGGTGAAAAGGCGGAACCCGTCAACACCACCACCGGCAATCCGGTGAATTCGGGTTCGTTGCGCAGCCATTGTAGAAACTCAAATCCGCTGACCTTGGGCAATCCCAGGTCCAGCAGGATCAATACAGGCAATGGGTATTGCGTCCGGTCCCGATAAGGGCCGTGCCCGCTCAGGTAATTGACCGCTTGATGACCGTCGGAAAGAACCACCAGCCGATTTCGAAGGCCGGCTTGCTTCAGCGACCGCTGAATCAAAATGGCATCATTCGCATCATCCTCTACTAGAAGCACTGGACCAGTAACTGCCATACGAAACTCTCGCCGGAAATGTCTGCTGCGCGGGCGGCCGGCACAAGTGGGGTAGTTGTCCCTCGGTTATTACCCCTGGAGAAAGTTGCGTGTGCGCAACACTGATTCACGGCGGCAGCGGTCGGAACATCGCACGATGCGCCCTATTTTTTCGCGCCCTGATGGGCAATGCACCCCATAGCAACATGGGAGTAGGCCCCAGATTGTTGGCAACGGGCGGGAGAAAGATTATGGGTAGCCCATGCACCATCCTCCTCGTCGAGGATAACAATGCGGATGCCACGCTTGTGCGCCGGGCGTTGAGCCGGGCTCAGATACCCCATCATCTGCATGCCGTGCATAATGGCGAAGAAGCCATTGGCTATCTCGCCGGCAGCGGCTTCTACGCGAACCGTCAACTTTATCCGCTCCCCGTTCTAGTCCTGCTCGATCTTGAATTGCCGGGCATCGGCGGCCTCGAAGTTTTGGCCTGGATCCGTGCCCAGGATCATCTCCGTCATTTACAGGTCGTCATCCTTTCGGGGTCGGGCGATCCGGGTGATGTCGCCAAAGCTCACGCCCTGGGTGCCGATTCCTTTCTCGCCAAAACGGGCGATTTCAAAGACGTAGTACATTTCGTGAAGGCGTTTTGGGGGTTCTGGCACCTGATTGAGCCGCCGCCTGATGCACCGCCCGGGCCACGCCCGATGGTTTGACGTTGGGAGCGCCGGCATCCTGCGGGCGTTTCTCTGCTTACGGCCATGTGGCCGTTAGGATGCGGCGCTCCCACACGTTCAC
Source organism: uncultured Verrucomicrobiota bacterium (assembly GCA_964623885.1). Taxonomy (GTDB): domain Bacteria; phylum Verrucomicrobiota; class Verrucomicrobiia; order Limisphaerales; family UBA8199; genus CAZUVM01. The sequence continues at coordinate 23,901 of CAZUVM010000177.1, forward strand.
GGGTGGCAGACGCTGCTGCGAATGCCCCTTTTGAAATTTGGTTGGCTTGTAAGGGTTTCGCCTACTATCGCAAATCCATCCGGCATACGACAATGGTGCATCGGTCGGCGTCGGGTAGTTTGGCTGCGAGGCGCTTTCTGCTCATTGACGCCCGTAACGTACTACCCTCAGTCAATGAGGCTCCTCGACGGCGCCGATCGATACCCCTTGGTCCGGGGCCCTTTCGAGCTGGCCCCGGACTAATTTTTGGTAGGGACGTCGTCGGGGATTCCCATTCTCTTCCAGCATCCAAGCAAGGATTGGGACGCCGAGGACGGCGTCCCTACCGATTCGCGTTTCCACCGCCGGCGTCCTGCAAATTCGCGGCTTCTGCATGTTCATTAGCGGTTGATGTCAATAGCTGCTCACGATTGGCATTATGCTCTTTGATTGACTATATAAGCGATTCCTGCCATGTTTACGATAGAAGAGCCAGCCTCACGCCGGCAGGTAGCCTCGAGCTTGCCGCTTTCGACACGGTTTGGCGCAAATAGAATCGTGTGCCGAGAATAATCTCAATGGTTCATCCAATCTCTCCGACCCGAGCGATTTTTTGCCTGGTACCATTTTTTTGCATTTGTGCAGGGACGTCGTTAGCGCAACGGCCGTTGGGCACTGACGTGTCCGGTTACCAGCCCAGCATTAATTGGACGACGGTCAAAGCCGGCGGGGTGACCTTCGCCTGGGCCAAAGCCACGGAGGGAACTGGTTACACGAACCCTGACTTTACCGCGCAGGAAGCCGGAGCAAAGTCGGTCGGGATCTATATCGGCGCTTATCATTTCGCGCGGCCCGGCAGCCATCCGAATATCACTGGCGCCAATAGCGCCGACAGTGAGGCTGCTTATTTTTGGAGCGTTGCCAGCAATTACGTGAAGTATGGC
>CAZUVM010000178.1:0-10476 GCA_964623885.1 uncultured Verrucomicrobiota bacterium
GTCGATGCGCAGGTCACGTTCGTTAAAGACAAGGACGGCAATATAACAAAGGCCATCCATCATCAGAATGGTCAGACAATTGATGCGCCAAAGCTCAAGGACATCGCGCAGGCCAAAGTGGAGCCCGCAACCTACGAAGCATTCTTAGGAAGGTACGACTATGGCGAAGGGAAAGCGATTATGACGGTGACGCGTGAAGGGAGCCACTTGTACGCCCAACTGACTGGTCAGCCCAAATTCGAAATCTTTCCCAGCGGCCCGACTGATTTCTTTTGGAAAATCGTCGATGCGCAGGTGACTTTTGTTAAGAATGCGGAGGGGAAGGTGACGAAAGCGGTCCATCATCAGGGCGGCCACACGCTGGAAGCACCACGACTGGATTGAATCTGCGCTACGGATAGCGGCGCGTTACGTCGCGCTCTCAAAGGCCAAATCGGCGAAGTAGCTTTCGGCGGAGCTTTTGGTATGCTGCGTATTTATCTGAAGGCGCACACCTGAAACCACTGGCGGCTCGCCCTTGTCGCCGTAGAGCTTCTTGTAATCTTCGTACACATTTCGGCTTTCGGTCAGCCACTTGCCTGCCTCTGCTTTGGCCGAGCGCACGACGACTACTTTGATCGATATCCAAGGTGGAGCGAGCGCTTCACCGACGAGGTTTTTGGGCGCGGTTGTATCCCACAAATAAACGATTATTTGACGCTTGTTAAAGGCTACAAAAAGCTGCGCGGCCTGATCATCGGTCTTTGAGTGCCGGAAATCGCCGCCCTCCGGCAATTTCGTCACTTTCCATTTCCAGGACAATATGGGGAATTTTTTCAGGTCGGCATTGACTGTGCGTTGCAGGGAAAAGGACGTGTTAGTGCTGCGCAGTTGAACTGCTTTCAACCCGTCAGTATCCACGATCGACACGCTTGCGCGACCCGACTTTTCCTTTAGTTGCCAACCGTTGGGAACGCCGTCCGAACCTAATCCTACTGCGAAGTCGCCGATAACCATCCGTTCGCCCGCCTGCGCAATCCCGGCGATACATAACACTAACGCTGTTAATCCAATAATTCTCACCATCCGGTCTTTCCTTTTGTAAAGCGGCCTAATTTACCACCTACGACGAGCCTTCTCCATTTTTTATTCACATATCAATCCAACTCATGTTTCGCTTGCGATAGTGAAGCAAACCCGCTATCCCCCCTGCCATGGATGCACGCGAGGCGCTGGTGGCATTGAATCTCATCGAAGGAGTGGGACCCATTCGAGTGCGGCAGTTGCTCGAACATTTTGGGGATGCACCGAACATTCTCAGCGCATCGCACCAGGAACTGTTTCGGGTCAGAGGCATTGGTGAAGACACTGCCGCTGCTATCGTTAGGAGGGACCAGGCGCAACTATCCGCTGAGTTAAAACGGGTCGAGGACTTTGGCTGCCGAATCGTCATTCAAAGCGATCCCGAGTACCCGGAATTATTAAAGCAGATTTATGACCCGCCGGTCGTGCTTTATGTTAAAGGCGAGTTGCAGCCTAAAGATAAGAATTCAATCGCCATGGTGGGCTCACGAATGACCACACATTACGGAATCGAAGTTGCGCGGAAGCTTGCGTACCAACTTGCGTATTTGGGGGTGACCGTGGTGAGCGGTGGAGCGCGCGGTATCGACTCGGCGGCGCACCAGGGGGCTCTGAGCGGCAAAGGCCGCACCATTGCCATTCTCGGAACGGGAATAAATTTGGTTACGCCCCCCGAGAACGTGAAGCTCTTTGAGCAGATTACGGCCAACGGCGCCATCGTGACGCAATTTCCGTTCAATCGGCCAGGGGACAAACAATCCTTTCCCATCCGCAATCGGATTGTGGCCGGAATGACCCTTGGCACGGTCGTGGTCGAAGCCAATCTTACCAGCGGCGCGCTCATCACCGCCAATTTTGCCACCGAATATGGCCGCCAGGTGTTCGCGGTACCTGGCCGAATTGATTCGCCGCGCAGCAAAGGTTGCCATGATTTAATCAAAAAAGGGGCCAAGTTGTGTGAAGATGCTGAGGATATCCTAAGCGAGTTCGAGTATCTGTTTCCCGCTACAAATCGGCCGCCATCGGCTGCTGTCACTGGTGTGCTCCCTGCGCTGGAATTGTCCGAAAACGAACAACGGGTTTATGACACCCTCGATCACGAGGAATGCAACGTCGATGATGTGATTCGTAGAAGCGCTTTGCCTGCGTCGGCAGTTTCGGTGGCGCTGCTGAGCCTCGAGATGAAGCGCCTTATAAAGCAACTCCCGGGCAAGTTGTTTGTGAAGAATCAATGAGCCCCTTTGGCTCTGGCGAAATCCGAACTTGCGGGCTACAATGATTTTGGATGCCTGCAACAGTTGAAAAACGGCGATGGACAGACGCCGAGCTCATGGCCTTGCCTCGTGATGGTCGGAAGTACGAGCTGTTGGCAGGAGAAATACTGGTGAGTCCAACCGGTTTCCGACATGGATATATTGGAATACGCCTTGCGGCCGTGCTCATGGAATTTGCCCTTAAGAACGGTCTGGGCGTTGCCGTAGACTCCAGCACCGGTTTTCGGATGAAGAATGGAGACTGTCTTTCTCCTGATGTCTCCTTCGTGCGCAAAGAGCGGCTTCCGAAAACTGAAGAGGCGCTCGGAAAATTCTTTGAGGGAGGGCCTGATCTTGCGGTCGAGGTTATTTCTCCCGGCGAAAGAAAGAAACCACTCGAGCGCAAACTGGAGCAATACTTCGCAAACGGTTCGCGGCTGGTCTGGGTGATCGATCCAAAGCAACGCACGGTGCAAGTTTACCGTTCCGTTGAGATGTGCGAGACGCTGCGGGATGGGGACAAATTGAATGGCGAGTTAGTGTTGCCCGGATTCTTAATTCCCGTCAGCGAACTCTTCGACATGCCGGTATTCGGCCGGTGAGGAGTTATCTATCGCCACTGGTGCTTAGGGTACTTTCGTTGGAGTTCCTGTTTCACACGCGGATACTGTTCTCGCCAGAAGCTGGCCAGATCCTGAGTGATTTGAACCGGGCGCATATTGGGCGCGAGGATGTGAACCAGCACGGTGACATGGCCCATCGCTATACTGGGCGTTCTGGTTACGTCATAGAGTTGCTGGATACGAACAGCCATATGCGGCGGAGCGCCAGCCTCGTAGTTAACCTTCGCGGCGTGGCCATTGCTTAAAGCAAGGCGCTCAGGCGCGTGCTTTTCCAGCAACTCTTGTTGGGCTGAATTGAGCCAGGCTCGCACCGACGGTTTTACCGGCTTATCTTTGATATCCTTGTATCCAATAGCGCCGTGGCAGAGTTGCTCGATCAGGTGCTGCCGATCTTCGTCCGTAATTGGCGGCAACGCCAACTCCGGGCACCATTGGCTAAGCAGGTTGAGGCGCAAGATCCATTGCTCCACCGCGTGGTCCCATTCTTTTAATACCAGTCGACCTGCGATAACTTCCTGGGTCAGCAGGCGTGCCGCTTCGTCCGCCGGTGGTGGTTCGACCTGGCGCGTACCGAGCCCCAGGTCGCGAAACTTGAGTTGTTCCTCAGCGTAAACCCGTTTGGCGGTCGGATCATAGAAGACCCGTTGGGCGCTGCCGATGTCTTCGGGAAAGAGCTGCCTTAACCATGGCTCTTCAATTGCGGTGGCCAAGCTGAGCAATGTGTTTACCGTTTTGTCTTTGCCTTCCACCTCACGAACTTCCGCGGCCACCAGGAGCTGGCTGTTTTGCACAGCGCTTTCGCGCGCCAGAATGCCGCGCCGGCCATGCACCAAATCGCAACGCAGTGTGCCTGAATCGACCCGCCGCGCCACCCGGTCGCTGAACCCAATCAGGATGCATTTTTGCAAAGCCTCATCGGGCACTTCGCGCGGAGCGGTCTCGAGACCTTCGCGTTTGGCAATGTCCAGAAATTGTTGGAATAGTGGTCCGACTTGGCGGGCAGTCACCATGTGAATGCCAAGGCGCCTGCACGCTTCAAGGCGGAATTGATTTTTAGAGGCGTAAGTCCAGGCGCGCATCAGCAACCAGAAATCACTGGCAGCTTTGTCGCCCAGCAGGTCCTCGCGGTAACGAGCCGTGCCGCTGTCGATATTGCGCAGCAGCAAATCGCGGCCTTGGGTCAGGGCTGCCACCAGGCACGCCTGGTAAACGCAGCCATACTCCGCCGCGGCGAGCAGCATGCGCGAGTAACGCGGATGCAATGGGAACGCCAGCATCTTGCGTCCCACCGCAGTGATCTGCCCGGCATGGTCCAGCGCGCCCAAGTCCTGCAGCAATTCCTCGGCGTGGGTCAAAGCCTGATCTTCGGGGTGCTCCAGCCAGCGGAATTTGCGAAGGTCCGCAACGCCGGAGGCCTTGAGCGTAAGCACGACCTCCGCCAGGTCCAGCCGCTTTACTTCCGGCAACTCCTGGGCCGGCCTATGAGCATGCTCATCTCGCGACCAGAGCCGCAGGCAGACTCCGGGCGCGGTCCGGCCCGCGCGACCCGCACGCTGGTCGGCAGAAGCGTGGCTGATTTTCTCGATCAACAGCGTATTAATGCTGCGATAGGGATCGTAGCGGGGAATCCGAGCCAAACCGCTGTCGATAACACAGCGGATGCCGGCAATGGTGAGAGAGGTTTCGGCCACATTAGTGGCAACGACCACTTTTCGTTTTTCATAACGCGCTACGGCCGCGTCCTGGTCACCCGGTGGCAACTCTCCATGCAGCGGCAGCAAGATGAACCCGCGCGAAGCGTCGGTGTGCCTTATCGCCTCAATCGTCTGCGAGATTTCAAAGCTACCCGGCATGAACACCAGCACATCGCCCTCACCGCCGGAACGGACGAATCGTTCGAAATCATCGGCCGCTTGCTCCCAAATCGGCCGCTTATCAGCGTAACTCGGTGAATCTGCATATTCGATTTCGACAGGAAAAGTGCGGCCCTGCGATGCCAGAATGCGGCATGGCTGCAAGTAATCCTCCAGCCGTGCGGCGTCCAGCGTGGCGGACATCACCAGAATCTTGAGCTCGGGGCGCTCGCTATCCTGTAAGTCCAGCGCGCGAGCCAAAGTGATATCTCCGTAAAGATGCCGTTCGTGAAATTCGTCGAAGATCAGAGCAGAGACGCCAGTCAACTTCGGGTCCTGCACCATCTGCCGCAGCAACACGCCTTCTGTGACGTAGCGGATCCGAGTCTGCGGACCGGTGACGTTCTCGAACCGAATCTGGTAACCCACCTCTCGGCCTAATTCGACCTTGCGCTCCCACGCCACGCGTGCTGCCAAAAGTCTCGTGGCCAACCGTCGCGGTTGAAGGATCACCACCTGTCCTTCGCCTAGCAAACCGTGGTCCAGCAGCATTTGCGGAACCTGGGTCGATTTGCCCGAACCGGTCGGCGCAGACACGATCAACCGCTTGGCATCGCGGACTCCGGCGATCAGCGCGGATTCAATTTCGTAGATGGGCAGCCTCTCGGGCATGGGTGACCAACTTAAGCTTCCGAGCTCGATATTCAAAGCCCCAACAATGTGCCAGACAGGTGTTCGTTCCCGCGAAGCGTTTGGAGTACGGCGCTCTGCGTCACTTTGAGTTCGGAATTCCGTAGCAACCAACACCTTGACACATGGATCGGACGGCGTAGCCTTAATTCCCGCTATGCGATTCGGAATTAACACGTTCCTTCTCACCTCGCCCTTCACGAACAAAAGCGCAAAGCTATTCCCTCATATCAAGCGCTGGGGTTTCGATACCGTGGAGATTCCGATCGAGGATCCCAGCCATGTCGACCCCGCTCTCCTGAAGCGTCAACTCGAAGATGCCGAACTAATCTGCGGGTCTGTCTGTGCGTGCACGGGCAAGGACCGTGACCTGCGGGGCACCCCGCGCCAGCAGAAAATCGGGATGGATTACCTGAAGAAGGTAGTGGAGCAGGCCACCGAGATGGGCTGCCCAACAATCATTGGACCTGTTTACTCCGAGACCGGCCGTGCAGAGGCGGTTCCGCGGGCCGAATACCAACGCCAGTGGAAAACGGTGGTCAAGAATCTGAAAGAGATCTCAAAACAGGCAGAGCAGAACGGGCGGCTAATTTGTCTCGAACCATTGAATCGATTTGAAACAGATTTCATTAATACCTGCGACCAGGGGGTAAGGATGATTCAGGACGTCGACAGTCCCGCGCTTAAGCTCATGCTCGATACGTTCCACATGAACATCGAGGAGAAGAACCAGGCGGAAGCGATTCGCAGGGCTAGCAAGCACCTGGCGCATCTGCATGCTTGCGGCTGTGATCGAGGCACCCCAGGCAACGACCATATCGATTGGGGCGGCATCGCTCAGGCGCTGAAGGAGATCGGTTTTCAGGGCGACATCGTTATCGAAGGATTTGCGACCCACGTGAAGCTGATTGCCCGCGCCGCCGCGATCTGGCGTCAAATCGAGCCCACGAACGAAGAAATTGCCGTGAAAGGGCTCAAGTTCTTACAACGCATTTTATGAAATGGCTGTCTTTCCCTGAGATTGTGGCGCAAGGTCCATGCTTGTCTTGCGCGTTAATGCTGGCTGCATCGCTTGTCGCATTGAGTCAAACCGCTGACGACCTTCGCCGTCAAGGGAATGGCGGTTGGACTTTGGTGGACGCCAAAGCAGACGAGGCCGGTTTCACATCGATTTTCAACGGCAAAGATCTCGACGGTTGGGACGGCAACCACGATTTATGGTTTGTGCGCGACGGTGCCATTACCGGCCAGACAACGCCGGCGCATCCTGCGACAATTAATACTTTTCTGATCTGGACCAATGGTACTGTGGGAGATTTCGAGCTGCGCTGCTCATTTAAGCTGGTTCCAAATAATTCAGAGGGCTTTGCCAATTCAGGCATTCAGTACCGAAGCAAGGTTATGATTCCAGCCAGTTGGACGGTTGGCGGCTACCAGGCCGATATGGAGGCCGGCCCAACTTATACCGGCATTCTCTACGAAGAACGCTGTCAGCGAGGGATTATGGCATTGAGAGGGGAAAAGGTCCTCTGGGACAAGCAGGGCAAAAAGCATGTAGTGGGCTCGGTCGGCAGTGCCGCAGAAATCGAGGGCTCTCTCAAAAAGGGAGACTGGAACGATTATGTGATCGTGGCCAAAGGCAATCACCTCCAGCAGTGGGTCAACGGACACCAAACCATTGACGTAACCGACGAAACTGAAGGACAAGCGGCGAGTTCGGGCGTGCTCGCGCTTCAGTTGCATGTTGGTCAACCGTTCACCGTCCAATTCAAAAACATTCGGCTCAAGAAGCTCTAGGCTATGAAGAGAGTCATTGTTCTCCTAATCAGCGCGGTCCTCGTTTTGTGGGCGAGCAGTCTCAGCGCGGCTGAAAGCAAAAAAATTGTTTTCATAGCCGGTCCGCCTAGCCACGGGCCGGGCGAGCATGAGCATCGCGCCGGTTGCTTATTGTTAAAATCATGTCTCGATAAAGTCGCGGGCATTTCAAGCACCGTCTACAGCAACGGCTGGCCTGAAAACGCGGACACTGCATTTGCCGATGCTGCCACGATCGTTATCTATAGCGACGGTGGAGGTGGACAACCCTTTCTTCAGGATGATCGGCTACAAACCATCGGCGCCTTAATGAAAAAGGGGGTGGGCCTGGTTTGCATCCACTATGCGGTCGAGCCCACCAAGGAACGAGGTGAGAAAGAGTTTTTGGATTGGATGGGCGGCTGTTTTGAAATCAACCATTCTGTAAACCCGACTTGGATGGCGGATTTCAAGAGTCTGCCGCGGCATCCTATCACCAGCGGGGTGAAACCGTTCAGCATCCGCGACGAATGGTATTTTTTCATGCGCTTCCGCGATGGGATGCAGGGCGTGACGCCGATTCTAACCGCGGTTGCCCCCGAAACCACCATGGCACGGAACGATGGACCGCATGAAGGCAACCCCGAGGTCCGGGCTTCTGTAGCACACGGTGACCCGCAGCATACGGCTTGGGCGTTTGAACGACCGGATGGCGGGCGCGGTTTCGGGTTCACCGGCGCCCATTATCATAAGAACTGGGGCAACGACAATTTTCGCAAGCTTGTGCTCAATGCAATTCTTTGGACGGCCAAAGCCGAGGTGCCGGCTGATGGCGTGCAAAGTACCGTGACGGAGGAAGAGCTCAAAGCAAACCTGGATCCAAAGGGAAGGGCACGGTGAAAAAATGCTCCCCGCTATCTTAGCACGCCCCCCGAGGGCGCGAGATGTCTTTTTGTCTGAGGCATTTCCGCGCGGGATCGCGTTGTTTCTAGGTACATTCTGCCTTTTGAATTGCTTCACTGTGTTTTGAAGTACGGTGGCGGGCAGTAATCTGTGGTGGATTGATCTTCACTTTCTCCCAGGTGTCATTGGCCAATCGCTTTTATTACTCGCAAGCGTGCTGATGGTTTGGTTTGCGATTCGCCCGATGAGTTCCCCTTGGCGTCGCTGCTTGAGCTTTGCCAGCGTGGGTCTGCTGGCTCTTGGAACCCTGGAAAACGGAATTCAATTTTACGTGCTCCTCGCTCGCGGAACGATCCACGCTAAAATTCCGATTGCCCTTTCCTTTTTCGTGACAGGCGCGCTGAGCTTGCTGGCGCCGGCCATCTGGCGCCATGGCTCTCAACCTTGCTCGCAATCCCGGCGGTCGGGAGTTCAAACCGCCGCCGTGTTCTTGGTTTGCGCGCTGCTTTTCCCGCTTTTGCAAATGGTCTTCTTTGGGAAAACTGATTACCGGCGGCCGGCCGATGTGGCGGTGGTGCTCGGCGCGCGTGCTTACGCCGATGGTCGCCCCTCGGATGCTTTAGCCGATCGCGTGCGTACCGCCTGCGGTCTGTATCGGGATGGCTTGGTGCGAAAGCTGATTTTCTCAGGTGGCCCGGGCGACGGCCCCATCACCGAGAGCGAGGCGATGAAACGAATGGCGCTGAGGCTTGGGGTAAAAACCGAGGATATTGTGCTGGACGAAGCGGGCGTCAATACGCGCGCAACCGTCAGAAACACCGAGATGCTTTTTCGCGAATTGCACGCCTCGCGCGTCCTTGTCGTCAGTCACTTCTATCACCTGCCGAGAGTCAAAATGGCTTACCACCAGGTCGGCTTGGAAATTTACACCGTGCCGGCTAAAGAGAGCTACCTGCTTCGCCAGTTGCCCTACAACATGGCGCGGGAAATCGCAGCCTTCTGGTCTTATTACCTGCGTCCTGCTGCCTGAGCCTTACAGCCCATTCAGCGAGTCGATTAGTTGGCGCAGTCGACCATAATCCCGTCGGTTGAATTGGAACGCGATTCGTGGCAATTCCACATTGTCATCATCCGCGATTTCTTCCGCCGTCGCTTCGATCCTCTGGATTTTCGGGCCGAGATTAATATCGGCAAAATCCTCGTTGAGCGCTTCCAGTGACGAATCGGTCGGCGCATGCTTCAGCCGAATGATGAACAACTCCTTCACGAACCGGCTTGAGTGAAAGTTGCGGTAAAACCGCGTGATAATTTTCACCGCTTGGTCAGTGCTGTCGGTAATCTGGTAGAGATTTAGATCATCGGCGCAAATTAATTGATCGCGCAATAAGTGCTCGCGCACATGTTTGTCCCAGGTCCGCCAGTAGGTGCCGCCGGGCCGATCAATCAGCACCAGAGGCATAAGCTGGCTCTTGCCCGTTTGCATCAACGTAAGCGCTTCGTACCCTTCATCCATGGTCCCAAATCCGCCGGGGAAAAGCGCGATCGCATCCGAATGTCGTATAAAAATCAACTTTCGGGTGAAAAAGTATTTGAACGTGACGAGCTTCTTGTCCTCGCGGATCACCGGGTTGGCGGTCTGTTCCCAGGGCAAGCGTATATTGGCGCCAAAACTTTTTTCCGGTCCCGCCCCCTCATGCCCTGCATGCATGATCCCAGCTCCTGCCCCGGTGATCACCATAAACCCTGCCTCCGTGATCTTCTTCCCGAACTCCATCGCCTGCTGATACTCCATCCGCGTGGGCAAGGTTCGGGCCGATCCGAAGATGGTCACTTTCCGAACGTTGGCGTATGGGGCGAAAAGCTTGAATGCGTAACGGAGCTCTCTTAACGCGGTCTGGATCACGCGCACGTCACCGGTGTCTTTGACATCCGTAAGCAGCTTGAGCGCGTTTTCGATAATGTCGGCGACATTCTCTTCGTTATAGCCGCCGCCCTTGTAGGCAATGAGCTCTTCAATCCGTCGCTTTAACTCAGGATCGACGGGCGGTTTTTCGGTCTTGGTCATGGGCTGCCACGTTTCAATCCAGCACCGGTTCACTGCCATCGAGCATCTTCACCTTGTTATGGGCGAAATACTCTTTGGTCAGCGCGCGCATCATTTTATCGCGCTGATCATAGAGGCGGCGCAGCTTGCGGGGTTTGTGACGGGCCAGGGCGTAGTGCGTCAGTAACGGCATGGCGATCGTCGTGTCCGTGTAGCACACGACGGCATCGGGGAGTTTGGTCGGATCCACTTTG
>CAZUVM010000179.1:0-33771 GCA_964623885.1 uncultured Verrucomicrobiota bacterium
ACATCATCGACGAGGCGGCCTGGGGCACGTTGTTTTGGGAGTACATGCAAACAGCCGACGGCGCCGTGCGCTGGGGGGATTCGACCATGGGATTTCCAGACTGGGTGCCCTTTGATCGCGACCACAAACCGTATGGCACCTGCAGGGTGGACGAATCCGCCTCAGGTTTCGCGGCTGGCTTGTTTCTGAACCTGGCGCGCGTCATCAAACCCTACGATCCCGAACGCAGTGCCGAGCTACAAAAGCGCGCGGACCGAGCCTTCGAGGCGGCGGGGACCAGGTTCAAGCCGGCCCATAAACTCTACTACGCGATACAAAAGTATCTGCTGACGGGCGACGAGGCAGCTCACAACCTGGTCAAGGAGCTGGCATCCCGCACCAGTTCATTTCCCGATAATTATTGCATGGAGGCCGGCGGATTCGCTGCCGACGGCAACTACTGGTTGGCAAGTTTCTTCATGTCGTATCTCCTGGAGACGAACCGCCCTACCGATCCGACGGTGGTTTTGCAATTGAAGACGTCGCTGAAAGCAACCGCGGACAAGGAAATCGGCTGGCTCAACGGTAATGCATATCCGTATGGCTGGGTTACCAACGTGAACTTCAGACAGCAATATAACTATGGGCAAGGGCACTCCACCGTTCAGGGGCAACTCGCGTATCCCTGTCTGATGCAGTGGGCCATTACGAAGGACCAGAAGTACCTCGATGCCGTGAGCCAACTCATGGATTATGCCCAAGGCCTTAATCCGCTCGGCAAGTGCTACGTCAGCGGCATTGGCTTCGACAGCGTCCGACATCCGCATCAGCGGGAATCTGTTTATTCGCAGGCACAGGGATGGGGACCCATCCCCGGGATAATGGTCTACGGCGGGCCGTACACCTCCGGCGCCAAGATCAAACAAGTGCCGCCCCTCAGCCAAATGTCCCGCGAACGACATTACCTGGATCATCTCGGCAGCTTCGCCATGAACGAGTTTACTGTCTACCAGACCCTGGTTTTCCCCGCATCCATCTACCCCGTGCTGGCCCCAACGGGAAAGTGGAATCCGACCAGGGACCCGTTCGCGGTACAGCAGCAATAAATAGTCCTGGTAGAATCCGCAAACCGCTCGGTCCAGCGATTGGCATCCGTTCAATTTGCCAATCGATTTGTCCATAATACGAATAGCATGAAAAGATGTTCCCCGCTAACATCGCCGAAATTGAACTCGATCAGCGAAAGCCTGAATTGATTGACCATTGTGCTCAGAGTCAATGAAAACGGAAATCGACTCACCCGTGAATCTGACCAGGAGCGAAACGATCCCGTCAATGGTTTCATCCCGTCCGTGCGGAAAGTATGATTTGAAACTGCCCATTCTTGGGATGGGCTGCTGGGCTTATGGCGGAGGAGAATATTGGGGACCGCAAAGTCAGAAAGATGTCAATGAGGTGGTTCGTCATGCGGTGGAACAAGGTTGCAATTTTTTCGACACCGCCGAGATGTATAACGACGGTGAGAGTGAATCTTCGCTCGGCTTGGCCCTGCAAAGCGTCCCGCGCGAACAGGTCATCATCGGCACTAAAATCAGTCCGTCGAACACGCAGCCGGAAGAGCTAAAGAAACATTGTGATGCCAGCCTGAGGCGGTTACGCACCGATTATGTGGATCTGTACATGGTCCACTGGCCGATCACGCCGCATTCCATCCGGCATTTTACCAGCGAAATCATCGCGATACCCTCAGTTCAGGAGGTTTTTGACACGTTGATACAGCTCAAAGCCGCCGGCAAGATTCGGTATATAGGGGTAAGCAATTTCGGCGTAGAGAAGCTTGCGGAAGCACTGGCCACGGGCGCGGAGATCATCATCAATGAATTGCCGTACAGCCTGCTGACGCGCGCGATTGAGTTGCGGATTCTGCCCAAGTGCCGGGCTTTGGGTATTGGCGTGCTGGGTTACATCTCCCTCTTTCAAGGGATATTGGCTGATCTTTATCCTACGCTGGATGATGTGCCCGTCTGGCGACGGCGGACACGGCACTTTGACAGCCGCCGCAATGCCCATATTCGTCATGGCCTTCCGGGAGTTGAAGCCGAAACCAATGCCGCCCTGGCTTCGATTCGCGCCATTGCCCGGGCACACAACCTCGCCATGCGGGAACTGGCTCTGAAATGGGCCATGGCTCGGCCGGGCATTACTTGTTCCCTGTGCGGCTCACGCAATCTGCAGCAGTTGCGGCAAAACCTCCGGGCTGCCTGCGAACCTCTCGCGCCTGAGATCATCGAACAACTCGACACCGCAACGGCCCCATTGCTGGAGAAACTTGGACCGAGTTTTGACTATTACGAAAATCCAGCCAATGACCGAACACTTTAGATACCGCACACCATCCACGGCCAGGGCACTTTTGGTTTTCTGCGGCGACATCTGGATTGGCCGTCCCAACGCACCTCGCTGCAATCGCAACCCGGGTAGTTGGTCCGGAGCTTAGGTGAACATGACTTACAACTTTGAGGCACCGCTATGATGCTAACCCGAATGCTGCAGCCTGATATCCTTTCCACTCTCGGCCGCGCGGGCCACGGGAGCTGCGTGCTGATCGCGGACGGGAATTATCCCGTGTCAACCCACTCTCCCGGCAACGCCACCAAGGTGTTTCTCAATCTCCGGCCCGGCCTGGTGCAAGTGGCGGACGTTTTGGAAGTGTTGCGGGAAACCATCCCTATCGAAAAAGCGACGATGATGGCGCCGCCCGATCGGCAACCGCCGGCGATTCACCGAGAGCTCTTAAAACAGTTGCCCGCCGGCGTGCCGACAAAGACATTAAAAAGAACCGAGTTTTACGCCGCCGTAAACCGGCCGACCACCGCCCTGGTCATTGTCACAGGTGAGGAGCGACGGTTCGCGAATGTTCTTATCACCATCGGCGTCAACCAGAATGGTCAACGATGAAGGTCAACCAGCAGTGACCTGTCACTCTTGAACGCCATTCAAACCAGTTCTTCAATAATCCAGGGCCTGCGGCCGGTTTCGCAGTGGCGCTGGGTGATGATCGGGTTTGCCTTTCTCGCCACCACGATAAATTACCTGGATCGCCAGGTATTGTCGGTCGTGGCTGCCTCGCCCGATTTCAAGGCGGCGGTCCCGCTCACTCAAACCGCTTACGGGTATGTGGGTTCCGCGTTTATGTTGGCTTATACGATCAGCAACGGCCTTTCGGGGCCGTTCATTGATTTTGTCGGGACACGCCTGGGCTATTCCTGTTGCATGCTTTGGTGGTCGGTCGCCGGGATGTTGCACGCCCTGGCGCGCGGGCCACTTGCGCTGGGATGCTGCCGGTTTCTGCTGGGCGCCGGCGAGGCCGGCAATTGGCCGGCCGGCGCCAAACTGGTGGGCGAATGGTTTCCCTCGCAGGAACGCGCACTGGCTTCCGGCATCTTCAACAGTGGCGCGTCGATTGGAGCGGTGATTTCGACGCCGATTATCGTCTCGCTGGTTGGACGTTGGGGTTGGCAGAGCGCTTTCCTTGCCATGGGAGTGCTCGGCCTCTTATGGCTGGTGGGCTGGGGTTTCCTGGCGCGCGCGCCGATGCGTCTTGCAGACCAACTGCGTTCGCGGGTCCCCGCCCGGAAACTGCTTTCCACGCGTTTCGTGTTGTTTTTTACCCTTTCGAAAGTTTTCATGGATCCGGTGTGGTATTTCTTTGTTTTCTGGTTTCCAAAGTTTCTCGCCGAAGTCCACCATTTCAGTCTCAAAGAGATCGGGTTGAAAGGTTGGATTCCGTATTTCACGGCAGCGCTGGGAAATGTTGGGGGCGGTTTGCTGACCTCCTGGTTAATTCGCGCTGGTGTCACCACGCCCGTGGCGCGCAAGGTGGCCACGAGCGTCTTCGCATTGCTCATGTTGAGCACTATCCCGGCCATCCTGACCAAGAGCGCTCCGTTGGCGATCGGGCTCGTTGCCCTAACCACGTTTGGTTACACCGGCTACACCGCCAACACGCTGGCGTTTCCTGCGGACGTGTTTCCGACGCAAATGGTGGCCTCCACCTGGGGGCTGGCAAGCATGGGCGCGGGATTTGGCGGCATGGTTTTCATGGCGCTGTCGGGTCGGCTGGTTGAACATTTCGGATACACGCCGGTTTTCATCGGCTACGGCATTCTGCCGCTGCTGGCTCTCGGTTGCGTCCTGTTCTTGATTGGTCCGTTGTGCCCGGATGCGAGATTTCGAGAGCCGACGACGGCGCAGGCGTCCCCCGGTTGACTGCCCGCGGTGACGAGACTGATGAAAAAACTTCCCAAAGTCGCGCTGTTGATTGAAAGCTCGAGGAAGTTTGGGCGGGATGTGTTGAGCGGCATTGCCAAGTACATCCACGTACATGGACCGTGGTCCTGTTACATAGAAGAGCGCGAGTTGCACGGAGGCATACCCAATTGGCTCAAACAGGTCCCCATCAAAGGCGTTATTGCGCGGATCGATGGGCGGCGCACCGCGAATGAGCTGCTCCGGTTGGGTTGTCCGGTCATAGATGTGCGCGCGAGTGTGCGCTTCGACCAAATTCCAGCTTTTGTCACGGACCCGCGCGCAGTAGCGAAAATGGCGGCCGACTTTTTTCTCCAGGCGGGCTTCCGTCATTTTGCCTTTTGCGGCTATACCGGGGTTCCTTTCTCCGACGAGCGTGGAGAAGCCTTCGCCGCGTACTTGGCCGCCAAGGGCTATCGGACGCGATTGTTCTCGCCGCCGCCGCGCTCGCTGACCGCGGTCAGGCGCGGAGTTAACCTCCCACTAACGCTGCTGCAAGCCGTCGAACAACGCGGTCTCGAAACCGAACGAGCGGTCGCAGCGTGGCTCCACAAGCAACCCCGCCCGCTGGCGTTATTTGCCTGCAATGACATCTGCGGGCAACAAGTCCTCAATGCCTGCCGCGAGCATGGTGTTAATGTGCCCGGCGAGGTGGCGGTTATGGGCGTGGACGATGACGAGGTGCTTTGCACCATCAGCGAACCGCCCCTGAGCAGTATTAAACCGGATGCCGAACGGCTGGGCACGGAAGCGGCGGCGTTGCTCGATGCCATGATGAAACGCAAACGCGTGCATCCAGGTTTGGTCGAAATCCCGCCATTGTGGATCGTGGAACGGGCTTCGACGGATGTCGTGGCCATTGAGGATCCCGTCACTGTTCGCGCCTTGCGTTACATACGCAGCCATGTCGCTGAAGGGATCAACGTCAAAGATGTCCTAGCGCACGTTGGCTGCTCCCGGACGGATTTGGGGGTGCGATTCCGCCACTGGCTGAAGACCAGCGTCCGGACTGAAATCGTCCGCCTCCGCCTTGAATGCGCCTGCTCGCTTTTGCGCCAGACCAATTTGAGCCTGGCTCGGATTGCGCGGCAATGCGGTTTCCGTGACGCTCCTTCTTTTTGCCGCCTCTTCCGCCGGCGCCTGAAACAGACCCCGACGCGGTACCGGCAGTCCAAGAAGAGCTCCATTTAGCAAAAGTTCAAATTGCTAATCCGTTTGTTCACAATGCAAATAGACGCATTCCCTATTTGCCGGTAGCATCGAAACACTAGTACCGGAAGTGGCAGGACGTGGTGCCTTTCTGCTTGAGGGCTGGAGACGTGCCGGTTGGTTCGAGCGTACTTTGTTATGCAGAAAAACTCTGCGTTCACGTTGATCGAACTTTTGGTGGTCATCGCCATCATCGCCATCCTGGCGGCCATGCTTTTGCCTGCGCTCGCGCGGGCTAAGAGCAAAGCCCAGAAGGCAGCGTGCGCCAACAATCTGCGCCAAATTGCGGTTGGCACCACCCTGTACGCCAATGATAATGGAGACCTGTTGGTGCCGGCGCGTGGCGCCACGGGCGCCGGGTTCAATCAAAGGGCGTTGAACACACCGGAGACGGGCCAAATCGCCCAGGTCGGTCTCGATCCGACCATGACCAACGGGATTTCTTCCATTTGGTGCTGTCCCACCCTGCCCACCTACAAAACAGCGCTCCCGGTGTTTCAACCGACTCAGCAGCAATGGTTGATTGGATATAATTATTACGGAGGGGTCACCACTTGGAAAAATACCGCCTTCCCTTCGGGCACGCCATCCTCCAGCCCGATTAAATTATCGAGCGCCAAGCCGACGTGGGTACTGACCACCGACTGTGCCAACCATTACGTCGCCGCTGGTTCTGCCAGCGCCGATTGGACCGTGGGCGTTCCGGCGGGCGTTCCCCACAAGCGCAGCGGCGTGGGCTTCCCGGACGGTCTCAACGAAGGCCTGACCGATGGCTCCGTGACATGGTACAAAATCGAGAGGACCACGCAATTGTCTGAGTATGATTCGACGTACGAACACGATTTCATGTACCAGGCGGATCTTCCGTCGGTGTTTACGCCATTTATTTTAAAATCGCTCGCCTTTCCAACTGAACCCGAACCGTAATCGCTTTGTCTTCCCCCGTGCAGCACAAAACCACCATTCAAGTGCAAACCTAAAGAGTCGTTACCTATGAACACCCACCCCCAACGAAAAGTATTCCCTGGCCGTCGCCCAGTGCGCTCTGGCCGGGAAGGCAACAACCCCAACCAGCCATTCACCTCACGGCCAAAGGTCGTGTGGAGCAGAATGCGTTGGAGCACCATGCTCGCAGTGGCGCTCGTGGGGTTCTGGTTCTGCGACAATGCCTCGGCCAACATTGCCTTGCAGGACGGCTCGACGGCGGTCACGACCAGCGCTTCTACCAGCGTCTCAGTCAATAATTTTACCGTGACGCCGGGAGCCAGCGTACTCATTGTTACGTTGGTGGACAGAAACAATTCCAGCGCCAACGGCGGACCGGCGTCGCTGACATGGAACGGCGGCACGGCTCAGGTCATCACTCGGGTTGTCTCGGTAAATGGAGCCAACAGCACTTGGGCCTGGGCTGACATTTATTACCTCTTCAACCCCACCCCCGGCACGGCGACGATTACCGCGACGGATACATCAGGCAATACGCCAAGCGCGATGACCATCCAGGCTTTCACGCTCAGTGGCGTTGATCCTGCAGTGAGTCCTGTTCCTTATACTGCCAATAATGCCAGCGCTAACTCGGTCAGCGTGAATCTGGGGAGCGGCACGCCTGCCTTTGGCTGGGCGGCGGTGTGCGCCAGCTATGGCACCACGACGGGGAACGGTTTTCAGCTTAGTGCCAATGGCGGCGTGCTGAGCTATACGAGGTCCACCGTCGCCATTCAGGAAGCGCAGGGTTATTTGGCCAATTTGATGCCCGGCAGCAGCACGGTTACGGCGACAGACACCAGCGGCGGCACGCAGAAACTGGCGCTTGGCGCTGCGGTCTTCGCCCCCTACCTGCCCGGTCCGGCAGCCCCGACGGGCTTCACGGCGACCGCACAACAGAACCAGGTGGCCTTGTCCTGGGCCGATGGTTCGAGCGGCGCGGCCACGAGCTACATCATTTGGCGCGCGGCGGGCGCTAGCTTCAGCGCGATAGCCACTAACAGCGGCAATGCCAACGTCAATTATACCGATACCGCGGTGACTGACTGGACGACCTATAATTACCTTATCCAGGCAATCGGCGGCAGTGGTTTAGGCGGTTTTTCCAGCCTGGCCGCTGCGACTCCGGTTGGCGCTCCCTTCGCTCCTACCGGACTGGCGGTTGCGGGGAACGGCACGCAGGCGGTGATGACCTGGAACGCCCCGGTCGGCACGACCAGCTACAACGTGCTGCGCTCCACCACGAGCGGGAGCGGTTACACCCAGATCGCTAGCGGCGTGGGTTCACCAACTTACACTGATACGATGTCTCTTGGGAGCACCTATTACTATGTCGTACAGGCGGTGAACACCTATGGCACCAGCGGCAACTCAAGCCAGGTCAGCATTACTGCGCTGTCGGCCCCAAATAGTCTGGTTGCGACGGGGAGCACGAACCGTGTGGATTTGTCCTGGGCAGATACGTCGGGCGGAGGGGCCACCAGCTACCTCGTGTCGCGCTCAGTCACCAGCGGCAGCGGCTATCTCCCGCTTGCCACCCTCAACGGCAACGGCTCAACCAGCTTCACGGACCGGACCGTGTTCGACGGGATGACTTATTACTACATCGTTCAAGGCCTGACCACCAACGACACGAGCACGGCGTCGTCTCAATCCAGCGCCGCCCCATTCTTCGCTCTGCCGGCAGGCGTGGCGACGGGGATTGTCAAGCCGGACGGCGGGACCAATTCGATTACCACGGTCGCCAATGGCGCGGGTTCGATCATCAGCAACGCGTTTACAGTTTCCCAGGGCTCACACGCGCTGGTGGTGGAGTTGTGGGACAAGAATACCCTCAACGATGGCTCGTCACCTCAGTTCATGACGTGGGTTGTAGGTAACACGACGAACATCCTCACCCGGGCAGTTTCACGGTCGAGCGCCACGGCCACCTACTCTGATTGCAACATCTATTATGCATACAATCCGGTTGCGGGCACTGGCTATATTTCCGGCACCGATACTAACGGTGACAGTCTGGTGCAAGGCATGACCATGATGGCCTTTACGCTTCGGGGCGTAGATACCACGGTCGCTCCGCTGACGTACTCCGCAGCGAACGCCTCGGCGACGACTCTTTCGATTACCACGTCCGCTATGACGCCGTCCAACGCGTGGGCGGCGGTGATGAGCTATGATGGAAACAGCGGGCAGGCGATTACGCAGACTTCGACGACAGGTTCGTCAATCTCCCGGAATGTTAATAACGGCGAGCAACAATGCTTGGGGTACGTCAGCGGCCTGCGAGCCGGAAGCAGCACGATCGGCATGACAGCTGCGGGCGGCGCCAACAAGTGCACGCTGGCAGTTGTGCTGTTTATGCCGGCGGTTCCGACACCGATTGCCATCCTGGATGGCACCATCTTTCCGGTTACTCACGCCGGAAATGGAGTCCCCACCATTTCGAAGCCGTTTAGCGTCTCGCAGGGCGCCACAGCGCTGGCGGTGGCGTTGATGGCCTTTAATAATAACAACCCTTATCCAACCAACGTGGTATGGACCAATGCCACACTCGGGACGACTCAGATCGTTGGCCCCGGCTCAGTCGTGTGGGCGGGTTACGGCCAGTCTCACCCCAACGTTTATTATCTCATGGATCCGCTGCCGGGCACTGGTTACCTCATGGCCACGGATCCGAACGGGACGGCGGTTCAGGATTTGACTATGCAGGCTTATACCCTGGTCGGCGTGGACACGAGTCTCCCGGTTGCCGGTTATGGGCTGGGCACGCAGAATCCTTCTCCGGCCAGTACCACTTCGTTTACGGTGAATCTCTCGTCCGGCACCCTGGTCAACTCCTGGGCGACGCTTAACAGTGACAATTACAATGGCGGCACCGGGAATCATATAACTTACACTGCCAGCAGCGGGACAGTAGTCTTTACCAATGTTTGGCCCAACAACGCGGGCTTTCAGTGCGCGATGGGTTACGTCAGCAACCTGGGAGCCGGCGCGAGCAGTATCACGGCAACCGGGACGGGCGGCGCAACTGGCATGGGGATCAACGCGGAGGTCTTCTCGCCGCTGGTTTTGGTGCCGGCGGTGTCGGCTCCGACCAATGTGGTGGCCACGGGCCAGACCAACCAGGTGCTGTTGACCTGGAACGACAGCTCCGGCGGGTTGGCCAACAACTTTATCGTGCTCCGCTCGATTACCAGCGGCAGCGGCTATGTGCAACTCGCCATTCTCAGCGGCAACACCACGAACTACCTGGACACCGCAGTGTACGATGGGACACCCTATTACTATGTGGTGGAGGCCGTGAACAACGCCGGCACCAGCCCGCCCTCGACCGAGGCCGGCGCTACCCCGGTCTTCGCCTTGCCGGCAGGGTTCTCGGGCAACATATCCAAGTTGGACGGCGGGACGGCCAATGACATTACGATGGTTGCGAACGGCGCTGGTTCCAGTATCAGCGCGAATTTCTCCGTGTCTGCGGGCGCCAGTGTTCTGGTAGTCGAGTTGTGGGACAAGAACTCCTTTAATAACAACTCGTCACCGCTTTTCCTGACCTGGACCACCGGAGCCGGTTCTCAGATCCTGCTCCGGGCAATCTCGCAAGTGAGCGGCGCCGCGACCTATTCGGATTGCGATATTTACTATTGCTTCAATCCTGCCCCGGGGACAGGGACCATTGACGGCACAGACACCAACTTCGTAACAATTCAGGGCATGACAATGCTCCCATTTACCTTGAAGGGAGTTGACACCACCGTGGCGCCGCTGACCTACGGCATCAATAGCGCCTCGACCACGAGCTTGCAGGTCGTCACGTCGGTCCGAACTCCGCCAGGAGCCTGGGCAGCGGTGATGAGCTATGATGCCAATGGCGGAGCGAATATAACCCAGTCTTCCACCAGCGGGACCTCGACCTACCAGAACGTTAACAACAATGACCAGCAGGCGTTGGGTTATGTGAGCGGCCTGGCGGGCGGCAGCAGCACGATCTCGATGACACACGCCGGCACCGCTAACTCGGCCCTCGCGGTCGCGGTGTTCATGCCCTCCATCGGCACCGGTATCGCTCTGCATGATGGTTCCATATTCTCGACGAGCAGCTATGGCTCCGGTGTGGCAACCGTCTCGCAGAACTTTTCCGTTTCGCAGGGCGCCAGTGTTATGGCTGTCGCGCTGTATGATAACAATAATACCGGTCCTGGTGGTCCTGCCGGGCCCAACCTGGTGTGGAGCAATTTCACGTTCGGCACGGTCCAGCCTCTCACCCTGGCGGTGCAGGCTAATACCACCGCCTACACATGGACCTGGGCGGACCTCTATTACGTCATGGATCCACTGCCGGGACCGGGCGTGGTTATAGGCACAGACACGGCTTCCACGCACAACGCCATGTTCATGCAGGTTTATACCCTGAGTGGCGTGGACACGACGGCGGTGCCCGCGGGTTATAACACCGGCAATGGCGGCGCGAGCGTGCTCTCAGTCGATACCGACCCGAGCACAGTTGCCCTTTCCTGGGCGCCGGTTATTTCGGTCAACTATAATGGCGGCGGGGGCAATGACCTGACCTTCACGGCAACCAGTGGTACCGTGCTCGCCAATAACTTCCGTCCCAATGGCCTCCAGTGCACAATGGGTTACATCAGTAATCTCGGAGCCGGCGACACCACGATCACGGCAACCGGAAGCGGCGTTGCGACGCATATGAGTGAGGGCGCTATGGTGTTCTCTCCGCTCAGCTCTCTGGCGGCGCCGACGGGTCTGACAGCCTCGGGCCAGACCAACCGCATCTTCTTGAGTTGGACTGACGGTTCAGGTGGCCTCGCGAGCAACTATGTAGTTTGGCGCTCGCTTATTAGCGGCCACGCCTACACCGCCATTGCCACCAATGTCGGCAACGGTTCGACAACCTACATTGACACGGCCATTACTGATTGGACGCCGTACTACTATGTCGTGCAGGCGTACGGCGCGGGCGGCATCAGTCTTCTTTCCGCGGAGGCCACCGCCTACGCCGTGGGCCTGCCGGCGGCGGTCACGTCGCTCAGCGCGTTTGGGGACATCTACAAGGTGGATCTGAGTTGGAATAATGGACTCGGCGCCGACCTTTACAGAGTCCAGCGCTCCACGACCAGCGGCAGCGGTTTTAGCACCATCGGCAGCTCCAGCACAGGTGCGTTCACCGATACCACCGCCGTCCCGGGGACGCTGTATTACTATATCGTAACAGCATCGAACGTCTTTGGTTTCGGCCCCAATTCCAGCCAAGCCAGCGCGGTCCCGGTGATCACTTTCTTCACCAATTGGTTCGGCATCTTCAATAGCGACGCCGACGCGAGCGGATGGACCGTACTCAACGGCAGTCCGTCCATTTATTTCTATGCGGATCCTCCGCCCTCGGGTCCTTCGAGCGGCTGCCTGCTAATTGACACCAACTATGGTCCCGGGACGACCGCAGACCTCCAAGGGGCCGCGAACAACTTTACCCCGAACTTGAATATCAGCACCTACAAGGCCATCGAACTGGATATTAAAAACGAGGGAGTCTTCGACGATTACAGCCAGATTCAAGCGATCCAACTGAATCTGCAGGTGCCGGTCGGCGGCAATCCCCTTTATGAGCGGGGGACGTTTGGTGACATCGTCCTCTACAGCACGGGAACCGGAGGCAGTTGGACGCATTACAGCGCGCCGCTGAGCAACTGGTCTGCCTACGACCTCACCGGTGTCAGCTCTTTCGGGATAAACATATTCGACGCCAACTGCGTTGCCGCCGCCAAGAATCTGGTGGTTGGCTTTGCCAATATCGCGTTCACCGGCGCACCTGGCTGGGCGTCCGCCATCTCGGACGTGAACAGCAGGGTGGTTCCCGCCGGCAGCACCGGCGTGACATTATCCGGCCGGGTAAGCGGCATCGTGGCCGGTACAAACGTTTATCTCTGGGTCAACACGCCGGTCTCAGTGAGCATCAATGGCCACACGCAAAGCACTGTCATCAACGATGCAACCGGTGATTTCAGCATCGTTTTCAACACGACTGGGTTTGGCAACGCCACCTATCCGGTGACATACGCTTGCGGTAGCGACATGGTCGCCCTGCTTGGAGCCACGAACAGCGTTACCAGCTTAACAATAGGTGGACCACCACCCTCGAAACCGACTATCCAGCCGCCGATGGTGGATGGCACCGGCACCAACCTGCTGGTCAAAGTCGCGACGCAAAGCGGCTACCTCTACGAACTACTGAGCACAGCCAGCCTGAACCCGCCGGTGGTGTGGACGACTAACAGCATCACGGTCGGCACAGGCGGCGTGATCACGAACCTGGTGCCTATCGTTAAGAGTCAGCCGGCCCTATACGTGAAGTACCTGGTTCAGTGACCAGGCCGGAGTGGTTTCATGAAGCTGGAGAGTGCTGGATTTTCAGCGCTCTTCAGCATTTTTATCGGCTGCGAGACACAAGTGGCTAAGCTGGGCCCACCTTTATGAGCCAACAGACTCACGACCGGCGCCGATTTAAAAGCATTGTCGAGTTTGCCGCGTCCTTTGTCCCCCGCCTGGGGATCATAACAGAACAATGAGAAAATCCGACGCAAATTGTGTGGCAGACATTCGCCTGGCGTTGATCGCAGTCCTTTTAATCATCCCGATCTTTCAGAACCAAACGGCTCGCGCTAAGGAAGCCAAACGACCGACGGACTGGGGAGTCAACGCCGTGGTTTTAAAGCAAGCGTGGAGTGGTTCGCCTGCACTGGAGGACCTGCTCGCGGATCAGCAACATACGGTTTCACTCGATCAGTTCTATCGCGATGGCGGCCAGCATATTCCCGCCACGCCGACCGAGTGTCGCATATCGTATAACAGTGAGGCCTTGTTGGTCGTTTTCCGGTGCACAGAAGAGAACATGTCATTCCCCGCCGTTCCAAGGAATGCCGAGGACTGGTATGCGCTGATTAATGGACGAAGATACGCCGACACGCTTTTCCCAGACCAGGTGGACTTTTTGATCCAGCCCGATATGGCGAGCGCATCCTATTATCAGTTCGCCATGACGCCCGATGGAAAGAAACTAGGCTGCAGCCGCCTGGCGGGCACTAACTATGCCCCGGGCACTGAAGTACTTGCTCAGAAGGTGGAAGCATTTGAAGCCAGTGTTAGCCGGCGGTCCAAGGAGTGGGTGGTCTTCTTCCGAATCCCCTGGCCGACTTTTGGGGGAAAACCGAATGCCTATTTCGGCATCATGCCGATACGCACACGCTGGCGCGACGGCGAGGTCAGCAGCCCGGTGGCCATCGATTTCATGGATGAAGTCAATAGCACGATGAAGACCGGCCTTCGGGATGCGCCCGCAGTGGACCTTTTCATTGAAACTCATTTCGCAGGGACGGCCAAGGAATCGATTCATGGCGATTTGTGCCGATTGCCTTCCGGCGTGCTGCGCTGGCAAAGGCCAACGGCGTTAATCTATCCAAATATCGAAACGCGCCGGCAGATTTGGCGTATGCAGTCATCCCTGGCCACACCGACCGACTACTCCAACAACCTGGCCGAACGATTGCGCCTGACCCGCTGCTGGACTGATTTAATGGCGCTCGAAGGATTTACCGGTCTGCCTCGCGCCTGGTCAGCTACGTTGGATAACCTGATGCCTTATCTTGTCCGGCGGCAAATCAACACCGCTTTGCGAGAAAATGCTCCGGCGCGTGCATGCCAAATCCTGGACAGCTTTCTGGCCAAGCTCGATAAAGTTTCTAGAGGGTGGTATGCGGATAGTTCCCCCGGCGACATTCTGACGTCGGAGTGGATCCCTATTACTCGTGTCGAGAGCATGGATCTGCAAAACGACACGCTTATGATGCGGTGCCGGGCCGGTAATCAGGTCGTCGATCTCAGCTTGGTGTTGCCGACAACCGGTGGCGTTAGGATCTTCGGCCAAGCCCAGGGTTACTTCAAACCGCCCGGGTTGCAGCCTTTAAAAACCAACCGCACTAAAGACACATGCTCCTTCCAGACCAGCACCGGCAAAGTCGTTGTACACTTCCATCCGTTTTCGGTTTCATTTTATGGAGTCGACGGGAAGGAAGTCACGCAAATCGGTTCTGATAACCTGTCCTTCCGGTTCGCGCCGGACGGAAGCGTGCTGGCCTGCGATTTCAAGAACCGACTCGATGCGAATGAAGTCATTTATGGCTTTGGCGAGCGGTACGACTGCTTCAACGAGAACGGGAACGTAGTGACGCTTTGGGGTACGGACGACTGGATTGGAAACGGGGTTGGGCTGCGGAATACAACTTACAAACCCCTGCCCATTTTTCACAGCTCCAAAGGCTACATGGTTTTTGACAATTCCACCTATCGTTTGCGAGCGGATATCGGCCGTACTGATCCGAAGCACTATCGAATTACCCAACACGGTCCGATATTTGATTTCTACTTTTACATCAGCGCGCCAAAAGAGTCCTTGCAGGCTTACACGGCTCTAACCGGCCGGGTGCCGTTGCCGCCCAAATGGGTGTTTGAGCCGTGGATGGGCAGAGGGGAGTCGGCTTGGGCCAACGGTCCGTTGCATAATCCAGTGTGGGAGGAGACCAATACCATCACGCGCTTCGCGGAATTGGATATTCCTCATTCAGCAATTTATGCCGAAGGACGGACGGCGAACATGCCGGAGTTGCACGAATTCGCGACACCGCGCGGGATCAGAATCCTCGGCTATTTTGCTCCCGACATCCGCTCCCAGCGCCTGCAATCGCTGATGCCGGAGCTTAGGCCCGAGGAACTTCCCATCCTGCGCTGCGGCGGCTCGAATGTCTGTACGGGAATCAGCTACGTGGATTTCAGCCACCCGCTAGCCAAAGAACTCGTTCGGCGTGCGCTCAAACCCGCACTGGACCTGGGCGTGGCCGGAAGCATGGTAGACTTCGGCGACATGGTGCCGGATGAGGCCGTCTTTTATGATGGGAAACGCGGCGCTGAGATGCACAACTTTTACTCCTATGCCTATCACCGGACGGTGAGTGAGCTGTACCGTGAAAAGCGCGGGGATGATTTCATTTTATATGGGCGGGCCGCGGCTCCCGGTGGGCAGCATTGGGTGGGACAATTTGCCGGCGACCACTCGGGCAATTTCGCCGGTCTGAGCGCGGTCCTAAACGGCGCGCTAAATTTATGCGCTTGCGGTTATTCCACCTGGGGCAGCGATGTTTGCGGCTATTTCGGTATGCCTGAACCGGCAGTATATATGCGCTGGTTCCAGTTCGCCTGTTTCAGCCCAATCTGGCGCTCTCATGGGAAAACGACGCGCGATCCCTGGTCCTACGGCGACGCAGCCGTGACGAACTATAAGTTCCTCGCCTGGACGCGAGAGAACATTCTCAACTACACCTATACCGCCGCCGTCATTGCTCATGAAACCGGTGTTCCCATCATGCGCTCGATGCCTGTTTCGTTTCCGAATGAACCGCCCCTAGCTGCAGTGCGGGATCAATACATGTTCGGAGACGACTTGCTCATCGCGCCGGTGCTGTCGGACGAAACGAGCCGAACGATTGTATTTCCAGCCGGCGCATGGACGAGTTTGTGGGATGGCAAAACCGTCCGTGGTCCCGCGCAATTAAAGGTGAGCGCGCCTTTGGACACGATTCCCGTCTACTTGCGGTCGGGGGCCGTAGTACCCGTGGACTTAAGTCCGGAATTAAAGTTCGGCCAAAGCATGAGTGCCGCCCGTGTCCGTGCGCTGGTCGTCACGATGCCGAAAGGGAATCAAAGCGCTCCACTTGTGAATCTTTCGGGTCAAAAAGTAGAAGTCACTGTTCGCTCGCAATCGCATAGTTGCAGTTGGAAAGTGCAAAACTTTCCTGAATTGGATTACCTGTTGGTGTATGGCGTCAGCCATGCAGCCAAAGTCAAAATGGGCGACCACCAGCTGCCGCAATTAGCAGCGGTCGACTATCAAACCATGCAGGCCGGTTGGCAAGCCGATACAGCCGGCAACCGATTGATCATACGGGTTGCTAAGAGCCAACCGCAAAACCTCACAGCCGGAACAATTGAAATAGAGCTTTGAGCATAACAGCAGTTTATGAAATTCCTTCAACGACCCTCGCTCCTAACGACTTTATTGATGGCAACGCTGAATTGTGTCCCTGCCCAGGCAACAGCGTCAGACGTGTTGGAGCTGGATATGCGGCATCTGCGTAAACTGGACACCGGTCTGGACCAGTGGCAGCAGGTAACCAACCACGCGCAGTGGGAGCCCTCCCGCACGGCGGCAGTGGTTTGCGACATGTGGAATCGGCATTGGTGCAAGAGCGCCACCGCGCGCGTCGCCGAGATGGGGCCCCGCATGAATGACGTGCTCAACGAACTTCGCCGGCGCGGTGCTCTCATTATCCACTGCCCGAGTGACACTATGGCCTATTACCAAGGCACGCCAGGCCGCAAGCTCGCCCAGTCCACGCCACACGTGGAAACGGCATTCCCTCTCAAAACGTGGTCTAATCTGGATCTGGCAAAGGAAGGCCCGCTGCCGATCGATGATTCTGATGGTGGCTGCCCGGATGACCCACCGTGCACGCCGGCAACAAAGGCTCCCTGGCCCTGGCAGCACGAAATCGACACGCTCGAGATTAAGCCGGGTGACGCGATTACCGATAGCGCCGAAGCCTTTTATCTGATGCGCGAACGCGGCATCACCAATGTCATCGTCATGGGCGTCCATGAAAACATGTGCGTCCTGGGGCGCCCTTTCAGCATTCGCCAAATGGTCGAGCAGGGACAGAATGTAGTCCTCCTGCGCGATCTGACGGACACGATGTACGACCCGCGGCTCAAACCTTACGTGGATCATTTCACGGGAACAGATTTAATGACCTGGCACATCGAAAAATATTGGTGCCCTTCCATTACGAGCGATCAGATCATCGGCGGCGCTCCGTTCCGTTTTGCTGCCGACACCAATCGGCCTGCTCCGGTTTTTCACAACTTCGTCAAATTGCCTGCCACCGACACGCATTACCGGCACGTCAAATCGTATGTCGAGGACACGCCCAATCCGGACTACTACCAGGCCTCCGATGCCGCACGCGCTGCCTTCCGCCAAATGAAATATGGCGTCCGTATTCATTGGGGGGTATACGCGATGCTCGATTATGGCTGCAACGCCTCCTGGCCTTTCGTCCGAGCAGACTCGGGCCATCCGATGTTGAACAACGAACAACGCGAGGCTTATCAGCAATTCTACCGCAGTTTCAATCCGACCAACTTCAACGCGGACGGCTGGATGGATTTGTTCCAGACCAACGGTATCAAGGTGGTCGCTTTCACCTCCAAACACCATGACGGGTTTTCCATGTTCGACACACACGCCCATGTGGCGCGACGCGTCAATTGGACCGCTCCCGGCGGCCCGAAAACTGAAGATTGCGATGTCGCTTACAGCGTCATGGAAAGCCCCTATCACCGCGACATCGTTAAGGAAGTAACCGACGCTGCCCACCGTCATAACATCAAGATCGACCTGTACTTCTCCCACCCGGATTGGTATGACGCGGACTTCCGTCCGTACGGCGATCATCCGTTGCACGATCGCCTGAACAAGGCTGAGCACCCCGACCAATGGAACCATTTCATCCAACGCCATCGGCAACAATTGACCGAGCTGCTCACCCATTACGGCAAAATCGACATGATGTGCCTCGATCAATACTTCGATGAAACAGCCTGGCTGGATTTGCGCGAGACAATCAAAACCATTCGCCACCTCCAACCGGACGTTATGTTCCGCTGCCGCGGGATTGGTAATTACGGCGACTACTACACGCCCGAGCAGTTTGTGCCCGGCTCCAAGGAGAATACGGAGATGCCCTGGATGGTGATCTATCCGCTCGGCGGAGATGGCATTTGGAGCTATCAGCCGGACGCGAACAAATACAAAGATGGAGCCTGGATCATTGCCAACCTGGTAGACACTGTCGCCAAAGGCGGCAATTTTATGGTCGGCATCGGACCCGACGCTACCGGACGGTTCCATCCCAAAGCCATTGCTGCTCTCCAAGAGGCCGGCGCGTGGCTCAAAATCAATGGCGAAGCCATCTTCAACACTCACCCGGTTGCGGGTGATGGATGGAAGGAAGGTGCTCACTTGCGCTTCACGCACGCCGAGGTTGGCTCGGCCATCTACGCCATCGCGCTGCAATGGCCGGGCGAGGAATTGGCACTCCACTCGGTTGCGCTCCTGCCCGGGGCGACAGTTACGATGCTTGGAACCGGGGAAACCTTGCACTGGCATCCGAATACGTCAGGGGGCACCGTCATCAGCCTTCCGGCTCGCGGGAAACCGGCGGCCGACCGATCTTTCTCATTGCCTTGTGTTTTTAAACTGAATCCCAAGTGAGACGATCATACAATGAGGAACAGTGTCGTTTGCGTTGTAAACGTTGTCGAACTGAGTGTCGCTGCGTCCGGTTCATGGTCGAACGAAAGCATCGCTTCGGCTTCGGCGGCTGGGCTAGGTGCGTTAGCTGGATTAAGCGCGGACTGCAACGCGAATTGGACAAACTCCACGCTTTCGATTTAGATTTCCAAACACCGGTATGCGGCGTTCGCACCAGAACATTGATTTAAAGAACGAGCTACAGGATCGCGCTCTG
Source organism: uncultured Verrucomicrobiota bacterium (assembly GCA_964623885.1). GTDB lineage: Bacteria > Verrucomicrobiota > Verrucomicrobiia > Limisphaerales > UBA8199 > CAZUVM01. Next base: position 19,128 of record CAZUVM010000179.1, read on the forward strand.
GCAAGCCGGCTGCGCCGCAACACCTGTCTTCTGCGCCAGGCACGCGCCAATCTCCGCCGTTGGACGGCTCGAGATGGCGGCCATCCACGCAGAGTGTTCATGGAATGGCAGCTCATTCTGGATTACCTCTCGGCGAGGGAGATTGCTGATTTTCTGGTAAGCGATACGCCGATGGCGCGGCGGTTGCGACAGTCGAGTCCCTTTCTGGGTCTATTTCCCCTAGCTGGCCAGTCCAGACGCCCGAAGTGAAAAGGCACGAACTGAAAACTGCCCTCAAGGCTGCGGCCAGGGTGGCCCAGGAGCGCGAGTTTGTAATTATCGGTTCGCAAGCGGTGCACGCAAGCTGCCGGCGGCCACCCGCTGAGGTGCTCCTTTCTCAGGAGTGCGACCTGTATCCTCGAACTCACCGGGAGACGGCGCCACTGCTCGATCGGAAACTGGGCCGTAATTCAGTGTTTGCGCGAAAATACGGTTTTTACGTTGACGTGGTTACACCTGAAATCGCCACCTTGCCCGAGGGTTGGGACAAAAGAAACGCAAGCAGCAGGCGCTAATCAGCATTCGGAACTGAATTGATTTCGGAGTCATTTTTCCTGAAAATAGTGAACATGCGCATCAGCAGCGGTTCAAAGCCCGCTGACAGGACCAACAGAGTTGGCGTTCCCGAAATCGCGAGGCCGTTACTATTGCCGATCGCCAAGCGCGTCTTTTGGTGGGGGGACCCCGAGGAGTGGCTTGATGACGCTATCCGTTTCGCCGCACAGGTCATGACCTTTGCGAATTGGGATGACACGGTCGCAGTTTGGAAGATTCTGGGTGATGAACTCCTGCGACAAGTACTGCATTCTGCTCCCCCAGGAGTTTTCGACCTGAAGTCCTGGACGTATTGGCACCGGCATTACAATCTCGCGGTACCGCCTCTGCCCGAAAGAAGGTTTGCCGATGTTTGAACCCCACTTCAATGTGCTGCCTGCACCTCAGAGAAAGCTCTGGAATGAACTCGCCGAAGTGCCCAAGCACTTTGTCCTTTACGGTGGCACCGCCCTGGCTCTAAGGCTGGGACACCGCCAATCGGCTGACTTTGATTTCTTCTCCAGCAGAACAGTTAATCCTGAGGAATTGCTCTCCCGCCTGAATCTGTTACGAGCGGCGCAGATCCTCCAGAGCGCCGGCCAAACCTTGACCGTGAGCGTTGAACGGGCAGGACCGGTAAATTGTAGCGCTGGAGTTCACCGGGCTGCAACTCGCGGGCGGCATTATCCGGCAGCGTGGAGAGCGCCGAAAAAACCTTTGACTCGTTCTCCGGATCAGTCGCGACCATTAGATCGATGTCCCCAGTGACTCTGGGCAGTCCTGCGGCAATGATGGCGAAACCGCCGATGACAACGTATTGGGCGCCGCGCTTATTAAGTTCGCGACACAGGCCGGCAAGATCGGCCTCCAGAGGAGGTCGTGGCTCTAGCTCTTCTGGCTTCGCGCCAGCATCCGGTTCATCCATTCGTCTGCCTCTTGGTGGGTTTCAAAACGGTAAACACCTTTTCGGGCCCAGCGGTGGCCCAGCGAACGGTGCAGCTCCACTGCCAATGACTGCATCTGCATGCCGCTGCTCACGGGGGCCGGCGTTCGAGTGCGGCGCCCGACGACTTTGTCGATTTTTTCCTCCAAATTGATGAACGGCAGTTTCACTGCACAGAGAATAAACCTACCACCAAGGCAGAAGCAAGGTCGTCAAATCCTCGGGGCCCGAGGAAATAGTCGCTTGAGGCTTGTTCGACTCAAATGGTGGATTGGTTCCAGCCAGGCTACCGCAACGCGCATCGGATCACTGTCAACGTGAGGGCGGGAAATTGATAATCGTAGCGCGCGGATTTGATCCGAAATTGGGAGCGCACCGGACGAATGCGTTCCGGGTGGTCGAAACTGTTTGCTGCGTCCGGTTCGCCGGCGTGCTCGGTATCTCCCAGCGTCCAAACTGAGGCCTCACTCGAATGAAGGTCGAAAGCCGAAAGATCCAATGGACGGACAACCGGGACCAGGCTGTCATTCACCGCGAACAGAGTGAGCTCGCGGCTCTCCGCCGAGAGTGTTGCGCTCACGTCAATGTCCGCACCGGCCGGAATGCTCGATTGGATCTTTAACGGGGTTGTCCCGGCCAGCGTGGAATAGAGCTGCTGTGCATAGTACGTGGGAGTTTTAAAGAGCCGGTGGTTGTCCGTTTGGATAATGCCCGAGCAGAAGCTGTTGGCCAGGTTCGAGCGATTGGCAATTTCCACCAGGTCGCAATGGCGGTGGAGCAAATTGTGATATCGGGAGCAAGCCAGGGCATTAGCCAGGCTCCAAAGCATCGCCCTTCGCGGCCCGGCGTCCCCGGCCGTGGTGTTCCACTCGGTCACGGCGACCTTGATGGTTTTCCCCGCGCCGAATTCGCGGATCATCTGCTCGAGGTTAATCAGTTCATTCTCCATGCCCCACAGGTCCTGGCTGTACTGGTGTGGTGCAACGTAATCGAGCCACTGGCCGGCCTGGCGCAGCAGCGTCGGCGTGGGAAAAGAGGAAAGCAGCTTGATGCTCGGATCCGCTTTTTTCATGGCCGCGCAGAAGTCCGCGAGTTGTTGCTGGTACTCGCGGCCGCTGCGTTCGTTGCCGACTTGCCAGTATTTGATGCCGTACGGCGCCGGGTGACCGTTGCGGGCACGCCACGCTCCCATCGCGGTCGCGGTGCTGCCGTTTAAGTACTCCACCTCCTCGGCCGCATCGGCTGCGGTTCGTCCTAGCGTCCGGACGCAAATCAGCGGCTCTGCCTCTACCGCCTGGCACAATTGCACAATTTCCTCCAGACCGGGTCCGGTCGGCTGCAGGCCGCCCCAGGCCCGGAACGGCCGCCGCCGGTCCGGATCACCCACCGTGTCCTTCCATTCGTAGGTGTCCTCGACCGCGTTGCCACCCAGACGGATAATACCTGGCCGCAGATCGCGCAGCGCTGCTACGACGTCAGGCCGCCATCCGCCCACCGTGCGGATCGGAAGCAAGGAGATGTCATCCAGCCATAACGTGCCGGGTCCCTGAAACTCAATCGTGAGCGTCGCATTGTCGTCGCGGCGGCTGGCCACGAGCCGGGCGCCGAACTTCTGCCATTGCTGCCCCGGCTGGAATTCAGACTGGGCGTAAACAACCGGCCCGTGATGCAGCTTCACGCGCACGGGCTCTTGAATGCCATCGGCCTTCCACCAGGCTTGGAACTCGCAGGATTCATTCGGGTCGACGAAAATGCCATCTTGCGAAAGGCCGACCCGGCACGGAGCGCCGGGCGCCACTTCGATTTTCTGCGATTGATCGCCGCTGATTTTGGTGGAGCGATCGAGGCTGTAGGTCGCGCGGTTCACCTCACCGCTCGGATACCACGGTTTCTCCTTAAAATCGGTTTGTTTAATGAATTCGAATTGGTACGGACTCAGACCTTCGAAGCTGTTGTCATACAATCTTTCTGCCCACATCCCGGGGACCAGGTTGCAGAGGTATTCAATAAACTGACCGTATTGAAATCTTGAGATGGTCGCTGAAGAAATGGGTTCCCGGGTGACCACTAACGGTTGCACCTCGGCTTGTAGTCCTTCAAGCGTAAGGCCGCTGAACCATGCCGTGCCGATAGCTTTGCCAAACCCGGCGAAGAACAGGCAGATCCGGACTCGTCCATCCGGTGGAGCCCGGAAACCGATGACGACTTCTGTCCAGTCGGTGTTCCCGGAGTGGTTTGGCCCCGAGACGATGGTGCCACGGCCGCTTTGGTGCTGTACCTGCAGCGTCCCCAACACTCGGGCAGTGGTCGCCGCCAGCCCTTGCGTCTTCACCCACCCGCTCAGCCCGTAAAGGGCATTAGGAGAAAGTTGGATCTCCTGGCCCAGCGCCGTATCAGAGGGCTCTTCCGCCTTGATGCACAAGGACTGTTTCCCCGCATGGCGCACTTGCGGATCGATCGTCAGTTCGGGCCGGGCGCCATAGACGTTCAGATCCCAGCTTTGGAGTGCTGCAGAGCTTTCGAAATCGCCATTCCGCAAGCCGCCGCTTCGATCAGCCGCCGCATTGGCTCCGAACGCGAACCAAAACAGGATCCCAACCGCGCCAAGCCAGAACGTCGGAACGCGCAAACGGATCCCCATGCGATGGGCCGGGAGCATTCTGGTGCATTCTAACCAGCGCTGGTGATTGATATCAACCGCCGCGAAGCCACACCGGGATCACCTGGCTAGATCTGGCTGGCATTGGATGTCGCCCCTGTGATCAAAAACCACCGCCGGATTCGCGGCACAAAAATTGCCGTAGCGGTCCGGCGTGCTCTTTCATGGTCCAACTCGATGGCGGCTTCCCACGCCTGCTCGGCCACCCATAGCAGGGCATCCAAATGCGGTTTGACCCTGATTTCGTGTCGCATCACCTGGTCTTGCCGACGCCGGCTGTGCTCGGCCTGGGCGGCGGCCAAGCGTTGCTGCACTTTGTCCGCTGCCTCCGGCCCCGAGCGCCTGGTCCGCCGGGCCAGGTCGGCTTGGTACTCGGCAAAATAGGCATCAATTCGCTGCAACTCGCGCTGGAGGTATTGTTCCTGCCGCGCTCTCACCAACTGAAGGTCGGGTTCGAGTTCAGCCTGAACCGCGGCCTGGAACCGGTGCCACCAGTCCGGCGGCAGCCGCCAATCGATAGCCGCGGGTGCCGGGTCGGGTTCCAACAGGAATAACTGCTGGGCCAGTACTTCATCGGGTTCGCCGTCGGGCAAGGAGATCGCGATTCGGTGCAAAGACCAGCGCTGATCGATCGCCTGAATCTCGCACCGAACGACGCCGACGAGGGAGAGGTGGCTTACCGGCTTGAGCGCGGACCCTAAACGCCAATACCGGGTGGCGGGGTATTGCGATCGCCAAAGCTTCTCCAGGACCGTTGCCTCTGGGGGGTTCGCCTGCGCGCACATTACGAACTTATCGAGCACCGCCGGCGCCGGCGACAACAGTTCGGCAATCCGGAAGGTGAGTGGGCAACCGGGGAAAACTTCGCGCGCCCCGTCCCGCGCTCCGGGGACATCAGCGGGAGCAAATACCAACTCCTGAGCGTGAAGCGCGCTCTCGGGATTCCAGAGAGTCGCCGCCCGGCCTTCCGCCACGATATCGAGGCGGTCGTGCCAGGTGCGCTCGCACAAAGCGCCCAGCGCACCCAGCGATTCCTGGTAAAAATCCAGCGCCAAGGTCGGCTCATAAACAAGTCGCGGAATGTTCATGGGGCGTTTACAAATCGGCGGCGAAGTCGTCCGCAAACAAAGTCTCATCCAGTTTTTTAATCTCCTGGTAAGCGTCGCGGGCCGCGGCAAGCTCATCCCCCAAACTCGCGATGGCCGCCGCCACATCCTCCGAGCCATCCCGCCAGCGGCGCAGAACTTCTTCGGCAAAGGCCTCGCTGTCGAAGCGCTCGCCCAGGACCAGCCCGGTTTCGCCAACCACCAACTCAAACAGGTTGAGCTTTTCCTGCAGCACTTCGAGCAAGTGCTCCTGGAGCGTGCCGCGCTGCGTGAAATTATAGATGCGGACCGGGTGGCGCTGCCCGTAGCGATGCAAGCGGCCGATGCGTTGCTCGATTTCCATTGGGTTCCAAGGCAGGTCAAAATTCACGAGGCAATGGCAGAACTGCAGGTTCCGGCCTTCGGTGCCACTGTGCGTGAGTAACAGGGCCCCGCCGGCTTGGCGGAACTCTTGGGTGATCGGCTGCCGTTGCGCCGCCGGCGTGTTACCGTTAATGACAAACGCGCGCACGCCCGCGGCGTGCAACCGCTCCGCCAGCGCAGCTTGGGTCTCCAAGAATTGCGTAAAGATGACAACGCCGCCTTCGCCTCGAGTTAACGGCGGCAACAGATCACATTTGCGTCGCCAACTTTCCTCCAGCGGTGCCTGTTGCCGCCAGGCGTCCGCCGCTTTCGCATCGGGAAACCGCGTCAGCGCCGCACGCCAGGCTGCCGGACTGCTTCCGGCGGCTTGCAGCAACAGCCGGCCCCACAAGCTGGCCTGGCTCGGGTTGAGCGACTCCAAATGTTTCCGGAAATCCGTCTCCCACTTGTCCCAAAATTCCTTTTCGCCGGGGCCGGGCTCGAACAGCACCGTCTCGGCGCGGCGGGCGGGTAGTTTCAACCCGGCATTCGCCCGCGTGTTGCGAATCATGACTTGCCCGAGCAGCCGCCGCAGTTCCTCAGGTTCGCGCGGTTTCCGTGGCCGCTTGGGGTCGATGAAGCGCTTGCGGAATTCACGCGGCGGCGGCAACTGGCCCGGCTGCAGCAACGTGACGAGATTGTAAAGTTCTTCGAGGGAGTTTTGGACCGGGGTCGCCGTTAACAACAGCAGGAACTGGCGCGGCAGCGCGCTGACTGCCTGCCACGCTTGCGACTGGCTGTTGCGCAGGTAATGAGCCTCGTCCACAACCAGCATGTCCCATTTGACCTCACGCGCCACGGCCAGGTGCGCCGGTTGTTTCAGCAAGTGCAGGCTGGCAATGATTCCGCTGTTGTCGCGCCAGAAATTGCCGCCGTCGCCACGGGCCGTCCAGCGGTTCGTGGTCGCGGTTGTGAGGCCGAACTTATCGTTCAACTCTTCCTCCCATTGATCCACCAGCGAGGGCACCGTCAAAACCAGGAAGCGCTTGACCATGCCGCGCGTCAATAGCTCCTTGAGCACCAAACCCGCTTCGATGGTCTTGCCCAAGCCAACCTCATCCGACAGCAACGCGCGTCCCCGCAAGGGACCCAACACGCGCACCGCCGAGCGCACCTGATACTCGAGCCGTTCCAACCGGCAATACGGCAGGCACAACAAATCATCCGACTGATTGGATACCCACCAAAGCGACGCGCGCTCGCGCAACTTGAAACTCGACAAATCCGACAACGGCAACCCCGTCTCTTGGAGCTCGATTTCTGTGGCCTCGAACCGTACCGGAACCGGCGGCAGGGCCTCGGTGATCACTTTCGGAACCGGTTTTTCAGCCGGTCGCGCTTCCTGGCTTTGCAGTCGTGCTAATCGCCGCTGTGCCCGCTCCAGGGCTTGCCGTTCCGCGACTTGCTGGTTCTGCCGGCGCCGGGCTGCTGCTTCTGCTTTGCGCTCGGAGACCAGACTTGGCCAGTAACCCCAGCCGTTCGGGTCTTGCTCGCGCTTAAAGTTCTGCGCCTGGCGCTCAATTTCCCGTGCCAACCAGTCCCAGGGCGACATTTGGGGCGGTGGCGGCGGCAAAGGCGGGGTTTCGGACCGCGGTTGGCCTGCTGGCCGACAAACACCGACCGCTTCGAATTGGGTCACGGGGTGCAGCCGCGCCCAGTGTTCGAGTTCCAGTCGAATTGCCTGCCGGCTGCCGCCGGAGGTGTGTTTCTGCTCATTGGACCGGCCCGTGGCCCATTGCAGGCCGTTGCTCACGGGTTTAACCACAACGGAAAACACGCGGCGCTTGGCGCCCGGTCGCAGCCAGGCCAACTCCAAATAGCCGTCGTCGTAGTGGATCAAGGCTTTGAGCCGCAGTGCCTCCCGGTTTCCCCGCGGTCCTGCCTGCTCCACGAACAGTTCTTCCTGGCCTGGTTTCAAACCGGCCTCGAGCCTAGCGGCTTGCGGATTCTAAAACGAGGATTTTCACCAACCCCCTGAGCGCGCCCCGCGTGCGGAGCCGGGTTACGGAACCGTATCAAAAAGGCTAAACGCTCCTTCGGGGTGGATATCAACCTCGCGGCACCGGACAGGTCCAGAACGAGAGGCGAAAACTTTGCGGTGCAACCGCTGGAGCCAGCACACTTCGTTGTTTGAGGGCGCAACCCAATCGGATAGGCAAGGAAACTTGTGAGGCTGCCTGAGTATATAGGGATATGAACAACGATTATAATCAGACCAACCCGTGCTCAAAACCAGACCCTACCGGATCTGGGCATGGCGCAAATGCCGGACCAGATATGTGCAACCTGTGGACTCGATTGGACCAAATGCCCGAAAGGTGCACCAGGACGACAAGGGCTGTGCGTGATCGAACGAATGCTCCTAGAGCGTCCAGAGGAGACTATGTTCGAGCACTGGACCGATACCACGCGCTGACCGAACGCGTGCACTATACCCTGAACCGGACGGATCTGACTATTGCCGAACAGGAGCGGATGTGCCAGGAGGTGCAGCTAATCATCAAGCTGCGATCGCCGTTCCTCCGCCGTGAGAAGCAGCGGCTGGAGCAAAAGTACCCGCGGCTTAAGCGCGGGCGGGAGGACACGTTTTAACAAGTCATGCCATCGTTGCTGGATCCGGCATGACCAAATAATCCTCCTTAGCACGAAACGGGCTCGCAGCGCAGGGCAGCGGCGAGCCGGCAGATGATAAGCCTGAAGGATGGCTGGCTCCGGGCCGCTCGGAAACCACTCGAGAGTAGCAATGCGGGCAAAGCTCGAGCACCTCTTGCCGGCTCCTCTTCCGGAGCCACCAACCCGCGGGTTTTCACGACGGATGTTTTGGCGCTTAAAGGCGCGCCGCCCAATCAGCCCTTTAAAGTCTTACTGCTTCTATGGTCGCTTACAATTTGTTTCTTTGACGGTTTGCCGTTGGGTTGGCTTTTGAAAATAAGTTTTTTACAGATTCCGCCTAGCTGCGTGCCGCACAGAATAAGTGATGGAAACAAAGGTCGGTAACCAGCCATTGCGACAAACTGCTGAGATGCTCGTTTCCAATTTTCGGTTTAACAGGAGACCGCGTTTCATCCGGTGGGTTCGTTTTGCAAATTTATTTTTCCAGGTCCGCGCTGCTGGCCACCGTGGTATTCGACCTTTGGGACCGACTGCGCGCGCCGCAGCCGTGTCTACCAGTGGTAGACATTTCGGCCGTTGAGGTGCAGCCAGGCCGAGACCGCGACACCGAAGACGCACAGGACCATGCATTAGCATGGCGTAAATCGCTGCCCCATGCCGCTGTTGCGAGCATTCTCGCTGCTGGCGTCCGTTTTGTTTTAGTCCTTGGTGCATGACTCTTGCGGCGGATTGGGGTTAAGGAGTGGCGCGACCGATGACGCCGAGCCGGTTTTTGTCGGCGGGCTGGCTTGAATCGGCTGGCCCGGACCTGCCGGGTTCGCGTGAGCCGATCCCTTCAGGCCGCGGGCCTCAGTCTCAAAAAAGCTCGCGGTAACGCCCATGACCTGCGCGAAGCGGACCTGCTCCATTGGCGAGCAATCGCCAAACTCTTTCTTCAGGTAGCGAATCACGCGGCTCCAGCGCGCTATAAACGGGTCTTGTGGCTCCCGGGGCTTGGGTTTGGACTTGCTGGCCCGCACTTGCCGCTCATTCAACGGCAGCGGCCGGCCCTCTTTAAGAGCCAGGCGCCGGGCTGCGGCAAAGGCAATCAACTGATAGGCCCGGGGCCGTTTTATAGGGTTGCGCTGGGCGCCGAGGTAGGCGTGGAAGGACTTAAAGCCTGCCGCCTGGTATGAATGGTCGTCACGAATGATGAGCAGTTCCTCACCTACGGCCGCCTGATGGGCACTGGGGTCCAAGGCAGCCAAGTGTGTGGCGATTACGGCTTCGCGCGCTTGCAGCTCCGGCAACAACTTGGCCGAGGACGGCGTCGGCGCAGTGCCGGAAACATTCGTAGCATCGTTAAACATGGTTTGGTTCTCCTTTCATCATTTGTCCGGTTGACTAGCTGATGTGACTTGTTCCCCGGCCAATGTATCGGCCGGAGAACATGCGGCCGGTGGAATGTCGCAATCCTCCCAGCCTTGTTTGCGGATTTTACGAAAGAGAGCCAGCCGCTTTTTTATCCGGGCGTGCAACGCAGCTTCATACAGGCGCAAGCTTGCCATTGCTTGGCGATGCTGGCTGTCATTAACGAAAGCAAGCCCAATACGGCTGCTATCTACGGTGCTGGCCGAAAGGGCGCAGCGCTCGAACAGTATGTTCGTGATGGGCATCATGCGCACCAGGCGCCAGCGTCCGTGGACCAGATCAACCGCGGTAAATCCCTCCAGGATATTGGCCGGTCGCAGGGTACGCCACGTTTCCCGGGCCAGGATTTCGTAAGCCTTCGGGTTTTCTCCCTCCAGGATCAGGCGGGTGTCGGCCACACACGCCTCCAGCGTCCACGGCAGGTTGCAGGAGCTGACATCAACCTGTGCGCTTTGGGTGGCTTGCGCCATAAACGTACCGGTGGTGTCTTGCCCCAAAGGGGAGGCCTCTTGGCTGTGGTTGGCCCAGTTTTCTTTCCGGACCTGCAGCAGTTCCTGGATCTCCTCATGGGTAAGCTTCGTAAAATGCGCCAACTGGCGTGCCAGGTGCTCCAAGGTCTTGAGCCCGCTCGGATCCTCGAGGAAAGGAAACAAGCGCCGGTCGTCGGGATCCAGGGACGGCGGTTTGCGGGTTAACACCGTTCGTTCAACATCCAGGAAATGGCCTTCCTGCAGCCGCAGCCATAGTAACCGGTTCATGAATCCGGCTTCCAGAGCATTGCGCGGGCCCAAGCGCGCGCAAATCAGCCGGATAGCTTTATGATTCTCGGGCGTGTCGAGGCCCAGGCAGGTGAGACCCGCCGTCAGGCCGTCCTTTCGAGCGTTGAACCGGGTGAGGCTGGGGTCATTCGGGCCGTGTGTCAATCGCCCGTTCTGCCGATTGGCGTTTAACTTGGCCTCGCTGATCGGCTTGGGTGCGCCGCTTGATTCGGTATTCATGTTTTACTCTAACTACACGCAACGGTTCGCAGATTGGGTTGCTCGATAATCTCGCGAACAAAAACCTGGTGTTTATTGGATCGTGCAAATCACTTTGTACATGAGTCCGAGTTCTTCCGGTGTCTGCGTCAAATTCAGCAGCGCTTCGACTTCCTGGGTGGTCAATGGCACAAAGCCTTCGTCCAATGGTCCGCCGATTTCAGACCAAATGCGGCGCAGCTCTGGATGCGCGCGCAGTTTTGCTAAGGCGCGTTTTTCGACCTTTCGCACCGCGCGCTCCGAGAGGCCCAAAATCAAACCCACTTCACGTTGGGTGAGACCGAGGAGCTCGCGGCGTTTCATAGGCTGGCCCGTGTGGCTGCCCCGGGTTGGCCAGCCCTTCTCCATGGGCGCCTCGACCACCAAGCTGCAGTGCCATTGCTTTTCTTGGACTAGTGCCTCGGCAATCAAACGCGCGGCGGCGCTGCAGTAAGCAGGCCAGTAACGATCGGTGATGCGGGGTTTAATCTCCGGCAGCGGCCGGACATACAATTCAATTAATTTACGTGCATTCATACCAATACATACGAGCTCGATTGATAGGTTACTGGTTTAATCGTTTTCTTGGGGGGAGGAAGCCGGCGTGAGCTTTCGTATACACGTTCTCCTTTGGCCCTGGAAGGGCACGCCATGGGTCCTGGCGGTTTTCATGCTGTTCGGCCCGAGTTTTCCCGGGGCTGAAAATCCCGAAGAGAGCGGGCACTGGCTGCCTTCAGGGTTTGCTGCCGGCGTAGACGGAAGCAAGCAGCCCGTCACCAAACAGCCTGGAACTTGGCAGTATCCAGCCCACAGCCCTTCAGCCGATCGCTCCGGTAAAGGCGGGGCTACTACCTCATTGGGCGGGCTAGTCCCGTCGGGACGTGTGAAATCTTCGGGTGCGTTCACGTACTATATACGCGGTCATCCCCGAAAGAACTCCCACGGCTGGCGCCGAAATTCCTTTGAAAAGGGAAATTCGGGAAACACCGAGCGGAAACTCCTTGTAATATTTCTCTGCAGCTGCGGCCCGCGTCTGCGTGGGCGGCGCGCCCCGAGCCAACTTGACAGTCTTCAACTCGCGGATGCCTCCTTTGGTCAGCTCATGAACCAGAGATATCGGCGGTCTTGCCCCGAACTCCCGATCCCTTTTCTCGGCTCACGGGGCGGCAATCCGCAATCGCGTTCGCTCGTCGGCCATATTTTGGAAATGGCGAACATTTAACGTGTAGATCCGTTCGGCGTCACTCTTCATCGCTGCGGCCAGGAGCAGCGAATCGTAAGTTCGTCCTCCCTCAACGCCGTCCGCCGACGCTTGGTTCAGGGTCGCAACGTATTCCTTCGGGCTGAGCGTTACGAGAGAGAAGTTTTTCACCACGTTTTCAGAAATCAACTGCCAAGCCATCGCGGGCGCCACTTGATGGCCTCCGGGCAGACGAGTCAGGACGGCGTAGGTTTCAGCGAGGCTGTGCGTGGCGACAAAACCCTGGTCTTGCCCGGCCGTGACTCTTTCGATGATCGGCCGTGCAGCATGGTGGTGAGGGTGGCTTCGAAGGAACGCTGCCACCAGCACGTTTGTGTCGCAGAATACCTTCATTGGGCCTCGGTAACACCTCGAGCTATTTGCTCGATTCGTTCCTCCCGCGATTCAGCGACTAGATCCGTTCCCTCCGCCAGAGGAGTCTCACTCACAAACACCAGAACGTCATTGACTCGCTCCAAGCGGGATTTGACTTGCAGGGGACGAAGTTCGATTGCATCTCCATTAATGTCCAAGGCCAGAGTATCGCCCCCCTGCAACCGCAACCGCTCCCGCACCTTTTTGGGCAATACCACACGGCCCGCCGGATCCATCTGCACCTTCAAGCTCATTCCATAAAATGCCATAAAGTGATACCAATTGGCAAATCGAATGGTATTGCCTGCCGCGCCGACGGGTTAACGCTAAAATTTGCAACACTTTCATGCACTTACCTTGATTCGTCCACTCGGTTCCCGGCACCGACAACCAATAGCTGTGAACAAATTGAGGTTTGGCCGGTTGCAGTCTGCTGGCGATGCAAGGGAAGTCCACGAACCTGCCTGAGTATATAGGTTATATGGAAAACGATCATCAGCAGACCAATTCGTGCCCAAACCCAGAGCCCACCGGATCTGGTCATGGGACAGATCCCGAACCGGGCATGAGCGACCTGTGGATTCGATTGAAACAAATTCTTGCGGTCGCAGAGCGTGTCGTCGAAGCGCGCAAGGCGGACCAGGACGATATTCGCAAGTTTGACCAATTCCTACGCGCCTTCGATGAACAAGAGCTGTTCGTAATCGAGCGAATGCTCCTAAATCGCCCGGATGAAATGATGTTCGAGCTGCAGGATGAGCTGGACCGACATCGCGCGCTAACCGAACGGGTACGCCATGCCCTCAAGCGGACGGATCTGACCGTTACGGAACAGAAGCGGATGTACCGGGACGTGCACCAAATCATCAAACTGCGATCGCAGTTCCTCCGCCGCGAGAAGACACGGCTGGAGCAAAAGCACCCGCGGCGTAAGCGCGGCTGGGAGGATGCCTTTTAAAGGTCGGCCCCTAATAATAATCGATATCCCGGAATATTTTGTTTCGCTGCCCTTGGTGCAGCAGAACTCAGCAACGCACTCCGTGCAATTGAGCCGCAGGTCCTGGGCCGCCATTTGTCCGGCGCCGTATACCTCTTTGCAGTGACCCAATCCTCCGACGGCAGGTAAACAGACAAGTGCTGCAAGACCATTCACGCGCTCGGGCCGCTGATTTCGTTTATAGCGCGTTTTGGTTAAAATACGATTTGGACATTTCCCCAGGAAAACAAAGGATTTTGGCCAATCCGGTATAATGGAGCCCGCCAAAGCCACCGCTCAAGTTACACTGTTCCTCCAAAATGAACCCCACCGAGGCAAGCACCTATCGGATTGATTGCGATTTTTTGAGTGGCGCTAGTAGTTAATAGTTTATGCCTATGCGTTTCAAAAAACCGCGGTGCGAGGGTTGCTGGGCCGCCGTTGTTTCGCTTGCAGGGTGGGCCGCTCGTTGACGGCATCCGAAGGTGTGCACCAACAGCTCGCGCACTCGTTCCGGTTGCTGGGACGGTGCATCGCCTCCTCCGGATGATTAACCGCACGAGCCAAGCCCCAAGCGAGTGCCTTCGAGTTTTCTTTGGTGGCCCGAGTATTTAATAGTTTAAGGCTGTAGCCTTAAAGAAAAGCAATCCTGCTATGTGGTGGTAACGATGTTGTTCGTAGTGGCTGGATATCCGTCATCGAGTGTTAGGGGCGCCGTGACCAGATAAATCGGACCGGACCTTGGGAAATGGAACTAAAATCGTGTCGCCATTTTGAAGCCCCTCGATCGCCTCCAAGGAGGTTTGTCTCGCCCAGCCCGGGCGGCACAATGTTGATGAAGTTAACGAGGAGAATTCTGACGTGAGTTTCGCTTGGCTCGCCTCTGCTTTTTGCGTAACGCCTCCGCGGCTGTTTCCACCTCCAGCAGATCTCTCTGCGCGGTGAAAAAATTCTTCATCTCCTCAAGCGTAGGCGGCTCCTTAAGCAAGTGCCGGTAACCTTCATCGTCCTTTTGCGGCACCCCGCTGCATAAACGGCTCAGCGCGGTTGCACATTGAGCTTCCACACCGGCAGCACCAAAGGCCTGGCGAAATTGTTTAATAGAAAACCCATGATTACGCATCAGCAGGTAGAGATCCACCCAATCACGGGTTTTCGAGCGCACCGCCGATACCAAACATTTGGACTGGAACAGTTCGTTGAGGGTAGCTAGCCGCGGTTTGCCCTCCGTTTTTGTTTCCAGCACGGAAATCAACGGCCTTTCCGGCGTAAAGAACGAAACCTTCACCATTTGGTTGACCACAAAATTCTGTTGGTAGTCCAACCGCTCC
>CAZUVM010000180.1:0-19274 GCA_964623885.1 uncultured Verrucomicrobiota bacterium
CGCAAAATTGGCACGGGCCTGTCCGCTGATGAGAGAAAAGGCGGTGCCGCCAACGAACAACCGATCGTTCCACGTCGCCAGGGCATCGATAGTTGCGTTAGGGTCAGGTGCCCAGTCGGTGACTGCGCCGGTCTGGAGATCCACCGAGGCGAGATTCGTGCGGGTGGCGCCGCCAACATTGGTGAAGTAGCCACCGATGAAAACCTGGTTGCTCGCAACGACCAGCGCTTGGACGGGATAAGAGGAGCCACGGCCGATCACGGTCGGGTTCCAGGATGTGATCCGGCCTGAAAGAAGGTCGAACGCGGCAACATTGCTTCGTGGGACACAGCCGACCGCGCCGAAATGGCCGCCCATGTAAATTGAGGCGCCCGAACCGCAAAACGCGAACACCAGAAAGTTTGCTTTTGCATCCCAGGCAGTGGCATTGCCGAACGTGAGGTCGACGGCTCCGGCATTGGCTCGGCTCTGTCCGCCCAGGGTGCTGAAAGCGCCGCCAACATAGAGTGCGTTGCTATACACCGACACGGCGTAGACGGCCTGTAAATATCCGGGGGTCGCCACCTGGCGTGCATCCCACGCCGTGACGGCGCCCGAAACTGCGTCCACTGCTGCGAGGTTTTGGCGAGCGCTGAGACCAACCGTGGTGAAAGTTCCGCCCAGGTAAACAGTGCCCTGATACGCATCGATAGCGTAAACAATGCCGTTGGCATTGGGGTTCCATGGATCCAATAGGCCGGTGGAGAGGTCAAATGACGCGGCGTGTCCGCAGGTGGTGGACATAACGCTAGTGAAATAGCCGCCAACGTACAGATGACCCGCGTACAGAAGCATCGCTTCGACGAAATCGCTGGCATTCGGATTCCAGGCTGAAGGCTGGCCGGTTGCCGGATCGACTGCCGCAAGACGATTCCGCGTCTGGCTGTTCAGCAACGTGAATTCACCACCGACATAGATATTCGTCCCATAAGGCACAATCGATCTGACCGCGCCATTAGCGTTTGGATTCCAGTTGTTCAGCGCTCCCGTGACACTGTCAAAACCAGCGGCGTAATTGCGCGTCAGGCCGTTGGCATTGGTGAATGTCCCGCCGGCGTAGACCACACCTCCCGACAATGCCAGTGCGACCACATAGCCGCCGCCAGCCGCCGGACACCAGGCCGGATCGACCGTCCTGTCGCTCCGAATGTGGACGAGATTAGTGCGCACGAAGCCGCCAACAACAGAAAAGTTCCCACCTACGTACCAGCCGCCCTGTCCGTCGCCGATAACAGCGAAAACGCTGCCGTTGACACTGGGAAAAACAGCATCCGCCTGGCCGGTCGTCACCGATACCGGCACACCGCCGCCGGTGCGAACTCCAATATTACCGAAGGTTCCTCCCAGATATAGGACAGTTCCGTTCTTGGCGACGGCATTAATGAGGCCGTCGGTAACCACGAATTTTTCCAACGGTTCATTAGCCGGTTGAGCCCGGGCTTTCGAAGCCATAGTAAAACCAGCGATCAACAGCAGGCTAATCCACCTCATAAGGATTAATAAAGCAAAGCCCAAGAGGTCGGCAAGGTCAAGATCCAAATTACGGCTACACAGGCCAACCCGAAAGCGTGTAGGGAATAGTATTGACATTGCTCGGGCCATCTTCCATGCTCCATCAAGAGTTGGGTGCCTGACAGGGGCAAGTTGGCCACCAGCCGCTCGCCGCAAACAGAAAGGTAACCCTGATGAACCCCGCAAAGCCACGCCACAATCCGGCGGGCCTGCGCCGGCGCTGGATGCAGTTGACCGCACTCGTGCTGGGCATTTCTGCCGGTCCGACGCCGGGAGCAGTCACGCTCACGATCTCGAATCCGGCCTCCATCAATATCCGCGATTACACAAACGCACTTCCTTATCCTTCGAGCATTGGCGTGAACAATGCGCCAGGTCGTACGGTAAAGGTGACCGCGACATTAAACGGTTTTGCGCATACGTTCCCAAATGACGTTGATATTTTGCTGAGCCAGCCTGGCGGAGCCTCGGTCCTCTTGATGGCAAGCAATGGCCAGTTCGCTGCTGTGAATGACGTTAATCTCACATTCGACGATTCTGCGGCAAGCGTCCTGCCGATGCCGATCGTCTCGGGAACCTATCGACCTAACCCCGGACTCGCAGGGGTTTTCGCGCACCAGCGCCTGCGCCTCCTTACGCAAACAATTTGTTCGCTCTTACCAATGGCAATCCGAACGGCGCTTGGAATCTCTTTGTCATCGACACCACTCCAGGCGACTCTGGCGCGATTACCGGCGGCTGGATACTGACGCTGACACTGGACGGTGACCCGCCCGTCGCACCAGCACCGGAATCGCTTACCGCCGAGGCGGGATCCTCAGCGAGCTTTTCATCTCAAGTGATAGGCAGCACTCCGCTTTATTATCAATGGTGTTTCAATGGCTCGCCTCTGACATCCGGCATCGGGCCGCTGCTGCGATTACGCAACGTCGACCCGACTAACGCAGGCAGTTATACCTTGGTTGTAACCAATTTCTTTGGCGCGACGACCAGCGCGCCGGCGACGCTGGCGGTCGTCCCGCCCGTGCCGCGGCGGCTCGTTCCCGAACTGCGGCTGGATGCACCATCCGGAATTGTCAGCATCGAGGTCGCACTGTCGCTGGTACCAGCGCCGGTTTGGAACCCCCTCGCGGAGGTCACGATTGCCAATGGCCCCGAGTGGTACTTTGATGCCGCTATTACCACACCACGATACTATCGGGCCGCAGCCACCGATACGACCCCAAGTTTGAGTGCGCAGATCATTCCGGCTCTTCTCCTGAGCGGAAATGTCAGCGATTGGCTACGTGTGGACATTATCAACCGCGTCGGCCCAACCGATGCCTGGGTATCCCTCGCCACTGTCCAGCTCACAAATGCGATGCAGCCTTTCTACGACACCTCGGCACCCGGCCAACCTGCAAGGATTTATCGCGTGACCCAGGTGCCCGGTCCGTAGGGTTTGCCACGAACCTGGATCAAAAACTCCCGATGAATCTTTCCCGATCAGCTTGCCGCGGAAAGATGAGCACTTTGCGGCCGGCCACAGTCGCAAGACCAACAGGGGTATTCGGAAACAGCGCTAGCAATTGGTCGTCAGTCAGATGATGCACCACCGCGGCTTGGGGTGAAACAGAGGAAACGACGCGATGAGGTGCCGGGGACTGCAGGCGAAAGACCAAGGCTGCGACCATGATGAGTGCAGCCGCGGGCAGTGAGCGCAGGGCTGCACGGCGCCAGCGTTTATGCCGCAAGATGCGGCCGCCTGCGTGCAGGGTAGCGCTTCGGTGCATATCAGCCAGGTTGTCGTCGAGCAGATCGCGAATCAAAAAATGTTTCTCAGGTTTCATGCGAAAGGGTTTGCTTGAGCAATAGACGTAGCTTGGCGCGTGCTCTTTCCAGGCGGCGCGAGACGGCTTTAGGCGTGGCATCAAGACGCTGAGCCATGTCCGCATGACTCAAGCGTTCGTAATAGAACCATTCGATGAGCTGACGCTCCGGCGGCTCCATTAATTGCATTGCGGCATCCAGGCGTTCCTCCAGCACGGTATCCGGCTCAGCGGGCGCGGCGGTTTCGGGTAATTCAGAAGATGGGACCAATACAGGTTCGCGCTGCCGATGCCGCCATTGTTTGAGGAGATGCTGGCGGGCAACGCGAGCCAGCCAATTCCAAAGGTGCTCTTCAGATTGCACCACCCTGAGCTTGGCGGCAGCAGTCAACATCGCCGACTGGACTACATCACGGGCTGTGGCCTCATCACCACGGCTGAGGACCAGCACCAGGCGGAAGAGGCGCTCCTGGTAGCGATCATACAGGTCATGGAAGGCATCCGCGTCGCCCCGGGCCACCGCCGCAGCGAGACGGCATGCAGTGACGTCGTCGTCGTGGAGAGGGTCAGGTTGCGAACTGGCGGCCATCGCGGCGGCACGCGCTGCTTGGGGAAGCGCCAGAGCCATGGAGGACGTCAGGGCCATCGGCCGTTCATAGCATAATCAAGGTGCGTTTGTCGCGTTTGTTTTGGCAGGCGCGCTGCGATTTTCGATCGAGCCCGGCTGCGACTCGCCCTTGTGTTTCGTCCATTGTTCGGGCCAGAAAGACGACTCACTCTCCCCATGCTCGCGGGCAAAGGCTTTCTGGGCGTCCAGCAGCGCTTTATCCCGCAGAGCCATCAAGGTGTTTTGCACGAAACGGATGTCGTCGTCCGTGCCCCGGACAATGAGCAACTGCGCCGGGTCATAGTAGGAAATGCGCTCGCCTCTGAAGCCGAATTTGGAAAGCTCGTCGAAGGTTTTCACAATCTGGTCCACGGACATACGGCCGGATTTGGGGTCGCCCACCAAATCGCCGACAAAAAAGACCATTGGTTTTTGAGCTGTGCTCATAGGCAAACCGGTAGCGGGATCAATGGTCGGCGCGGGTCCCGGGTTGTGCGGCATCAGACGAAGCAAGGCTGTAGGACGGCTGCCGTTCATCGTCAGTTCCCAATGCAAAGGCGTCTTGCCGCTTTCAAAGACGAGGTTCATGGCGTTAAAAATTTCGCTGGCCTTCACATGCTTGAGTCGCAAATCGACCGTCACCGCCGGCCAGTCGAACCCATCGCCATTTCCGGGCCCGACGGGAAACAGCACGTCAAACTCGCCGGGGAACATCTGCTTTAAATTCGCTGCCACTTCGGCGATGGGCAGACCATTATAATCGACCTGGGGCAGCACCTCCTTCGGGTCCTGCCACTGAGCCGGACGGTCGGAACGGAGGGCGCCAGCTTGGGGACCTGCATTACTGTTTTGATTGTCAGCGCCGCGAACCGAAATCTCCGCGGCCATAATTACAACCAACACGGAAATCCACGTGGCAAGCTGCCAATTAAAGGTGTTCTTCATAGATCGCATTTCGTTAATGACTGTCACCCTGCATTAGCCGGTTTTTTTGGAAACGCCCCTGGTATTTTCCAAAATCGAGAGCGCAAACGATGGGCCATAACGGACCGCTAAATTTTTAGCATTTTTCCGTTGACACGCCGCTTTGAGGTGCTAATATTTTAGCACTATGAGCGCCGAAACCCATCTCAGCCGTCGCGAACGACAGATTATGGATGCCTTGCATCAGCACGGCCGTGCCACGGCGTCGGAAATTCAGGCCGCTTTGCCGGATCCCCCCAGTTACTCGGCCGTGCGCGCGCTCTTGCGCATCCTTGAGGCTAAAGGCCATATCAAACACCTGAAAGAGGGTGCCCGTTACGTGTACCAGCCGCGGGCTTCGCGCGAATCGGCCCGGCGCTCGGCCCTGAACCGGCTGGTTTCCACGTTTTTTGCCGGTTCGGTGACGCAGGCAGTGGCGGCGTTGCTGGAGAATGCCGATACGCGCATTTCCGAATCGGAGTTGCGCGAACTGGAACAAATGATCGAACAGGCTCGAAAGGAGGGCCGCTAAATGAATGCCTGGATCCAAACGTTGGCGAGTCATGTTCAACAAAACCTTTACCCGGGTGGGCTGATCGAAGTGCTGCTCGAAAGTGTTGTGGTCTTGATAGCCGCAACAGCGATCTGCCTTTTGTGGCGACGCGCTGCGGCGGCTCTGCGGCACTTGGTTTGGTTCGCTGCGATTGTCAGTTTGCCGCTGCTGCTGTGCCTGGCTGCCTGGCCGCACACCTGGCCAAAACCGCTGTGGTCGGTGGCGAAGGAACTCAAGCCCGGAAACGAAATCTCGCTGACACTGACACTCATGCCATCGGCAACGCCGGCAAGTGGAGTTGGCGCCGGCACGGCAAGCGGTTCGGCTGCGCTGCATGGGACACGCGTGAGGATACACAAACCGTTGGCAGCGCGATTAGCCGGCGGCTGGCTCGACTTCGGCCTCGGTGTTTGGGCCGCCGGTGTCGTGCTGGGTTTAATTTGGTTCGCCGCGGGACAATATCGGCTGCGACAATTGGCGCGAGACTCAGCACTCGCAACTGCGCCGGAGTGGCAGAACGTGCTGTGTGATGCCCGCCAGAGTTTGGACCTGCGGCGGCAGGTGATTCTGTTGCAAGGGGACGAGCAGGTCATGCCGGCGACCTGGGGTTGGCGCCGACCGATGGTAATGCTGCCGGCGGAAGGCGCGGATTGGCCGCCGGAGCGTCGTCGGCTGGTACTATTGCATGAACTGGCGCACGTGAGGCGTTGGGATTCCCTCACCCTGATTATCGCGCGAGTTGTCTGCGTCATATTTTGGATCAATCCGCTGGTATGGCTGGCGGCGCGGCGGATGTGCGTGGAGCGCGAGCGGGCTTGCGACGACCTGGTGCTCCGCAGCGATTGCAAGGCTTCGGATTACGCGGCGGAGTTGCTGAGGATTGCGAGGGCATTCAAGCCGGGTCGTTTTGCCGCCGGCATTGCCATGGCCCGCTCGGCGCAGTTGCGGGGGCGCATCGCGGCAATGGTCGATCCTCACCGCGCGCGCCGGCTGCGGCCTGGCGCAGTGGTCGTGACGATCGCTGGCATGGGCGCTCTGGTGGCCTGCCTTGCCGGGACCAGCCGGCCTCCCCAACTCGATTTGACGCCAACTGCAGGGCTGCGCCAGGAACAGATAACGCAACTCGAGGCTTTTGCCGCCGCCAAGGAAAAGCAATCACACATGCTATCGGCGAAAGACGGCGAAAGTGTGTCGCCGGAATATCAGCGCTGCTTTGATGCCGCGGTCAAAGGCGATGTCACGACCGTCACCAACCGTTACGAATTCTTCAAACGCAACCATGGCCAATACAGCAGCAATACCAACGGCGTCGACCTGCCGCACAGTGCTTGTTGGCAACCGGTCCTTGAGGTTTGCCTCGCTTACGACCATATCGCCAATTGCGAACCGAAATACACAAAACTCGTCGTCGACGGCATCATCAATTCCATCCTGCCGGGCAGCATTTACTTCGGCGGGACCGACCCTGGACGGGGATTGCCGACGGCGTTTGAAAAGTCGAGCATCGATGCCGATCCTTTCTTTTGCTTGACGCAAAATGCGCTCGCAGACGGCACGTACCTGGACTACCTCCACGCGATGTACGGCGGCAAAATATACACCCCTACCCATGAAGATTCGCAGCGCTGCTTTACTGATTACCTCAACGATGCCCAGCGCCGGCTAAAGCATGATCAACAGTTCCCCAATGAACCGAAACAGCTCAAGCCGGGAGAAGATGTGAGACAGGTGGGCACGAACATCCAGGTGGCCGGACAGGTCGCCGTCATGTCAATCAATGCGCTGCTGGTTAAACTGATCTTTGATCGCAATCCTGATCGCGAGTTCTACGTCGAGGAAAGCTTCCCGCTGGACTGGATGTATCCGCACCTGGAGCCGAACGGCCTGGTCATGAAGATCAACCGCCAGCCGCTGCTGGAATTGCCTGAAGACGTGCTCGCCCGCGACCACGATTACTGGCGCCAAATCACCGCCGAGACCGTGGGCAATGTGCTCGAGGATGGAACTTCCGTTTCGGATTTGGCGGCTGCGGTCGAGCGCGTGTACGTCAGCCATGACCTGCAAGAGTTCACCGGAAATCCGGCTTTCATTGGGAACGATTATGCCAAACGATTGCTGTCGAAATTGCGCAGCTCAATCGCCGGCGTGTATGCCTGGCGGCTGAGCACTAACTCACCCGCGGACTATCAGCCTATAACCGATGCCGCCCGCGAGCCGTTGGTTCAGCAAGCGGATCTCGCATTCCGCCAGGCCTTTGCGCTCTGCCCGTCCAGTCCCGAGGCGGTTTTCCGTTACATAAACTTCCTGCTTCAATTCCATCGCGTCGAGGATGCGCGTCTGATCGCCCAGGCGGCAGTTGGGGTGGACCCGAAAAATAAAGTGTTCCAGGATCTGCTGCGGAACGTTCAAAAGATGCAGTCCAATTAGGCACCAAACTGAATATGTTGCTTTTCGAACGCGGTTGGGAGCGCGTTCATGGCCCGTTGCCCCCTCGCCTCTCCTTCGTCGCTCTCCTTTGTCGGGCGTCTTCGCTGCCGCTTCGAATTCAACATTGATTGGACTGCAAAGTGGCAAAAACGGAGATTGACCCGCCTCTATTTCGCTTGACAATTCACCATACATACCATGGAATCCTCGCAATAACAATGGCAGGTGATGTGAGCGCACAAAGCCAAGTCTCCGCTTCAAACGCAATATTAAGCAACGAACTGGCCTCCGTGCGCGCCAGTAACTCCGATATCAACGCCCCTGTGGCAGCCTCGCCCCTGGATTGCTTCAGCGGTGAGATCAAGCCGACGCCCACAGGGCCTGTGTATTTGGCCGGTCTGGCCATCGTCACTTTCGGGATGCTGCTGCTGCCCTTAATTTATCTGGCGATCATTGCCTTGGTGGTTTGGATCGTCATCTGGCACCTAAGAAATGATACGTCGATACTCCGTGATGATTTCGGTCGTGGCGGGTTTGTCCGGTTTATGCTGTATGCGGGTCCAGCGCTAGTCGGAGGCATCCTAATTTTCTTCATGATAAAGCCATTCTTCGCTAAACGAGCCAAGGGCGCGCAGCCCGTTACGTTGGATCCTGCTCGCGAGCATGTTCTCTTCGCGTTCGTGCGGAAAATCTGCGATTTGGTCGGCTCTAGCCCGCCTTGCCGTATCGACGTGGATTACCAGGTCAATGCCTCGGCCAGTTTGCAACGGGGGCTTTGGAGCAACGACCTGGTACTGACGATTGGGCTGCCGCTTGCCGCGGGTTTGAATATGCGCCAATTCGCCGGTGTGCTGGCGCATGAGTTCGGTCATTTCAGGCAGGGCGCGGGCATGCGTCTCACCTATATCATTCGCCGGATTAACTCCTGGTTCTGGCGCGTCGTGTACGAGCGGGACGATTGGGATCTGAATCTCGAGCAAGCCGCCAGCGGTACAGATTGGCGGCTGCGTATTGTGCTGCATGCCGCGCGCGGTTGCGTGTGGTGCACCCGACGCATTCTCCAGGTTCTGATGCAGGCCGGCCACGCCATCAGTTGCCTCATGCTGCGCCAGATGGAGTATGACGCCGACAGCTACGAAGCGAAGGTGGCCGGCAGCGAGGCTTTCGAAGCCACGGCTGCCAGACTCCGCGTGCTCAACGTGGCTACCCGCATTGCTTATGACGATGTGCGGCAAAGCTGGCTCAACAAACGTCTTCCGGAAAGCCTGCCGCTTCTCATCAGCCACAAAGCCGCCTCATTGCCGTCCGAGGTTCATGAAAACCTTGCCGCCGACGCCGGCGCAAAGACCCGTTGGTTCGACACTCATCCCTGCGATTCGGACCGCGCTCGAGCTGCTCGGCGGCTGGCTCAACCGGGTGTTTTTCATCTGGCCGCACCGGCCACATCGCTGTTCTCCGCGTTCCTCGAATTGAGCAAAACTGTCACGCGGCGTAGCTATCAAGAGGAGCTCCGACTCGAGTTTACGGAACAGAACCTAATATCGGCGGAGGAGATTTTGCGAGAGAGTGCTGCC
Source organism: uncultured Verrucomicrobiota bacterium (assembly GCA_964623885.1). Taxonomy (GTDB): domain Bacteria; phylum Verrucomicrobiota; class Verrucomicrobiia; order Limisphaerales; family UBA8199; genus CAZUVM01. Next base: position 9,484 of record CAZUVM010000180.1, read on the forward strand.
AGCATCCAGACGGAGGCGCTGGTTCGCAGATTCTTTGGTGGCGTCAGCGTCAACCTTAAGCCGCTGCTCACCAACGGGGATTTATCGCCCACCGCGCCGGAGGAGAAAGCGCTCAAAGAATGGCGCGAGGCGCAGGCATTGACCGAGACCTTGCGGCCTGAAGCCGAGAGGACTTCCGCTGAATGCATCCAGCAGCAAGTTGCCCGGGAGAAGTTTGCCACTGCCAACATCCTGGCTGTAGCAGGTTTCGAGTTGGAGCCAGAGCCATTCGGATTACCGTCTCACCTCGTGACCCTATCCGCTATAGAGGATGCCGCCAGGCAGGCCCGCAACAGAACCACCGCTGCTATCGAAGAGCGACTCAAGCAATTGGACCCGTTCCTGAATGCTCTGGGTCAGCGAGTGATTTTAGCGCTACGATTGAGCCAGACTACGGATTATCCAGCGCCGGCCAAAAACACGGCCGACATGGCGGCGCTGATCGCCGCCGTCGGTGAGCAGATACCGCGAGCCCACGAAATTGGCTCCCAGCTCAATGCCTTCGCTGCCCTGGCGCAAAATCGGCAGAACCATTCGCGTCCTGCCCAAGTAGACGAAGTCCTGGCCGAGTTGGTGCAACGGTTTCAATCGTTCGTCAACCCAATGCAGGAGCGGCTAAAAGCTTTTCCTTATCCGTTCCCACACGCACGCGGCCAATTGACAGTCGCCGAGTATGCGTGCTTTGAAAAACCTGCCGATCATGAATGGGGCCGAGCTTACCAGGACGCCAACGCCCATGTTGAGCGGCTCTTTGCTCTACATTATCGGCTCATCGGCCAAATCCTCGCTATCGCTGACGCCGCCGAAGCCGGCCTGACCAATGTGTGAAAGGAGCCCTTCACCGCCCTGCAGCACGAGAGTTGTCTACCGCCGCTCAGCCGAAGAATCCGCTTTTTTGGCAGGCGTCTCCGCGACCGAAGGCGTGCTAGCCACCAGATTGCTGAATCGTTCCGCGCGTGCACGCACGGCCTTGCCGGCGTGCTGGATCTGGCCAGGCGCGTTCCAGAGTATATAAAACTCGAAATCGGTTGGCGGACGCCCGAAGGTGCGTTGGAACTCCGCAACGCGTCCTTGCATGATCTGTTTCGCCACGCGCAATGCGTCTGCCGGATTTCGCCAGTCCGAGTTGGTAGGGGCGTAACGCCGCCAAATCTCGGGGCGCATTTGATAACGCGACACCTCGCCAGCAGAGCCCAGAGCGTTATCATTGTTGTTGGATTCCAACTCCGCGAGGGCCGCCCATCGGTCCATGGCCGGCGCGTGGGCGACGAACAGCCAGGCCAGCATCGCAATAACCCATTTCCAGTTCATGGAACCGATTTGACTCGCTTTCATCAGCGAGTTTTAAGACAGCAGGAAATGCGCCGCGCTGCCAGCACTTCCCGGCCCGAGGCTTGATAGACTCCGCCTTCTATTGTCGTTTGTCTATCGGGCTTTTCCCCAGGCGGGAGTCTCATCCTCGGACACTCCGTAAGAATTCCACTCGCATAATCCCCCCGTCAGCCAAGGACTGGGCGGCAGTTGACATTAACCGTCAGGCGAGAAACCGAATGGTAAGGACGCGGTCCCAACGCACCAATCACGACTTATGCGTCGCCACCTTGGCCGCTTCGATGAGCTCCCAAAACTTCGGGTTTTGTTGCAGCGCCTCATCCTCAGGCAGCTTTAAGCCGGACCGGAAGAAAAAATCTTTGAGGGTATGGCGGTTCAGGATGCGATGAACCACCAGCCCGAGTTCATGCCGCTCAAAATAGACTCGATAATCGCCCACACGGAAGCGATGCAGGGTGCGGCCCGCGCGTTCCAACTTGCCGAACTCGTGGTCGATATCGGTATTCATCACCTGCTGGGGCAAGCCGCGGAAATCGCCCAGGATTTGGAGTTGCAGCTCCTTCGGCATGCGCGCCAGCTCGGCCGCGCTAGTCGGGTTGAAGATAATTTGAAAAGCGTTCACGCTGCGATTACAGGGACAGTCAAACCATAAAGCGCGCGGCGGTCAAGTCGCGTCAACATAGGATCATCCGGTGAATCATCCATGGGAATCGGTTGATCCTCCATTTTAGCCGGGCTAGCTTTTAACTTAAGCTCAACCCACACAATAACCGCGAAGTTGCTTTATGGCCCGTAAGTCGAAAGTGCGTGTCTGGACGGAGGATTTGGTAATCCCGACCTACGTCCCTGCCGCGCCCGACAAGAACCCGATGTTCCTGGAGCGGCGCGTCTATCAGGGCAGCAGTGGCAAGGTGTATCCGCTCCCTTTCACCGACCGAATCGCCGAACACGCCGAGGACTTGAAATGGCAGGCTGTTTGGCTGGAAAACGAGTTTCTCCAGGTATTGATCCTGCCCGAGCTGGGCGGCCGCATTCACGCGATCCTGGACAAAACCAACGGCTACGACCTGATTTACCGTCAGTCCGTGATCAAGCCGGCGCTCGTCGGCCTGGCGGGCCCCTGGATATCCGGCGGCATCGAGTTCAATTGGCCGCAGCACCATCGCCCCGCCACTTTTTTGCCTGTGGATTACCAGATCGAAACGCATCGCGACGGATCGAAAACCGTCTGGTGCAGCGATCACGATCCGATGGCGCGGATGAAGGCGATGCATGGCATTTGTCTGCATCCCGGCCGCGCTTACGTCGAGTTGAAGGTGCGCGCCTATAACCGCACACCGTTGACTCAAACGTTTCTGTGGTGGGCGAATGTGGCCACGCGTGTGCATGAGGCCTATCAAAGTTTTTTCCCACCTGACGTCACTTATGTCGCCGACCACGCCAAGCGCGCCACGAGCGCATACCCGTTATGCGATGGCTTCTATTACGGCGTGGACTACGGCCGACGCGCGCGTCAGGGTATCCCTGAACATGAACGGCCAGCCCAATTCATTCCGCCGCACGTTGCGACAGGGCGCGACGGCCATTCCCCTTCGCCTGACGGGGCGCCGCTTCCCCATTACTCGCCCAACGATCTCTCGTTCTATGCCAATATCCCGACACCCTGCTCGTACATGTGCATGGGATCGAATGAGGATTTCTTTGGCGGATACGATTATGCGCGGCAGGCCGGACTGATACATATCGCGGACCACCACATCTCGCCTGGCAAAAAGCAATGGACGTGGGGCAATCACGCGTTCGGATATGCCTGGGACAGGAACCTCACCGACGTCGATGCCCACGGGGAATACGGCCCTTACATCGAGTTGATGGCCGGCGTCTATACCGATAATCAACCGGATTTCAGTTTTCTGCGGCCCGGCGAGACCAAGGCGTGGCGCCAGTACTGGTATCCGATCCAAAAGATTGGCCCGGCGCAATGCGCCAATCTCGATGCCGCCCTAAGCCTGGTTGTCGACGCAAAAGAGATTCGCATCGGCGTCAGTGTGACTTCACCATTTCCGCGCGCCACAATTCGGCTCGAAACGAGGAACGGCGCCCGCCGGTGGAATGTGGATTTGGCGCCGGGGAAATCGTTCTATCGGCGCATCCGCCAGCTAGCACCGCGAACGGCCGATACGGACTGCAAACTGCGAGTGTTGAGCCGTTCAGGCCAGGAAATCATCAGCTATCAACCACAACCAGCGGTAAAGCGGCCAGTACCGGCACCGGCCACGGAGCCGCCCGCGCCGTCGGACGTTCAGAGCACCGACGAGCTTTACCTGGTCGGTTTGCACCTCGAGCAGTATCGCCATGCTTCGCGCTGCCCCACCGTGTATTGGCGTGAAGGACTGCGGCGCGACCCTGGCGATTGCCGCTGCAATAGCGCTTTGGGCCTCTGGCATCTTCGACGCGGCGAGTTCGAACTGGCGGAAAGCTGCTTCCGCAAAGCCATCGAACGGCTAACGCGGCGTAATCCAAATCCGGTCGACGGCGAAGCCTTTTACAACCTAGGTGTGTGTTTGCGCCATCAAGGTCGCGACGAAGATTCCTACGCCGCATTTTACAAGGCCACTTGGAACCAGGCCTGGCAAGCGGCTGGGTTCCACGCTGTGGCCGAAGGCGATTGCCGCCGAGGCGATTGGCCGAGCGCGCTGGCGCACCTGGACCAGGCGCTCTGTTACAATTGCGAGAACACCCGCGCCCGCAATGTCAAAGCACTCGTGCTGCGCAAGCTCTCGCGCGCGCGCGAAGCCACCGCCCTCCTCGCCGAAACACTTGCGCTCGACCCGCTCGATTGGTGGGCTCGCCATCTGAGCGGCGAAAAGATTGGTTGTGACCTGCAGGTCTTGCTCGACCTCGTCCACGATTATGGGCGCGCGGGTTTCTACGAGGACGCCGCCGAACTGTTGGAATCGGCGACTGGCGGGGGCGTCCTCGCCTGCGGGTTCTGGGAGCGTCCCGCTGCCATTGACGTTCTGGGTAAAACCATGACCTCTCAGACCTTCGCCCGAGATCGATTGCCCGACCAAAACCTCGGCGCCGAGCCGCTGGTTTATTACACGCTGGGCTGGCTCAAACAAAAACTCGGAAAAACGACCGAGGCCTTGAGCTGGTACAAAAAAGCGTCCAAGTGTGCACCCGATTATTGTTTTCCCTCGCGGTTGGAAGAGATTGCCATCCTCGAAGCGGCGCGGCGCGCCAATCCCAAAGACGCGCGCGCAGCTTGTTACCTGGGGAACTTGCTCTTCGATCGCAAGCGCCACGAAGAAGCTATAGAGTTGTGGGAGCAAAGCACCCGGTTGGACCCCACTTACTCCGTCGCGTGGCGGAACCTTGGCATCGGCTACTTCAACGTTCGCAAAAATGCCGCGCGCGCGCGGGCCGCTTACCAACGCGCCTTTCGCATCAACCCCACCGACGCGCGGTTGCTCTACGAACGCGATCAGCTCTGGAAACGGCTGGGCGAATCGCCCCGCAAACGCCTGCGTGAATTGGAGCGATATCCCGCTCTCGTGCGCCGGCGCGATGATCTTTCGGTCGAGCTCTGCGCGCTGCTGAACCAAACCCAACAACACCGGCAAGCGCTCGAAGTGCTGGCCAGTCGTCGTTTTCAGCCTTGGGAAGGCGGCGAAGGCCAGGCCCTGGGCCAGCATGTGCGCACCCATTTGTCGCTGGGCAAGGCCGCCTTGTTCCAGGGCGACGCCGCGTTGGCCCACGACCATTTCCAGCAGGCCTTGAGCTCACCGCCCAACTTGGGCGAGGCCAAACACCTGCTCGCCAACCAGAGCGACATATATTATTGGCTGGGCATTGCCGCGAGTCGCTTAGGCGAGTCTCAGCAGGCACGGCAGCATTGGAAAGCCGCCGCCGAGTCCAAGGGCGACTTCCAGGAAATGCGGGTTAGAAGTTTTTCCGAGATGACCTATTATTCAGCCCTGGCGTGGCGCCGGCTTGGTAAAGAGGATCGGGCGCGGTCGCTGCTGCGCCAATTGCTGGCGTATGGTCAGGAATTGTTCCGCCAGCCCGCAAAAATCGAATACTTCGCCACGTCACTGCCGACGATGTTGCTCTTCGAAGACGACCTGGATTTCCGGCAGCAAACCACCGCGCTCTTCCTGCAAGCGCAGGCCCGCCTCGGATTGGGCGGACTCGCCGCCGGCCTTAAGTTAGTGCTGGCGCGCGATCCCAACCACTCCTTGGCCGCTGACCTGCTGTCGCAGACCGAAAACGATTTAGCCGGCAATTCACGCACTCTCCGACGCGCTGTATCGGGCAACGGCTTCGCCCACCTGCCTCACTTAAAACGCGCCCACCTTGCAGCAACCTCCAGCAACGGCGAGCTGTCCGTTCACTCCACTACTAGATCCCAAGTCTCCCAGCATTAGTCGGTCGAGGTTCTCAATGAAAAACCTCCTTCAGGAGCCAGCAGCCTTGGTTCGTAGCGCAGGCCTCCGAGCCTGTTGTATCGCAGGCTTCCCAGCCTGCGAACGCTTGAAGGAGACGCGGTGATCCAACGCTCGCCGACTTGGAGGTCGGCGATACAGCAGTCTCGGAGGCCTGCGCTACTCCCATCCCCGCATCCAGCGTCTTGAATACCGATTACTGACTACTGATTACTTCCTTACTCAGAATCGCCCCTGGGACCCCTGCTCTTGGATAGCACGCCCGCAGTTCCTCCACCATCCGCCCACCCACCCGAAAGTCCCTCGCCAGCAAATCGGCAAAATCAGGATCTGCCGCCCGGCTCCCGGTATCAATGCCCAGGTCGTGTTGGAAGCTCGCCAGGTCGGAATAAATCTTGTGACGCGCCCACGTCGGTCCCCAACCGAACCAGCCCTGGCCCGGCCCTGCGAAATACACGTTGTCCTGGAACCGAAGATTCAGCGCTTCCAAGGTTAGCCCCTTAGTTGCCACGCCAGTCTTAGAAGCCGACGAAGCATCTGCGACACGCGCGGCTGCCGGCCAATGCCGATCGTCCTTCATATCAAACCAGCCCCAGATTTGCGCGTCGCGGTTGAACACAATCAGGTTGTGCCGCACGATTTCGTCATGGTTCCACACTGGCACTTCCTGTTTCGACCCGATTCTCGGCGTGGTGCGAGTCTGTTCGCGAAAATTAAAACCTTCACGATTGCCGACGACCAGGTTCCTTTCCACCACACATTCCGGACTGCTCGATAAAACAATGCCGGCCTGGGCGCCCCACGCGCCGGGCGTCGCCGCGAACCCGTTGCCGACAATCACATTGTCCCGCGCCTGCAGCCCGAATGAGATTTCGTAAAAAATCCCACTGTCCTCGTTGTCGGCGATATAGCATTGCCGCACCGTCGGATGTTCATTGCCGATATCGAACCAAATCCCGCTGCCGCAATTGCGCGCAAATTGGCTCCGTTCCAGGACCGCGTCGCGGGTGAGCACCACCTTCAGCCCGCCGGCTTCCCAGCCGCGATCGAATCCTTTCGTGTTGTTGTTCTCCACCCGGCAATCCGTAAGCAGGAGCCGGTGCGCGCCGTTCGCCCCGAAACCAATCTGCCCGTTGTCACGAAAATCACAGCGCCGGACCACCAGGTCCTCCGCGGACAACGTTGCGCCGCTCGCGTTCATGTCCTCCAGGACGGAATCCTCCAGCCCATCATGCGCGCCGGCCAGGACCACCGCTCCGTGCTGTGCCATATTCGCCGCAAACCGAAATTGAATACCTCGCACTTGCACGAACGCACCTTCCAAGCGCAAGATTTCCTGCCGCACGGACGCTTCCACGAACACTTTGTTCAAGTCACGGCCGGCGCGGTCCCAGACCAGGAGGACCTGGTTCGACGTATCGGCGAAAAAAGTGCCTGGCGCCATCTGCCCCGCCTCGAGCACCTGGCGCAGTAGATAATTCTCGACCGCGACCTGCTCGCAACGGCCGATCAATTGATGATAATCGTCGTCCGGATGCGACATGCGGCGGTTCCAGCCGATGAATTTGTGCGGCCAGGCAACGCGGTAAATCGGCCAGTCACCCGCGACGCGTTGCCAGCCGCTCAACTGATCCGCGCCGGTCATCACCACGTGCGCGCCGGGAGCCGCCTGGAACGCGATTGGCTGGTTCGCTGTGCCGCTTTGTTTGATCACCACCCGCTCGCGGTAAATACCGTCCCGAATCACAACGCGATCGCCCGGCTGCAGCTCTTGCGCCGCTCGCCCGATGCTTTTCCATGGCCGTTCCGCCGTGCCCGGCCCGGTGTCATCGGCGTTGGGATCGCGTTGCGCGACCGTGTGCGTCGCACCCGAAGCCGAAAAAGCCAGCCCCATCGCCAGCCACCACGCGCAAAACCATAGCTTTCGATTCTTCATAAATTCTTCGGACCACGCGACGTTCCGGCGCGCGGCAGTCTCTCCAACCACTGATCACCTGATTGCCGCTTATTGATTACCGATTTCCCCACCCACTGACCACTGATTACTCGATTACCGGCCCTCGCACTTCGCCCTTCTCCCCATCATGTGCTATGCTCAAACGTTAGCAGCGTCGACGCTCATAAAACTGTATGTCCTCGAGGTGGGAAACAGAAAATACCAACCGGCGCAAAGTACAAGTATTTAACCTGTTGGTTTATGCGATCCCTTTGGCCCTGTCGCTTTATGGGCTGAAGAATTTGCTGACCCAGAACGGCACGCTTATGGTTGGCGGCCGGCATGTCATGAGATCGTTCCACCTGGTGCCGGTGCAGGGGACGGCTGCCATGCTGAATGGCCTGGGCTACATCGCGCTGGCTGTGTTCGGCATTTTGTGCACGGGCGATCCACCACCGGAAAACCGACACTGGTCCTTGCGCGTTCTGCGTGGACTGGCTCGATGGACCAGTCTGGTTGGATTCTTCTGGTGTTGGCAAACCGCCTGCGTCCTGATCCATGCCGCTACGCCCTGGCCGTTTCCTTCCACGCGGGAGGACTTCGAAGCGTTGGGTTTGCTCGCCATGTGTTTCGGCATCGTCCCCGTTCTGGTTTTTCTTTGGGCCATATTTCAGCGTGAAGCGGTCAAACGCGCCATTTACGAGGGCGGAGGCGTGCCCGTCCACATCTGGTGGCGTCCGGCCGCGTATTGGTGCCCGTACTTCTATGGCGCGACACCTTTTCGCGTGATTTTTCGCGACAGCGCCGGCGCGCTCCATAAAGGGTACTGTTATGTATACCGTTCCCTCATGGATTCGGCGCTCTGGGGTTCGCGGCGAGTCCGCTGGCTGCGCGATGAAGTGTCAGTTGACCGGACCGAGCGCGATTCGTGGGTGATTGTGGACGATGTCCCCATCCGGCCCAGGCTCGACGCTTAGCCGCCGGACAGAACTGCAACCAACCACCACCAAATAACGACTTGCCCGCCTCAGTTCAGACCTGTATTTTTCCGTGCTCTTTGGTGCACCCATAGCTCAATTGGATAGAGCATCTGACTACGGATCAGAAGGTTATAGGTTCAACTCCTATTGGGTGCGCCACTCCTGGCCAACGACTTCCGTTAATTATATTCTCGGCAAACCCCTCTTTTTTCTGACAAGAGCTTGACAAATGGGCAAAAGTGGATTAGCGTTGCTAATTCACAAGTTGAAGAAGACTTATAATATAATCAGGAGGACTTTCCCTCAGATCTACTCGTACCTCAATCCGAAAAATGGAATGAAGTATTGGATTGGTTCGGCTCGTTCGATCCGGTGGGGAATGAATGAGCGACGGCATTTCAATTCGGAAAAGGAGGCCGTCGATTGGGCTCGTCAAATTTCCAAGAAAATCGAAGAGGATGGGGCGCAGCCCGAAGTTGCCAAAGACAAATTGCAGTTGGCGAAGGCCTATCAGAGTTTGAAGGAGAAACTATCGGCGCACGGTAGAAGTCCAGAGGAGGCAGTAGCACACTACCTCGGCTTCCTTGGCAATGAAATAATCCGCCAGGCAAAACCAGTCCTGAAGGTCCAAATTGAAAAATGGGAAACTGAAAAGCTCGCCAGCAAAATACGACCATTGAGCGACCGAACTCGAACTGAGCTTCAACAATATGTCCGATACATGATCAAGATGTGGGGGCAAAAGAAGGCCGAGGAAATCACACAGAAGGTTGTCACTGATGCGTTGAACAATATTCGCCGAGTCGGAAACAACATCCGGCGGAAATACCTGCGGTATATCAGAATGTTTTTCATTTGGCTGAAGGATAGGCGGGAGATCACTGAAAACCCCACCGACGGCATCCGAATTCGGATCGAACCATTTGAGGCTGCATTTTATTCACCCAAACAGACCAAAGCTCTCCTTCGTTATGTTCTCAAGAACGAAAGGGATCTGATCGGTTATTACGGCCTATTGACGTTTGCCGGATTACGCCCAAGTGAGGGAGCGAGGGT
>CAZUVM010000181.1:0-14033 GCA_964623885.1 uncultured Verrucomicrobiota bacterium
GGGCAGATTCAATTGGCAGGAGGGCTATGGCGCATTCTCTTACGGGCACTCTCAACTGACCTCGATCATCCAGTACATCAAGAAGCAGGAAGAGCACCATGCCAAAAAGACATTCCGCGACGAGTATCTTCAGTTTCTAAAGCGCTATAATGTTTCACGCGATCCCAAATACTTGTTCGATTTTGATTCTTAAATGCCAGGCCTCACGACCGACGTTCTTTATGGCGACTCTCGGTGATATTTGTCTAAGATAAAAGCGCATCATGGACGAGCAACCCACCAGCTACCACGGCGAGTTTCTGAAGAGCCCGCACCACGCGGCGCTGGGGATTCTCACGTTGGGCCTGGGCTTTATGAGCGGTGCGCTCCTGCCGCTCATCGCGGGAGCTACTGTATACGTGTTGGGCTGGATCTATTTGCCGGATATGGCCTTTTTCCGACGCTGGGTGGATCGCCGTCACGAGGGCAGCCATCAGGCGGAGGAGGCCCGTAAGGTCGCGGCCTTTGTCCAGCGCCGTGATGCGCTGCTCCGTTCGCTGACACCGGAACGCCGTGAACGATACGGTCGCCTGGCCCAGGTCTGCCGCGATATCGAGAACGCGACCGCCGACAACCTGCTTGCTTCAGCCGATCCGCAAACTGATCCGCGGCTCAAAAAACTGGATGAACTGATGTGGACCTACCTGCGGCTGCTCGGCATCGAAGAATCCCTGCAGAATTTCCTCGAGACCGAGCAACGCGAGAATGTCCCCGCCCTGGTGAAAGACGCGGAAGCCGAAGCGACCCGCCTCAGCAGTGACGTGGAGGCCCTCAAGGCCAAGGGCGGCGATTCCACGCTCGAAACGAAACAACGCTACTTGGGTTCGCGGCTTGAGCGCCTCGAAGTATTGCGTAAGCGGCAACAGCGCACCGACCAGGCTAAAGCCAACCTCGAACTAGTCATCTCCGAACAGGAACGCCTGGATCAGCAAATTAAGCTCATTCGCGCCGACGCCGTAGCGACCAAAAATGCCGAAACGCTTACCGCGCGCATCGATGCAACGGTCGAGCACCTGGATCAAACCAACAAGTGGTTGTCCGAACTCGATGAATTTAAAGATCTGGTTGGGGACATGCCTTCGACCGAGTTGCGGGTTGGTTACCAGGCTACAGCAGTCCAGCCACAACCACCGATTATTCCTGGTGCCCAAATCAAACGTGCCCCGCCTCTCAAAACCCGCCAAATGTGAAAACAGCCGCCCCAATAGCACCTCCACCCACTCCTCCCGCAGCCTCTGCCGCCAGCCGTCTTCCCCTGAGCGGCTGGGCTTTAGAAATGGCCCGGCGCTGGAACGGCGGCACCTACTCGCTCTTCGTGCTGCACGGAAATATCTTCGACCTCTTCCCTGTCCAGGACAACGGAGGCATAGCCTACAGTCCGCTTAAGACCTTTTTGGTGCGCCGGCTGTTTCCCGAACGGGCCTGTCTGCTGTTCTACGATATCAGCGACGGGCTGACCTTCGGCACCGGCGACATGCAGAAGCGGTTCTTCGAATGGCTTGAGGTTTACGACAGTGTCGAAGGCACCAATTTTCACCAGGCCGGACCGCCGCGCGATTTCATCCACCTGGCTCCCCTGCTCCGCCGTTTCTTTCTCCGCATTGCCGAAGAGAAGGAGAAGTGGCAGGGAGTGACGCTGATCATCGATTTTCCGGAAAAACTGATTCCTGCCGCCGAGGAAGCCAGCTCCAGTGTGGACGAGCGCATGAATCTGGTCACGTTCCTCAAGTGGGCAGCCGCGCCCGAAATGGCCAAGCTCGATATCGGGGTGATCCTCGTCACTGAATCGGCCGGCGAGCTCAACGCGCGGCTGCTGCAGAATCCTTACGTGGCCCAGGTCCGCATTGACCTGCCGGATGCCGACGAGCGACTGCGGTTTCTTCAATCGGGCTGGGCCGAAGCCATGGCCGATGGGAAGCAGTTTTCAGAGTGGAGCGATTTCACCGCACAGGAACTCGCGGCTAGGACCTCAGGGCTAAATCTGTTGCGCATTCGCCACTTTCTGGCCGAAGCCATCAGAAACGGATCGCGAGTCACTCAGGACCTGGTGACAGCTAGTAAGAAGCGTTTGATCGAAGAGTATTGTCAGGGCCTCGTGCGTTTTAAGGATCCAAAGCCCGGCGTGAGCCTAGAGCGAGTGGCAACTCATGACGCAGCGAAGAAGCGGTTGCGTGAGCTGGCGTGGTTGATCAAAAATGGCAAGACCGATGTGCTGGAGCGCGGCATCCTCGTGCCCGGGCGGGTCGGCGTCGGCAAGTCGTTTCTGATCGATTGCTTTGCGAGCGAGTGCGGTTTGCCGGTGATGGAGATGGGCGAGTTCCGCTCCAAATGGGTGGGCGATACCGAACGACAGCAAGCCCGCATCCTGATGACTATCCGCGCGCTGGGACCGGTAATTGTCGTGGTGGACGAAGCCGACGCTGTTTTTGGCACGCGTGATGCCGATGGAGATAGCGGCGTCTCTGGCCGGGTGTTTGCGGCGTTTGCAGCGCATATCGGCGATTCGACCCTCCGTGGGCGCGAGCTTTGGGTGGCGATGACTTCCCGGCCAGACCTGCTTTCAATCGATATGAAACGCCAGGGCCGTTTTGGCTTGTGCATGCCTTTGTTCCCGGCACAGGGACCAACGGATGTGTTGGAACTCTTCACAACCGTCGCTCGAGTTAAGAACATCGCCCTTTCCGACGAGATTCTGGGTTACATCAAGGAAAACCTCGGGTCACGCCCGCTGACGGGCAGCGACGTCGAATCGATTCTAATCCGAGCCAAGGAACGTGCGGTGCTGGCAAAACATGACAATGACGTGCAACGCGCGGATCTCGAAGAAGCCGTCAGCTCTTTTATCGACCCGCTCGATCCCGACCTCCTGGCCCTGCAGGAATTGGCCGCCGTTTTAGCATGCTCGGACCGTCGCTATCTGCCCGAGCGCTATCAGGCGACTGATCGCGCCCAGATGCTCGAGCAATTCGCCCATCTCAAGATGAGGGCTGGACGACATTGATCCGCGGCCGTTAAACATCAATCGCCAATGAACGTGAAGAAACGCCCATTGGAGACGGGACCGGTAGGGACGCCGTCCCCGGCGTCCCAAATCTCATTATCGAGTGTTGATTCGCTGCTAAAACCCTGCCGCAGCACATTTCACATTGAGGCAAATCCAAGCCAGATGGATTCCTTTTGACGTGGCCAACCTGATCACCTTGACAACCGACTTTGGGACTAGCGACTGGTTTGTCGGTGTGATGAAAGGAGTCATTGGCGGCATTGCGCCGGACGCGCGTGTCATCGATCTGACACACGAGGTACCATCGGGCAACATCCGGACCGGGGCCTTTGCTTTGGCCGCGTCGTATCGTTTCTTCCCCAAACGAACAATCCACGTTGCGGTAGTGGACCCGGGCGTGGGCAGCAAACGCAAACCAATTTTTGTTCGAACAAAGAACTATGTTTTCATCGGGCCTGATAACGGGTTGCTATCATGGGCGCTGCGCGACGAGAAAATTCTCGCGATTCGCTCGCTGGAGAATCCTAAATATTCTCTCCAGCCGGTGAGCAGTACGTTTCACGGTCGCGACCTTTTCGCTCCCGTGGCCGCGCACATCATCCGGGGACTGGCGATCCAAAAGCTCGGTCCGGAGTTGAAGACTTTCATCACCCTGCCCTGGCCCGAGGTGCGGCACGCCAAGGACCATTTGTGTGGTGAGGTCCTTTATATTGATCGCTTCGGCAACTTGATCACAAATGTCTCTGCTGAAATGGTTGAACGACTCGGCACAAATCAAATTTCTGCCACGCATCACGTATCACGTGTCACGCGTCACGCATCAAACCTGAGTGTCTGGCATGGCCTCAAAAAGGTCTGCGCCATTCGCGATTTCTATCAGGCGGTGCCGCCCGGCCAGCCAGTGGCGGTTGTGGGCTCGACTGGGTTTGTTGAAATCGCGGTGAATGCCGGCAGCGCAGAAAAGGCCCTCAAGCTTCGTGTCGGGGACTCAGTCCTGATTCGGCGCACCTAAGCCGTAGGTATTCAAACCAGAACAGAAGGAAACAGAAGGAAACAGAGGAAACAGAGAAGCATTTGGACCCGTGTTTATATCTCTGTTTTCTCTGTTATCTCCTGTTCAACCGAATTCTTACGGCTCAGCTCCGATTTCAGATTTCGATATAGCTGCGTTGCGCACGCCGGCGCGGTATCACCAAACAGACTGCGAATCCAAACAGGAACCCGCCCACGTGCGCCCACCAGGCCACACCGCCGCTGCGGGCGCCCAGGCTCAAGGCGCCGTTGAAAAACTGGAGCAGGAACCACCAGCCAAGAAACAGTATTGCCGGCAAGACAAAGGTCGGACCGAAGAAAAACGGAGGGATTAGAGTTTCCACTTTCGCGAAAGGATAGAAGCGAAAGTAGGCGCCCATAACCCCAGCGATGGCTCCGCTGGCGCCGATGGTCGGCACAACCGAGCCTGCGTTCGTGTAGATGTGCAGCATGGCGGCCGCCACGCCGCTGGCCAGGTACAGGAAAACATAGCCGGCATGACCAAGACGATCTTCAACGTTGTCGCCGAAGATCCAGAGCACCCACATGTTGCCAATCAAGTGAATCCAGCCCCCGTGAAGAAACATTGAGGTGAAAATCGCTGCGATTTGTGCGTGCAACGAAAATAGATGCGCCACCTCCGGTTGGGTGTACCGAACGGGAATGACCGCGTAATTCAGCATCAGGTTCTCCAAGTGCGGCCCCATCGCCAGTTCACGCAGAAACACGACCACATTCAGCGCAATAATAGTTATCGTGGCAGCCGGGAAGCGCGAAGAAGGGATATTGTCCCGTATAGGAATCATGGCGAATGGTTAAGCCCGCGATACAGGAAGAGAATTGAGGTTTATTCCCGCGGATTAAAACCTGATTCCTTCGCCAGTTGCTCCCAGAGCTTGCGTTCGGATTCGTTTACTCGGGTTGGCACCTCAATGCGGGTAACCACAATCAGATCGCCACCGCCATCGCCGCGCTGAGGCAAACCACGACCGCGCAGGCGCAGTTTCTGTCCGTTGTGCGTTCCCGGCGGGATTTTGATATTCACTCGCCCATCGAGCGTCGGCACGGAGACGTTTCCGCCCAGTACGGCTTCCCACGGCGCCAACTCCGCTTCGTAGATCAGATTGTGCCCCTCCACCTCAAAGTCGGGGTGTCGCGCGAAGCGAACCCGGAGGTACAAGTCACCGGCCGAACCGCCGCCAGACCCGGCTTCGCCGCGGCCGGCGATCCGCAAGCGTTGACCTTCCGTCACTCCGGCCGGAATTTTTACTTGATACGTATCCGTCTTGGCCACCTGACCGGTGCCGCCGCACACATTACACACATGCCGCGCGCGTTGGCCGGTGCCACCGCAGTGCTCACAAGGAGCGCCGTGGCGAACCGAAACCGAACGCACCGAGCCGCGCATCGCCTCCTCCAGCGTGACCATAATATCGCCCTCGATATCGCGTCCGCGCTCGGCCGCAGACTCCTCTTCGTCTATTCCGCCGAAACGACTGAAGCCGCCGCCACTCCGAACACCGCGGCCACCGAACAACTGCTCGAAAAAGTCGCTGAAGCCAGTCCCGCCGAAGTGAAATTCATATTCCTGGCCGCGCGGACCCCGCCCCGGGTAGCCACCGCTGCCAAAACTCTCCCATCCCGGGGGCGCGCGAAATTCCGATCCGGCGCTCCAATTCGAGCCAAGCTCATCGTACTTCTTTCGCTTCGCGGGATCCCCCAGCACCTCGTACGCTTCGTTGACCTCTTTGAATTTTTCTTCGGCTTGTTTCTTGTTCTTGGCAACGTCGGGATGATATTCGCGCGCCAGCTTGCGAAACGCTTTTTTGATATCCGTTTCGCTTGCTGTGCGCGGCACCCCAAGAATCTGATAATAATCTTTATATTGGACAGGCATAGCAGCCTCAGGTCACTCCAATCATGCCTTGGGCAGGCATTTTGTCAAAGCGGGTCCGAACTGCGAAAGGTTGTTGCAAATGTGGAAATCAGCCGCCGTTGCAAGGTTTACTTTCAATAATCCTCGCTGAAGGACGCTGGAAATCGGTTGCGCGCGTCGTTTTCAGATTTCGGAATTCGGTCTTCTGTCCGCCCTCGGCCTGCGACCTTCGGATTTCCACCCTCAATCCGGCTTTCCAGCCATGGCCGGAGGCGCTATCTCAACCGGATGGCCAGTCCGCTGCTCGTCCGTGGGCGAACGGCCTATCAAACGATAGAACGTCTCCCGGTCGAGAGTCTCGTTCTTGAGCAGTTCGTTGGTAACGAGCTCCAGTTGATCTCTATGTTCCTCGAGGATATCTCGGGCTTCGTCATATGCCTGCGCCAGGATTCTTTTGACCTCCTCGTCAATTTCCTCAGCCGTGCGCTCGCTACAGTCGCGCTGCAGCGTGCCGTCCATGCCGGGCAGATACATGCCGTTTTGCCTATGCGCGCATCGGGCCAGGCCGACGGCTTCGCTCATGCCGAAAACGCACACCATTTGGCGTGCCAGGGCGGTGGCATGATCCAAATCGTTCTCGGCGCCGGTGGTTACCTCTTGAAACATGACTTCCTCGGCCGCGCGGCCGCCGAGCATGCCGCGGATGCGGTCCAGCAGTTGGGAACGCGTCATGAGAAACTGCTCATCGACCGGTAGTTGAAGCGTGTAGCCCAATGCCGCCCGACCGCGCGGAATGACACTGATCTTGTGCACGGGGTCGGCCGATTTGCTGTAGGCCGCGACCAGCGCGTGCCCGGTTTCGTGGTAGGCAACGCGCCGTTTCTCCTCGTCGCGCAAACGCCGACTCTTGCGCTCTGGCCCGGCCACGACCTTCTCGACCGCATCTTCGAGATCTTTCTGCCCGATTTCCTTCGCGTGATGGCGGGCGGCCAGCAAGGCCGCTTCGTTGATAGCATTGGCCAGGTCCGCACCGGAAAAGCCAGGAGTTGCTTGAGCAACGCGTCGCAGGTCGACGTCCTTGGCCAGCGGCTTGCCGCGTGTGTGCACGCGAAGAATCGCCTCCCGTCCCTCGAGGTCGGGTGCGTCGACAACCACTTGCCGATCAAAACGGCCCGGCCGCAACAGCGCCCGGTCCAGCACATCGGGTCGGTTCGTCGCCGCCAGCACTATCACCCCGGCGTTGGCAGCAAAGCCGTCCATCTCGACCAGCAACTGGTTGAGCGTCTGCTCGCGCTCGTCGTTTACGGCTCCAACATGCACGCCGCGCTGACGCCCAATCGCATCCAATTCGTCGATGAAAACGATGCATGGTGCTTTGGCCTTGGCCTGCACGAACAAATCGCGCACGCGCGCGGCGCCGACCCCAACGAACATCTCCACGAAATCGCTGCCGCTGAGCGAGAAGAACGGCACATGGGCTTCTCCGGCCACCGCTTTCGCGAGCAAGGTCTTGCCCGTTCCCGGCGGACCAATGAGCAGCACCCCCTTGGGAATGCTGGCGCCGATCGATTTATAGCGTTCGGGATGTTTCAGAAAATCCACGATCTCTTGCAGCTCGTATTTTGCCTCCTCGCATCCGGCTACATCATTGAACGTGATGCCCGTTTCCTTTTCGGCGACCAGACGCGCTTTGCTCTTGCCGAAACTCAAAATCGATTCCCCGGCGCTCCCCAGGCGCCGCCCGATGAACATCCAAAGCAAAACCATGAGCCCCAGCGGTACTATCCAGGACACGAAAAGTTGCGAAAACATGCTGGGGCGCTCTCCCTGGAATTTCACGCCGGCCGCTTGCAGTTCATCCACCAGCTTGGGATCCTCCACGCGTATCGTCCGGAACAAGTAAGGTTTGGGCTCGGCGGCGGCCTTCGCTGGCGCCGCATTCGTGCTGTTGCCGGTTTCGGGCGCGGGCGCAGTTTTGGGCTGTATTTGGCCTTGAATGTCGTCTTCCCGAACGACACATGACGTGACCTCGCGATTCTTGAGGTCCTCCTTGAATTCGCTGTAAGGAATTGTCTTATAGGAAAACTGCGTCAGCGTGCTCTGCCACAACCAGAGCATGACCAGCATCACCGGAAGGTACCAAAGCGGTGAACTCCACTTAGGCGGCTTGGGCCGCTTGTCCCGTTTCGGGGGCGCAGGCTGACGCTGGTCCATGCAATTCCTTTGTTCATGCCCCAATTCCGGGCACACTTGAACCTACGATGGTTTCAGCACTCCGCCAGTAGGTAAATAAGAGCAGCGCATGACCGCGCGGGTTCAGCTACCCGGCGGCAGCACAGCGAAATTGAAAACTGAGCTAATAACCGGGCGCCATCTCGGAAAGCAAATCCCCCACCCATTCATTTACGTTTGCTGCTCTCAACCAGCAGGTAGTGCGTGCCGCCAGTCCCGCCGCCCCCAGCTCGGCTCCAAACGCGCAGCAGCACGCGGTCGCCCTTGGCTTTTTCGCTTAAGTTAACAGCGTCGTCAGCGCTGCGCACGGGTTGCCGATTGATCTCCACAATCACGTCGCCTTGCTGCAACCCGGCCTCGGCCGCCGCTGAATTGGGATCCACGTTGGCGACCAGGGCACCGCGCAGAGTACGCGGAATATCAAATTGCCGTCGCGCTGCCGCATCCAACTCGGCGACTTCAACCCCGTCCAACGCATCCATGGTTTGCGATCCACCCTGGTTCTGGCGCTGAGTACGGTTGTTGCCGGCGACCGCATCGGATGGCAATTCGCCCAGGGTTGCACTGACAGTTTTTTGCGCCATCTTCCCACTTTCTTCGCGCAGCACCTGGACACTGACCTTTGTGCCCGGGGCGGTTTGCGCCACGGCAAGCTGCAGGCTGCGTGGATCCGTAACCTTCTTTCCATTGAAATCAACAATCACGTCGCCATCTTCCAATCCGGCTTTGCCCGCCGGGCTGTTGGGGCGCACGCCGCCCACCAAAATGCCGCTGCTTTCGTCGGGCAGTTTGAACTCTTTAGCCAACTCCGGCGTCAGCGGTTGAATATCGACACCCAAATACCCACGGGTGACTTTCCCCGTCGTGATCAAACGATCCATGACATATCGCGCCATATTGATCGGGACGGCAAATCCAACGCCCTGAAAGCCGCCGGTGCGACTTAGAATTGCCGTGTTAATCCCCACCAGACGGCCATCGGCGTCGACGAGTGCCCCGCCCGAGTTCCCCGGATTAATGGCCGCGTCAGTCTGAATGAAATCTTCGTAGCCGGTGATGCCCAGCCCCCCGCGACTCAATGCGCTGATAATTCCCAAGGTCACCGTCTGGCCGACCGCAAACGGATTGCCTACCGCCAGCACCATATCTCCAACTTCCAGTTTATCGCTGTCGCCAATGGCAATCGCCGCCAGCGTCTTCTTTGTTTCAATTTTCAACACCGCCACATCAGTTGGCGGATCCGTCCCGATAATCTTCGCCTCAAACTCCTTTTCACCTGTGGACAGCGCCACCTTGACGGAATCTGCTCCTTCCACGACGTGGTTGGCCGTCAGAATATAACCGTCCGGTGAAATGATAACGCCGGAACCCAGGCTTTGCGCCTTGTGCTCGCGTGGCTGTGCATCTTCGCCGCCAGACTGGTCCCCAAAGAATCTGCGGAAAAACGGGTCATTGAAAAACGGATTCATTGATTGCCGCTCCTTGACCGTAGTGGTCGAATAGATATTCACCACACTGGGCGCAACGCGCTTCACGACCGGCGCAAAGCTTATCGGCGCTTTGAGACTTCGGTCCAAGGGCGATTCCTGGATGTTGAGCTTGGCCGGAGGGTTGGCTGCGACCAAGGCCTGCGGATTAGTTTGTAACAGGGCGGCTAAGCCTATCAGAGACAGCGACGCAGAGCGTCGGAAAAGATTCTTTGGAAGTACATTCATGGAACATTTCAGTTTTAAATCAAGAAGCCCGCTATCCTTTGATAGATTCTCTTTTCGCCACATTTCCCTATTGCCATTCAAAATTGCCCTACAACCGCTCCAATTCGAACAACCGGACAGCGACACGCCGCGCTTCAGCTAATTTTGTGCCCAAAACCACTTTTGTCAAAGTAGGTGGTGCCGACACCGCGGTAAGGACCGTCCTCGGCATCCACCCTTCCACCCAAACGCACCAATTGACAGCCGACCCGCTTTATTGTCATATCCGCGTTGACCGACCAGCAAAGGAATTTATGCAAACTTCCGTAATTTGTTTGCAGGCCTCGCGGGACTGCATCCGAAGATTATCCCTGGCGATCTTGCTCTTGCCATTGATGGGTTTCGCCGCTGCTAAGATGACCGTCGTCCCGAAATGGCATCGGTTCGATTACGCCCTCAAGAGCAGTATCGTTTATACTAACCCACTCCAGTCTGCAACGCTGACGGCCAGGTTCGTCGGGCCGTTGGGCGATGTGCATACTGTGCTCGGCTTTTGGGATGGAGACAGAACCTGGCGAGTGCGCTTCGCTCCGGATCAACCCGGGGAATGGCACTTCGAGACTACTTGCTCCGATGCCGCTAACAGTGGCCTTAACGGCCAGAGAGGTTCCTTACTTTGCAGCGCAGCCATCGGCGGAAGCCGATTTGAAGAGCATGGTCCCGTCCGAGTCGCGCGCGACCACGAACACCTCGAGCACGCCGACGGCACTCCCTTTTTCTGGCTGGCGGACACGGTCTGGAACGGCGCCCTGCTTTCTGAGCCCAAAGAATGGGACGCCTACACTCAGATTCGCGCTTCTCAGCGATTCACCGCGGCGCAATGGGCCGTAACTCCGGGCGAAGATTATAAAGGGGAATCGCCAATCACCGGTTTTCCTGAACAGGTCGGAGTGAATCCCGAAGCTTTCCGGCGGTTGGATGCTAAAGTCGATATGTTGAGCCATGCTGGGCTTCTCAGCGCCATTTTGCCGATCCTGGAATTGCAAACCAATAGCCTCTCCCTGCACGAGGACCAGGCCGTCCTGTTCATAAAGTATGTCGTCGCGCGTTACGGCGCAGACCCCGTTGTATGGCTGCACACGTTACAATGGGACTACAACCTGCAAGGCTCGTTTAACCGCTGGCGCAATATCGGCCAGTCTGCTTACTCAGACATTCAACACGCTCCGCTGATTGCGTTTTCCCAAAAGGCGTCCCTCACGCTGCTGTTAGGGGGCGCGAAATGGGTCGACATCTTCGCCGGTAAACCGGTGGATTACATGACCGAAGCCGCTTTGCGCGTAACGCTACGAGGCGCCACCCGACATATGATGCGAAACGGAGTGGACTCAAATCTCAAAATTCCGGAGCGGCCCCGGCTCGTCTTTACGCCTTGCGAGAATGCTCGCACGCCCTCCATCCCGAAAGAAGAGACGCCTTTTGACCAGAGGCATTTGATCACGCCTCCACACGAGAGTGAATTCCTGCCCGATCCTCCGACCCGCTTCAGCGCCGCGGATGTGCGGCGCGCGGCCTACTGGGGCCTCCTCATGGCGCCCCCTGCGGGCGTGAGCTATGGGGCCCAGGGCGTCATCAATTGGGATCGCACAGTGGACGAAACCAAAGATAAGACTCCTGGGGCAAACCTGCCGCTCTGGCAGCGCTCGTTGTTTATGCCCGGCGCAAAGCAAATGAGTCGCCTGGAGAAATTCTTTAGCTCGATTCCATTCTGGCGTCTCGAACCACTCACGAACGCCATTGCGAACCAACCCGGCAATTCACATCTGAAAAACGAAATCCTGGCCGCGGGAACGGAAACCAAAGACCTGATGCTGGTCTACGTGCCCGAGGATCGAACTCTGGAACTCAATCTCGATGTCATGCCGCCCTCTCCTGTCGTCACCTGGTTTAACCCGCGCACCGGCGATGCCAATCCGGCCGTCGCCGTCGTCGTCAGCCGCACCTGCCAGTTCCCCACACCCGAACCTGGCGATTGGCTACTGGTGGTTAGAGGTGGAAAATGAGCCGCCCGCAATTATCGCTGCACTCTGGCGCTGGCGCCCTTCACCAGTGCTTCGACTTCCTTGAGTGAGGCCATGGAGGTATCGCCCGGAGTGGTCATGGCCAGCGCGCCGTGGGCGGCGCCGTAGTCCACCGCTGTCTGCGGATCGTTGAATTGCAGGAAGCCATAGATAAGCCCGCTGGCAAAGCTGTCGCCGCCGCCGACGCGATCGAGGATTTCCAGGTCGGGCCGGCTAATAGCCTGGTAGAATTTGCCGTCGGCCCAGCAGACCGCACCCCAATCGTTGCGCGTGGCCGATCTCACCCCGCGCAGTGTGGTGGCGACCACTCTGAAATTCGGATACGCCTTGACCGCTTTCTGAATCATTTGCTGGAAGGCGGCAATCTCGATTTTGGAAAGGTGTTCGTCCGTACCCTCGATCTTGAGGCCGAGGCAAGCGGTGAAATCCTCCTCATTACCCAGCATAACGTCTACCTGGCGGGCGATTTCCTGGTTCACTTCCTGGGCGCGCTTGAGACCGCCAATGCTTTTCCAAAGCGAGGGGCGGTAGTTCAAATCGTACGAGACAATGGCGTCGTGCTTGCGCGCGGCCTGGATGGCTTCCAACACGAGCTTGGGGGTCGTGTCGCTCAGCCCGGCAAAGATGCCGCCGGTGTGCAGCCAGCGCGCGCCGAGCTTGCCAAAGATAAGGTCCCAATCGAAATCGCCTGGCTTAAGCTGGCTCGCCGCGGTGTGGCCGCGGTCGGAAGTGCCGATCGCCCCGCGAACGCCGAAACCGCGTTCGGTGAAATTCAGCCCGTTGCGCGCGGCACGGCCCACGCCGTCAAAGGGCACCCACTTGATGAACTCAGTGTCCACGCCGCCCTGAAGAATGAAATCCTCGAGCAACCGGCCAACCTCGTTGTCCGCGAAGGCAGTGCAAATGGCGGTGTGCAGGCCGAAGCAGCGCCGCAGTCCGCGCGCAACGTTGTACTCACCGCCGCCTTCCCATACCTTGAATTCACGGGTCGTGCGCACTCGACCTTCGCCCGGATCGAGCCGCAGCATAATTTCACCCAGCGCGACCAGGTCGTATTTGCAGGAACTGGCGGGTTTGATGGTTAATGCAGGCATAGGCCAACTCAGGTTCGAAAATTAGTGAACAAATCACTTGGGAGCAATCAGTTCTTCCGCCGGAAGATTTGCATGCCGCTATCGTCCTATTTGACTCGCTTTTTCCCTGCTGATGTGATGTATTATAGGCGCTGACGCGACTGGTGGCCGAGTTGCCCGCGCCGGCGGACTAGAACCCAGACATTATTATATGCCAAGTATTGCCGAAGAGACGCCTGTTCTGCAGAAAACCCGCGAACTCTGCCAAACTATTCTCGACCAGCCGAACATGCGCTCGATCCGCCAGCGCATCGACGCGTTCATGAGCGATGAGAGCGCCAAAAACCAATACGAAGGCCTGGTCAATAAAGGTCAGGCGCTCCAACAGAAACAGCAGATGTCTCAGCAGTTGAGCGGCGAAGAGATTGCCGATTTCGAAAAGCACCGAGACGCGCTGATGTCCAATCCAGTTGCGCGCGGGTTTCTGGATGCGCAAGAGGAGCTGCATGAGGTGCAACAGTCGGTCCATCGCCTTGTGAACAAAACGCTGGAGCTGGGGCGCTTGCCGACCGAGGAGGATCTCGGCGGTGATGGTTGCGACGGGCACGGCGGCTGCGGTTGCGGGCATTCGCATTAAGCCGCTCCGGACCTCGAGAGGTCCCCGCTCGCAGCGGCAGCACTGGGTGCGGGCGCCCAGGGGTATTTCTCAATAACGGTTGTCACTCCATCTCTTTGCGACGCAGCGTCCTTGCGCCTCTGCGTTGTATTTGGCTGCCTGCCTCTTTTCGGCATATGAAATGGTAATCAGCAGAGCCGGTTCAGCGCTCCGGCTTGATTTTTCGTCAGGAAGGCCCATGCTCCAGAGCATTGCCTGGCGAAAATGAAGATCTTCACTGACGAGCGCTGTACCGGATATTCGGCGCCAGGGCATCCGGAACGGCCGGAGCGAGTCAGTGCCACGCTGAAGAAACTCCGCGCTCAATCCGAGCTGCCTATCGTTTG
>CAZUVM010000182.1:0-13189 GCA_964623885.1 uncultured Verrucomicrobiota bacterium
GTGAAACGTCGCCGCAAGCATTACCCTGTGCTTAACCGACCGCGCCGCCAGTTCGTCGAGATCTCCCACCGCAGCCGTTACTGGAAAACAAGACCTCGGAATTATAGGGCGCTTAACTAAGGGCCATTCGGGCCAAGCCTCTTTTCTCAGCCAGGTTCACCGCTCGGAATACTTCAGAGCCATCTTTTCCATGGGTACCCGGGTCACCTTGTTTTCGAACGCGAACGCCAATTCAACATCCTGCAGCTTCCAGCGTTCGATGAACTCCAAAGCCCGGTCGATCAGTTTGAAATTGTGCGCCCGACGAGGATCCGTGGTCCACTGATCCGGTCCTTCGAAGTAGAGTCCCGAGGAGACTTTCCGCAACAACGTTTTCATCTTACCTTCGCCCGTTTCCAATGGCCCTATTCACTCTACCTCGTATGCTAAAGCATAGTCGATGCCACCTTGATTTCCTGCGGAAACTGCGGCATTTTCAACAAGAATTGCCTCCCAAGCGCGTGGTTTTCACGCAAGAAGCGTGAAAATGACGCAACTGGTAGGGACGCCTACTCGGCGTGGCCATACTTAGAGTCGCCCGATGGGATTATCGTTCCCCTCTCCTTAAGGTTGCGTCCGCCGAATGCCCAGCCTACATTCGCCCGCCATGTTTGATACCATTCGAGCCGAAGTCACGACTGCCGCTGATAAGCTTACCCATCTGCGGAGGTTTCTTTGACGTACCAGGCGCCCAAAAACGCCTTGGCGAGCTCAACGCCTTGATGGCGGCGGACAATTTCTGGAATAACCGCGAACAGGCCCAGAAGTTCATCGAGGAAGCCAACAGCCTCCGTAATAAGACGGAACCGCTGCTCAAAGCTGAGAAGGAACTGGAAGATTTTCGGGTAATGGTCGAACTGGGTGAGGCTGAACCCGAGGGTGCCCAGGCAAAAATCCAGCAGGAACTGGAAACCGACCTCTCCCGCTTCTTCAAGTCGCTCGATGCCCTGGAATTGAAGGTGTTCCTAAGTGGCCCTCACGACCGTAACAATTGTATCCTCAGCCTTAACGCGGGCGCCGGTGGCACCGAGTCATGCGACTGGGCTAACATGCTCATGCGCATGTACCAGCGCTGGGGTGAGTCGCGAGGCTGGAAAGTCGAACTCGAGGACGTACTACCGGGAGAGGCCGCCGGCGTGAAGAGCGCCACTTTGCTTATGACCGGCGAAAATGCTTATGGCTTTGCCAAAGCCGAGCGCGGTGTGCACCGGCTAGTGCGAATTTCGCCGTTTGACGCCAACAAACGCCGGCACACCAGCTTTGCCAGCGTTGATGTTATCGCGGAAATCGAGGAAACCTCAAATGACATTGAAATCCCGCCCAGCGAACTGAAGGTCGACACGTATCGGTCGGGCGGCAAAGGGGGCCAGAACGTCAACAAAGTCGAGACAGCGGTCCGTATCACCCATCTGCCGACGGGCACGGTGGCCGCCTCCCAAAACCAGCGTTCCCAGCATCAAAACCGGGCCACCGCCATGAAACTGCTGTTATCCAAGCTCTACGCTCAACGCGTGGACGCGCAAAAGGCAGAGATGGAACGGTTCTACGGCGAAAAAGGAAGCATCTCCTGGGGTAACCAGATCCGCAGTTACGTGTTTCAGCCGTATCGCATGGTCAAGGATCTGCGGACCGGAGTCGAGACCAGCAACGTCCAAGCCGTCATGGACGGTGAACTCGACCCTTTTGTGAACGGCTGGCTCCGCGCCGGATGCCCGGCCAAACGCATGCAGGGTGTTAAAGATGAGGAAGAGTAAAACCCGAATTTGCCCTTCGTTCTACGTTCGGCCTTCGGCTTTCGACCATGTCTTGTGAGTATCCTGGATACCATCGTCGAACAGAAGCGGAGTGAAGTGGCTAAATTGCCGGCAGCCTCGATCACTCCGTCTGCTCTGGAAGCTGCTATGGCTGCTCGTGGCGATCGCCGAGATTTCATTGCGGCTTTGCGCCAACCGAGATCCGGCTCCGTCGCCCTTATTGCCGAAGTCAAAAAGGCCTCGCCTTCGGCTGGGGTGATTTGTCCGGATTTCGATCCGGTCCGCGTCGCTCGGCAATATCAGGCTGCCGGCGCCAGTTGCCTATCTGTCCTGACCGATGCGAAATTCTTTCAAGGGTCGCTAACGTATTTGAAAGAGATCCGCAAAACAGTGAAACTGCCACTGCTCCGCAAGGATTTCATCATCGATGAAAGGCAGATTCTGGAAGCGATCGAGTGGGGTGCCGATGCGATTCTTTTGATCGTGGCGATTCTGACCAATGGCCAGTTACAGCACTTTCACGCTCTGGCGTGCAATGCGGGCCTGGCGGTTTTGGTTGAAGTCCACGATGAAACCGAGTTGGACCGCGCCTTGACCGCCGGCGTGGAGTTGCTCGGCGTCAATAATCGCGACCTCAAAACATTCAAGGTGGATCTGGGCACGACCGAACGATTGGCTGCGCGTCTGGCGGACAAATCTCTCGAATCACCGCCGCTCCTTGTCACTGAAAGCGGGATTCACAGCCGCGCCGATGTCCAGCGCATGGCATGTTGCGGGGCGCGCGCCGTTTTGGTTGGCGAATCACTCATGCGAGGCGATCCGGAGCAGAAGACGCGGGAATTGCTGCAGAGTTGACCTTGGGATTCTTCTTGCCCGCAACTGCGTGAAAGACTAACCTCAATCATTCCGTGGCGATTGGTACTGAGACGTTATACCGGGGCTTCCAACGGTTAGCGGAGCTGGCATTCGCCAGGTTCTCGGTTCATCCAAGTGCTAACACCCGCCCGACTGCTTAAGGCCGCAAGCAGGCTCTCCCGCAGTCCCGGGTGCACACTGCCAATTCTCGTTCGCGGAGAACTTGATGAACGCGCCAGGCAGGACTGGACAGGGCTATGAGGGTATCGGGCTTGCATCCGCTTTGCGCGGTTGCTTGAGCGGCGGCGCTGTTTTCATCGATCCCGATTCCAAGTCGGCGACTTTAAGTCCGGACGCTTGTCTGCTGTTGGGCCTGTCGCCTCAATCACCACAGCAATCCTGGGAAAAGCTTCCTGCTTCCCTGGTAGAGGTCGCAAATCTGGCGCTGAAGTCCGGCCCTTTGCCTCACCGCACAATCCAATTTGCCGCTGCGGATGCAACGCACCGCGGTCTCGAGGTGAGCGCGTTTCCAGTCGGTCGAGATGGGAATACTTCCGGCGTGATACTGTTGCTGGCGGACTCAACGGCTCTTCGCGAATGTGAAGAGCGGCTGCAGCGGCTCGACCGCCTCGCCAATCTTGGCACCCTGGCCGCCAGCATGGCTCACGAAATAAAAAATGCCCTCGTGGCCGGCCGAACCTTTGTGGATCTGCTGCTCGAAAAAAACCCCAAAGCGGAACTGACCGATGTGGTCCGCCGTGAGTTAGCCCGCATCGATGCCATTGTGGCCCGCCTGCTGAAGTTCGCTCGACCCGCCCGCCCCAACTTTGCTGACGTCCATGTGCACGACTCTCTGGAACACGCTCTGCGCTTGCTACAACCCCAGCTTGAAAACCGCGGTATTGGCCTCGACCGCCGGATGAACGCTGCCTCCGACCTGGTCACCGCTGATGAAGGAGAACTGCTGCAGGCTTTCATGAATCTCCTCCTCAACGCTCTCGAAGCCCTGGCCCCGGAGGGAAAACTTAGTGTGATTACGGAAAATGTCCAAGATTCGCAGAACACCGGCACGCAGCCGAGTTCTGAAATTCGAATCACGATCGCGGATGATGGCATCGGCATCCCGGGCGAGCACCTTGATCGTCTTTTCGAACCGTTCTTCACTACCAAATCAAGCGGAACAGGATTGGGCCTGGCAGTCACCAAACGCATTATCCAGGAGCACCGCGGCGTGCTCACGGTTGAAAGCCAACCCGGCAAAGGCACGTCCTTCTTCATCGCCCTTCCCCTCGCCATGGGGCAAGGACCTCCCACGCGCATTTAAGTCCTGTTGCAAGTGATCTGCAGCCCTGAAATCCGAAGGCCGAATCCCCGAGGGCCGAAAGAACTCCGAAATTCGAAGTCCGAAAAAAACGCCAACGCCCATCGATTCGCGTTTCGGTCTTCCCAGCACTTTTGCAGCAGGCTTTAGCATAGCGCCTAAGCGTCGCCCTCCGCATGGCTCAGACCGTCACCCTTGGCATTGTCAGCGATATTCATTACGCCAGCGCCGCTGAACAAGCGCGCGGCGAAGAATACGAATTCGCCGGCATCCCCAATCCCTTGCTGCGTTTCCTCGTCCGCATCTATCGCCATTTTTTCTGGATGCGCCAACCCATGGGGCACAACGATCTGCTCGATCGCTTTATCACCCAATGCGTCCAAGCGGACTACGTGATCGCCAACGGCGACTATTCGTGCAACTCCGCCTTCATTGGTGTCAGCG
Source organism: uncultured Verrucomicrobiota bacterium (assembly GCA_964623885.1). GTDB lineage: Bacteria > Verrucomicrobiota > Verrucomicrobiia > Limisphaerales > UBA8199 > CAZUVM01. The sequence goes on from CAZUVM010000182.1 coordinate 4,414, forward strand.
ACGACGCCGCTTGCCAAAGCGTGCACGAATGTCTCGGCAAACTGCGCGAGAAGTTCGGCGCTCGGTTCTTTGCCAGTTTCGGCGACCATGAACTCGGAAAGATCAGCTTCTTCGGCGAGCAAGGCGGGATGCGGTTGGCCAGTTTCCATCGTGCTCAGGACGATTTAGGCTTGCAGCCGTTCTGGCAACTTAATCTCGGTCGCTACGTCTTGATTGGCCTGGTTTCGTCGCTGGTGGCCTTCCCGGTCTTCGAACCCGACACCTTGGTTGCCGAGCGCACCGAATGGACAAAGCTGCGCGACTTACATTTATGCGCGCTCCGCCAAGCCTTCGGGGCCCTGCGCCCGGAACAAAGGGTATTGCTGTTTTGCCACGACCCCACCGCGCTGCCTTTCCTGTGGGCTGAATCGGAAATTCAGCGGCGGATCGGCCAAATCGAGCAAACTATTATTGGCCACATGCACTCACCGCTGATTTTCTGGAAGAGCCGCCGGCTGGCGGGCATGCCGCGCATCACATTTCTGGGCCACACCGCCAAACGCTTCACCGCCGCCTTGCGCCAGGCTCGCCAATGGCGGCCCTTCAATGTGCGGCTTTGTCCATCGCTCGCGGGCATTGAGCTGCTCAAAGATGGGGGCTACCTGACCGCGGAGCTGGATCTGGATAGCCGGGGCCCGGCCCAATTCCGCCGGCACTATCTCCCGCGCTGATTTAGAATTATTCCAAATATTGACAGGGCCGGGCTCGGACGCTACTGTACGCTTCGAGTGATGGGTGTCATAGAGAAACAACGGTCGAAGGACCGTCTCAACGAACGGTTGGCTACGAGTGGTTTTCGTTTTACGCCGCAACGCCAGCACGTCTATGCTGTGCTCCTGCAGAAGCGCGATCACCCGACCGCCGAAGAAGTTTTCATCCGGTCTAAACGCGCCATGCCGGGAATCTCTATGGCCACTGTTTACAACTGTCTCGAGGCGCTGGTTTGCTCCGGCCTGGCTCGTCAGGTTACCGTAGAACGTGGCGCGGCTCGCTTTTGCCCGAACATGCAGGAACATTGCCATTTCTACTGCGACAATTGCGCGAGCGTGTTTGACATCGCATTGCCGCCGGAGCACGCCTTGCCTTTGCCGCGAGGCTTTCGAGCCCAACGATTTGATGTTACCATACATGGCCGCTGCCCCGGCTGCTCAAACGGGGGCGTCCAAGACAAACCACGCGCCCCTAGACGGTAGACATCGGTTTTTAGCCTTGTAAATTCTGCAACCTTTTTTGGATGAGTACTGCCACTGAGACAATCGAGAGCCTGGTTAAAAAGGAGTACAAGTACGGCTTCTACACCGACGTCGAGGCGGACGCCGCGCCGCCGGGGCTGAATGAGGACATCATCCGCCTCATCTCCGCCAAGAAAAAGGAACCCCCGTTCATGCTCGAATGGCGTCTCAAGGCGTACCGCCATTGGCTAACCATGAAGGAGCCGAACTGGCCCCACGTGCATTATCCTCCCATCGATTACCAGAACTCGGTTTATTATTCCGCGCCGAAGAAAAAAGGCGATGGTCCCAAGAGCCTCGATGAGGTTGATCCTAAATTGCTCGAGACCTACGAGAAGCTCGGAATACCGCTGAAAGAACGCGAACGTCTCGCCGGGGTCGCCGTGGACGCGGTGTTTGACAGCGTCTCGGTCGGCACCACCTTCAAGAAACAGCTCGCCGACAAGGGCATCATCTTTTGTTCGTTCACTGAAGCGGTTCAGGAACATCCCGAGCTCGTAAAGAAGTACCTGGGTATGGTGGTTCCTTACACGGACAATTATTTCGCCGCGCTCAACTCCGCCGTGTTCAGTGACGGCTCGTTTTGTTTCATCCCCAAGGGCGTGAAATGCCCGATGGAGCTCTCGACTTATTTCCGCATCAACGCCGCCAATACCGGCCAGTTCGAGCGCACGCTGATTATCGCCGAGGAAGGTGCCTCGGTCAGCTACCTCGAGGGCTGCACGGCTCCCATGCGTGACGAGCACCAGCTCCACGCCGCGGTGGTCGAGTTGATCGCTCTCGATGATGCCCAAATCAAATACTCCACGGTCCAAAACTGGTATCCCGGAGATGAACACGGCAAGGGCGGCATCTATAATTTCGTCACCAAACGCGGCCTTTGCAAAGGACGCAATTCGAAGATTTCCTGGACACAAGTCGAGACCGGTTCCGCTATTACTTGGAAATACCCCAGTTGCATCCTGCAAGGCGAAAATGCCATCGGGGAGTTTTACTCAGTAGCCGTAACGAACAATTATCAACAGGCAGATACGGGCACGAAGATGGTGCACATCGGTAAGAACACCCGCAGCACTATCGTTTCGAAGGGCATCTCCGCCGGCCATGGCCAAAATAGTTACCGCGGCCTCGTGAAGATCCAAAAGAGCGCCACTAATGCCCGCAACTTTTCTCAGTGCGATTCACTGCTCCTGGGAAACAAATGCGGCGCGCATACTTTCCCCTACATCGAGGTTAAAAACACCTCCTCTCGTGTCGAGCATGAGGCCTCCACTTCGAAAATCGGCGAAGACCAGATTTTTTACTGCAACCAGCGCGGCCTGGCGACGCAGGACGCCGTTAACATGATTGTCAACGGCTTCTGCAAAGAAGTGTTCCGCGAACTCCCGATGGAATTCGCCGTCGAAGCGCAGAAGCTTCTCGGCGTCAGCCTGGAAGGAAGCGTCGGATAAACCAGGCACAGGAGCACAGACCAATGATTGAATTGCGTACCAACGCTGCTTTGTCACTTCGTTACTTTGTTGTTAACAATTACTGGAAATGAGCCAACCCATCCTCGAAATCAAAGATCTCAACGCCGGCGTTGACGATAAGCACATCCTCAAGGGCATTAATCTCACGATCTCGCCTGGGGAAGTCCATGCCATCATGGGCCCGAACGGCAGCGGCAAAAGCACCCTGGCGGCCATCCTGGCCGGACGCGAAGGTTACGATGTCACTTCCGGCCAGGTCCTTTATGACGGCAAAGACCTGCTCGATCTCGATCCTGAGGAGCGCGCTCGCGAAGGCCTTTTCCTGGCTTTTCAATATCCCGTCGAGATCCCCGGCGTCAACAGCACGGTCTTCCTCAAGGCCGCGTTGAATGAGATCCGCAAGCATCACGGACTGTCCGAACTCGATGCCATGGAGTTCCTCGTCCTGGTTAAAGACAAAATGAAGCTCCTCGAGCTCAGCGAGGACCTCCTGCGCCGATCGGTCAACGAAGGTTTCTCGGGCGGCGAAAAGAAGCGCAACGAGATCTTCCAGATGGCTGTGCTCGAACCTAAACTTGCTGTCCTCGACGAAACCGATTCCGGCCTGGACATTGATGCGCTTAAGATTGTTTCCCATGGCGTCAACAAGCTGCGCCGGCCCGATAGCGGGCAACTCGTCATCACTCACTACCAGCGCCTGTTGAATTATATTGTGCCGGATTTTGTTCATGTGCTGGTCGATGGCCGCATCGTCCGAACCGGCGGCAAAGAGCTGGCTCTCGAGTTGGAGGAAAAAGGTTACGACTGGATCACCCGCCGCGAAACCGTTGCGGTGTAGGACCAACTTGGTTGCAGGAGCCGACGTGAGGGTGTGATGCCCAAACACAATCTCGGTGTCATTAACACCCCGCTTCAGCGGGGTGATTAGCGGCCGAGGTGGAGAGGCAACCGTTTCAACCCGGATTTTGCATTAGCATTTGGCACCTCCGAGCTGACACGGAGCACCTCGCTGAAGCGAGGTGTTAATGAGAGCACACGCGATTTGGGCAACACGGCCGTGAGGAGGCTCTAATCAATGTTAAATGCCGAATGTTTGTGGTTCGGATCCTTAAAAGCATTGCCTCCTTTCACCTAAACCGCTTTCATCCTCCGCGCATGATGGCTAAACGCGTCATCCCCTGCCTCGACGTCCACGCCGGCCAGGTCACACGCGGTGAAAAGTTCGGCCGCGCGGAAGCCGGCGAGTTGCGCAACGTAGGCGATCCCGTCACGCTCGCGCTTCGCTACAATGAGCAAGGCGCCGACGAAATGGTTTTTTTCGACATTACCGCGACCGCTCACGGTCGCGCCACCATGGTCGATGTGATCGAGCGGACCGCGAACGAGTGCTTTATGCCGCTGACCGTTGGCGGTGGTCTCCGTACCGTGGATGACATGTATACCATGCTCCGCGCCGGCGCTGACAAAATCAGCATCAACTCTTCCGCGCTCGCCAGCCCCGATCTTATCCATGCCGGCGCCGAGAAATTCGGCAGCCAATGCATTGTCGTCTCCATCGATGCTAAAAAAACCGGCCCTGACAAATGGGAAGTCTTCTCCCATGGAGGCCGCAAACCAACAGGTCTCGATGCCGTTGATTGGGCCCGGCGCGCCGTCGCGCTCGGTGCGGGCGAAATTGTCCTTAACAGCATCGATGCCGACGGAACCAAAGCCGGTTTTGATCTCGCAATCACCCGCCGGGTCAGCGAAGCCGTAGGAGTCCCTGTCGTGGCCAGTGGAGGCGCCGGCACACTCGAACATATGGCCGATGTCCTGCTGGAAGGCAGAGCCGATGCCGTCCTCGCCGCCAGTGTTTTTCATTTTGGCAAATACACCGTCGGCAATGTCAAAAGCTACCTCGCGGAAAAAGGCATTCCCGTTCGAATGGTGAATTAAAACTACGGCGTGAGTCACTCGGCCCGCTATGTTCGCTCACCACAAGGAACTGGTCGCCATTCTGATATTCAGCGGCACTTACCTGCTCATCAGCGGGCGTCAGTTAAAGATCCTCCCACTGAATCGTCCAGCCGCCGCGCTCCTCGGTTCGGTCCTGATGGTCGCCTTGGGCGTCATGACCCCCGAACAGGCTTACCGCGCTGTCGATTACGACACGCTCGTCCTGTTGCTCGGCATGATGATCATTTCCGCCTATCTGTACCTCGGCGGCTTCTTCGATTGGGCTGCCGATTGGATCCTGCGCCGCGCCCGGACACCTCATGCACTTTTGGTTTATTTGATCTGCACCTCGGGAATCCTCTCGGCCCTGCTCGTCAACGACATTGTATGTCTCATGCTTACGCCGCTGGTCGTCGCGGTTATGGTCCGCGGAAATCTGCCGCTCAAGCCCTACCTGCTGGCACTCGCCATGAGCGCCAACCTGGGCAGCGTCGCGACACTCGTCGGCAACCCGCAAAACATGATTATCGGCCACCTGTCGCGAATTCCATTCCTCCGATTCTCCGTCTCGCTGCTGCCGGTTGCGATGGTCGGGCTGATTGTGCAATACGCGGTGCTTCGGATCGGTTTCCGCAAAGATCTTCGCGCGGCTGCCATCCAACGACCCGAATCCGAGCCCCGTCAATTCGATCGCGCGTTGCTCGCCCTCACGTTTTCCATTTTGGGCTTGGTCTTCGTCGGCTTCCTGGTAGGACTCAATCTTCCCTGGACCGCGCTCGCCGGCGGCGCGTTGATCATGGTTGCCGCCCGCCGTGACACCCATCCTGTTTTAAAACTCGTCGATTGGCACCTCCTGGTCTTTTTCGCCGCTCTTTTTATCGTTGTGGAGGGTCTCAGCGGCACCGGTTTGCCCGACCAAATCTTCCACGGCGTTCAGGGAGTATTTGGTCATTCGGTCGCGAGCCAGGCCTGGAACTTCGCTTGGTTCTCCGAACTCGGCTCAAACGTTTTCTCCAACGTCCCGTTCGTTTTGGTCGCCGGCAAATGGATCAATAATTTTGCCCATCCGGAGCTGATGTGGAAAGTTATGGCCCTGGCCACCACCTTTGCCGGCAATCTCACTATCCTCGGCTCGGTCGCAAACATCATAGTTCTCGAATCCGCCCGGGCCCACACAGAGATCGGGTTCTGGGACTACGCGCGCTATGGCATTCCGATCACAATTCTCACGAGCATCGCCGGCATGGCCATCCTGCTTCTTCTTCACTCTTAATCTTGCTCATAATCGTAATCGTAATCTCTGCTCTCCTCTCCCTAACCCATTCACATCCTTCTTGCCGGTCACGTGTCGTTCGCGCATTTATTTCAACCACCGAATGAGCTCTACGAAACGCCCCTTGTTCCTGCTGGTCTGCGTCCTCTTCCTCCTGCGCATGACTTCTCCAGGCTCTTTCTTCGCCGCCGACCTCAAACCCAATGTTATCGTCATCTTGTCCGACGACCTCGGCAGTATTGACGCCGGGTGCTATGGCGCGACCGATCTGGTCACTCCCGCGGTGGATTCACTCGCATCTCAAGGTGTCCGGTTCACACAATTCTATTCGGCGGCACCTGTTTGTTCACCGTCCCGCGCCGCGCTTTTGACCGGCCGCTATCCGTGGCTGGTCGGCATGCCCAACAATGCCCCCTCGCCTCCAAGCGAGTCTGACGATCAGCTCGACACCTTCACCGGCACTGGGCTGTCTGCTGATGCGGCCACGATGGCCAACATGTTCCGCGATGCCGGCTACGCAACGGCGCATGTCGGCAAATGGCACCTCGGCTACAGCAAAGGCCATCGCCCGCTCGATCATGGTTTCGACTACTCCTTTGGGTTCATGGATGGATGCATCGACAACTACTCGCACTTTTTCTATTGGGACGGCGCCAATCGCCACGATCTTTGGGAAAACAACCGGCGGGTCCGTTTTCCAGGCCACTATTTTCCTGACCTGATGCTTGAAAAATCCGAAGCGTTCATCAATTCGCACAAGGACAAGCCTTTCTTTCTCTACTTTGCCATCAACATGCCGCACTACCCGTATCAGGGTGACCCGAAATGGCTCGACTATTACAACTCGAAGCACACGCCGTATCCGAGAAATCTGTACGCGGCTTTCGTGAACACGCTCGACGAACGCATCCAGCTCCTGTTGAAGTTTTTGGCCGACGCGAAGCTACGCGATCGTACGATCATCATTTATCAATCCGACAACGGTCATTCAACGGAAGCCCGGGCTCACGGCGGTGGCGGCAACAGCGGCCCCTATCGCGGCGCCAAGTTCAGTCTCTTCGAAGGTGGCATTCGACTTCCGGCCATTATCTCCTGGCCTCGTCATCTCCCGGAAGGCGCCGTTCGCAACCAGATCGCCCACGGCTGCGATTGGTTGCCTACATTGGCCGAGCTCTGCAACCTACCCTTGCCGAAAACTAAACTCGACGGTCGCAGCCTCTTGCCCGTCATCCGCTCCCCAACCGCACCCAGTCCGCACGACGCGCTCCAATGGCAAGTGGGCCGTCAGTGGGCTGTCCGCCAGGGTGACTGGAAACTCCTGCACGATCCGATTGATCCCGCTAAGCCCGACAAAATCGATCTTTTCGAGCAACATTGGTATCTCGCCAATATTCCCGCTGATCCATCCGAGCGCACTAACCTCGCCGCGCAATATCCGGACATCGTCGCGCGACTTCGACACCTCGCTCCCACTGAGTTGAAATGAGCCTGAACACAATACAAGGGAAGGGGATCGCGGCCGCCTCGGGCGCAACGGTTGGCACCCTCGCCAACCGCATTCTCGCTTCACCAGTTCTGCTCATTAGTAGGTGAGCCAAGGCCGACAACACCCAACCGGCGAGGGCGCCGGTCGGCAGCACCCGAGGGCGGGCGCGCTCCCCGAAGACCCCACAACCATTCCAGCCGGCCGTGACTCAATCTACTCGCCTGCCTTCTGCCCAACAAACCGAGTACCATAGCGCTGCTCCAGGTTCCCGGCGCCACTGCCCGAAGGAACCAACGACCTGATCAAAGCTCGATGCATTGAACAAGCCATCTTTGAGAATTTGGTCCCGGGCACCCTGGATGACCTTGATCAAATTGTCTACGTACACATTGAAGTGCGGGTGCCCATGACAAGAGCCAAAGAACACCCAGGTTGTGCGCACCGGCTTCGTCCCTGCCTCGCTTAGAAGCGCCGGCAGCTTGCGCCCAATAAAAGGATCATTGCCTAGCTCGCGGTACGTTTGCATATACGCCTCCCATAACTGCATAAAGCCAGGAATCTCCGGATACATTCTCAGCACATCATGATCGTCATCCGCCAGCAGCACACGGCCTCCAGGTTTCACTGCCCGCACCATCTGCTTCACCACGTTTAGCGGGTCCGGTACATGCTCGAGCACGAACCGCGTGTGCGCCACATCAAATGTTCGCCATTCTGCTTCTTCCAGCGGCAACTGCCGAGCGTCACCTGCTCGAAACTCTACCAAACCCTCTTCTCCATCGGCTTTTGCCTGCTGAACCGCCTGTGCTATCTGCTCATCGCTCCGTTCGATTCCCACCACCCTGGTCCCGGCTACCCTCGCCATTGCCCGCGAAAACTGTCCAAGCCCGCTGCCTACATCGAGCACCTTTTCTCCACCTTTCAGGTTTAGCTCTTTGAGACATCCATCGTTGAGCAATACCGTGTTGAGCAGCGTTAAGCGCTTCTGCTCCTCCGGATCCGTGCCGTGGATGTAATGTGATGGCGTGGACACCCGGCACTTATAAAACACTCGCCCGCCTCAGGAAACGACTTTTCTCTGTCCCAACTGGCGCGATTTAAAGTACCAGGACCGCCGTTTACACCTCCCATTAACACCGGGCTTTAGCCCGGTGTGGAACCATGGCTGCGTTCCTCCAACTGTTTCAACATTTTGTCTACTAGAACCCATCTCATAAATAGGGAATGGGTGCGCTGAGCTCTGGCGGGTGGCTGGCTAGGCGCGACGAGGGAGCATAGCCCTGCGCTCTGTGACCGAGGAGCAACAACGCTAGCCACCCGCCAGAACTCAGCCCTGCGG
>CAZUVM010000183.1:0-12400 GCA_964623885.1 uncultured Verrucomicrobiota bacterium
GTAGGTGTAGACGTTCGAAATGGTCGTGTTGTCCGGGAAGACGGTGCCGGTGACGCGCTGGAGGTTGTCCCAATAGTTCGTAGTGGTGAGGCCGCGCTCGTCGGTGTGGCTGTAGACGAGGCCGTTATTGTAGTAGGTGAACGAATTGGTGCGCTTGATTTCGATATCGGCCGTTTGTTGGAGCCAATTCGCGGTAGGGCCGCTGCCAAAGTACGTATTGACTGTGGTCAGACCTGCCGCGCTGCTGATTCTGGCAAGTTGGCCGTTGCCGTTGTAGGAGTAAGCGGTGATATCGCCCACGGCATTCGTTATTCCCGTGACCTGGTGATTGGAGTTGTACGCGTAACCATTGGTCGAGCCGTCGGCCTCTATGGTGGCAGCCAGGTCGACGCCATTCGTGGCGTAAACATTGACGTTGGTGCGCAGGGCGATAACGCCCGAGCTGGTTGTGTAAGTGCTGATGGTGTTGGTCGGCTTGAACCAGCCGTCCCTCTCCGTGAACTGGTACCAGGTTGAGCCGTCAGGCAATACTTGAGCAAGGACCCACGGCAGGATGTGATCGCCCGAGCCGTTGGTGGTGCCTTTGTCGGCATAATCATACCACGTTAGCTGGCCCATGATTGTTCCGTCAGGGCTGGGCTCCCGCTGGATGGAGAGAGTGTCAATTCGGCGGTCCGTAACGAGCCAATGGCGCATCCTGGCTCGAAGGAAGTCCGAGCTGGTGAGGTAATTCACTACGTTAGTGGACAGAGCGGAGTACTGCAGCGGTCCCCAGTAGTAGCTGTTACGGTCATTCGGCGCGTTGTCGAGGGTGCCGATCGGCGTGTTCGTTGGTACGAGGCTGTCGTCGAAGGCCGAGGGTTCATAGGGCGGCGCGCCAACAAAGGCATAGAGCTGGTGGCCGAGGTCAGGCTGGGTGATATCTACGCTGCGGTCGGGATTGCAGCCCTCGCCCCCAGTGGGCATGTCGACTGGAGCGAAGGAGGTGACGCCGTACGGGGTCGTAAGATTGGTCAGCCACCCGTTCTGATCGTATAGGAAGGAACTGGTCAGGCCGATCTCGTCCGTGATGCTCGTCAGGAGACCATTGGTGTCGTAGTAGAAAAACGCGCTGCGCCCGAACGGATCGCTCACCTCATTAATGAAGTTCGTGTAGTCACCATTCGTTTGATAGTATATTGAATTAGTACCACCGTTAGGGTCCACGACGTTGGCCAACTTGATAACGATGTCGGTAGGGTTGTACGCGGCGTAGTAGAAGCTCGTGGCGAAACCTTCCGGTGAGATTTTTTGCGAGAGGTAGTGGTACCGGTACGGGGTGCCGTCCCAATTAGTCGGGGAGAATCCATAAACGTCCATGCCGCCATCGGGGCGCAGAATCAGAAGGTTGGTAAGGACCCCCGAATTGTTGGTGGCAGCCACCAGTTTGAGGCTGTTGAAGTAGTTGGTGGCGATGACCTCGGCGTTGTTGAAGTTGTAAAGGCCCCCACGGGGGTAGTATATGGTAAAATCAAACGTGCCGTAGCGGTTGTAATCGGCTGAGTCGATTAGGCCCAGCCAGGAGCAGCCCCAGTTGCTGCCGAAGCAGCCGCCGTCGCTCACAAACGGCTGGTCCTCCTCGCGCTGTTTGTAGCTGAGAAGCAGAGAGAGTCTGGGGCCGAACGGCGGCTGGTAGGCCAGTGGTTCGTCGTCAGACCAAATGTTGATATAAGGTTCAGAAATCCTAAAGCCGGCCATTCCGAAAAGACTGCACCCGCCGCAGCCTCCACCTCCGTGGCCAAGGAGGCCGGAGCCGCCAGCCCCGGATCCACCCCCACGCCCGGGTTCCCCGGCGAGGGCGTTGCCGCCCGGCGGACAGGTGCCATCGCACTCGCAGCATTGGTCGTCGGCATCTTCGAAAAAATCAGGCATGCCCTGGCCGAGAACAACCGCAGCCTGATCGGTGCTCAGGGGAGTGAATCCTGAGGGAATATTCGTCGACACGACCATGAAGTAGCCGCTGGCCTCTGCATTAATGACATCGCCGACCATCCAGCGGGACCGGCCGAATGTGGGATCATCGACGCGGTATAAGTCCCCGCGTTGCGCGACGATAGCGGCGTAGTGGTTCTGCGACCAATGAATCACCGACGGGACCGGGATTAGAGCACTCGATTGGCGCACGACCGGCACGAGACCCAGGCCGTGTTCAGTGGAAAGGTTTGCCAAGGTGGCCATGGAGAAGCCATTGGTCGGTGACGGCACAGCGAGAATTGCGCCACTGTTGAACTTCAGGTTCAGAGCGCGCGCCACATTGCAGAGCGCGAAGGTGCCGCACCGGTAAGACAAACCGGGCTGGAGCTTCATATGCGCGATCGCTTCGCCAGTGCGCCCCCACATCTGAGAGAGGGGGCCGCGATCGAGGACACGCCCACCGTTCTGCTGACGGAGTGCGACCAGGGCCTCGTAACGACCCAGGCTCGCCAGGAGCCGGCTCCAGTGAGCCAGCGTATAGTCGCCGACGAGCTTGGCCGGCCCACTGTTGGACGTTTGTGTGGTGTTCCAGGCGATTTGCCAATGCTGCAATGCCAGCGTATCGCGACCGGCCTCGTGGTACGCCTGGGCGAGCAGACTTCGAAGCGAGGGCACCCAGCCTGACTGCGGATACGACGAGAGAAAGCCCTCCGCAGCGGAAAGACTGGCCGGCCATTGATTGGTCCGGATGCTCTCGAGTGAATCCCAGAGCACCTCGGTTTCGGCTTGAGGCGGCGGTGTATCCCCGATGAACACGAGTGGGCGGTCTAAAATAGTCGCTGTGGAGACATAGGCCGCGACTGTCTGGCCCGAATCGACAGCGGCGCCCGCGGCCTTCCAAGTGAGGACGGAAGAACAAACCGCGAGAAGCAAAAGATACGCTGCAGGAGTCGCGCGCGGAGAATTAGCGCGCGGTTGAAGTGCGGGGCGGCAGCAACGCAAGAGCATGGCAATACGGTGATCCAAAAGGCAGGTTTCTTTCATAAGCATAGGCCAAAATGTTGTCCCACTGAAATGCCGAACGGTCCGTTCCAGAGAGATTTCCCAGGGCTTGTCGGGGAACTTGAGCCCCGCTAATCCGGCTTTCAAGCCTCACTTATTGTCTAATCGCGACAAAATTGTCGACGCGCGACACTTTACAGGTTGACGGTAAGTGGGCGCGAAAGTTTGCGGGCTAGCCGCGTAGAATTCTTTGAACTCATGGCACAAGTGGGATTCGTTGCCAAAGCCGAGTTCGTGCGCCACGGCGGCGTTGGACCAACCTTGGGAAATCAGGTCGCGAGCAGCCCGGCAGCGGAGGGTCCTGGCCCAGGCACGGACCGTCTGCTGGCGGTGGTGAGCAAAGAATCTCTCGAGCTGCCGAAGGGAAATGGAGCAGAGCGCAGCCATGTCCGCTGGGCGGAACTTCGCGTCGCGCGCCAGTTGTTCCCAATCGACTTGTGCGAGCGGCTTGCTCATCGAGATCAACACGCTTGGTGAAGCTCAAGAAAGAGTCACAATGGCTAATACGGATGAAAGAGGACGGATCTTACAAAAATGTGCGGTCCGCACCCCGCTGTCACGTCGACTTTCGTAAGAAACCGAGCCACACCCAACAATTGATGTTTGCATGAAACAAAAAGCGTCTGCCACGGTGATCAACGCGTCGCGAATGCATCTTCTTTGCAAGTCGCGCCTCAGCGAGCCGCCCCCTTTTATCGCGATCGTTCTACATCAAAAAGATTTTTCAATTCCTACTTGACCGATTAGCTGCGAAAATCTAAGCTTCTCACAAGCTGAAATATATTAAACACTTCTAATCTATCTAATTTATCATCTAATCCGCTGAATCCATCAAATCCTTTTAATCCCGAATATCCAGCTTAGGCCTGCCGAGTTTTTCTGGGCAGGGAAACCGACGGTTTAACAATTGTCCTTCAGGTCCGCGCGCCGAGTCAACGGCCGCGGCTCACCTGAACGACACCGGGTCACGAAAGGACCATAGATGCACGATGATAAGACGGTTCAGCGGTTCGTTGAACTCCGCTCTCAGGGTTGGACCTTTGCTCGAATCGCAACCGAGCTGAAAGTCTCCAAGCCCACTCTCATTAACTGGAGCCGAAAGCACCAGTTTCAGATCCAGAACCTGCGGGCGGTCGAATTGGAAGCCCTAGCCGATCAGTGGCTCTCCTCCGTTTCCGACCGGCTCAACTCGCTCGGGGAACACCTCCACAAGATCGAGGCCGAGTTGGCCACGCGCGATGTTAAAGATCTCTCGACCACCCAGCTCTATTCGGTAGCCCGGAATTTGCGCCGGCAAATTCAGCAGACCGCCGGCCCGGTCCAGTTTACCTCGCCGGTCGGCGAGATCCCTGACGAAGAATACCACGACCAGGTCGAGGACTGGAAAGGCTGACTAACTTTACCGCCCGAAAAAACGATTCTTGGTTAAGAAATAGTAAAGAAACGGTTAAGCTCAACCCGTCGGGGTTGCAGAAGGTAGCCGGTGGTCGCACCGAGCGAAGGCGGGAGCAGAGACCTCCGGTTGATAGGCAGGCCGAAAACATATCCCCTCTCCTCCTCAGGAGGAGAGGGGCCGGGGGAGAAGAGGCCCTGCGTTCTGCGCCCGCAAAACTGTTGCCGCTGCCCCGGGCTCTTATGCCAATGCACAAACACCGCCGCATCTTGCGACGGACGGCGCGTTTAGCGCTCCGGCGTGTCATGCGTTCCGCCATCCGCACGCGCTGGCGCGCGCCCAACGATCTCGCCACTGCGCTTGCCTGTTTCCGGCGCGCCATTCGCGCCCATCGTTGCCTTGCCCGGCTGTCCCCATCTCACTTCAATTCGGCGGTGGTCGAACGCGAGCGCCGCGAGCGCGAGGCCCGTCGCCGCTGGGATGAGGCCTGCAACCAGGCCATTGCCAAAGTCTATGGCACCGAACCCAAACCGGTGCCGGAACCTGACCCGCCGCCACTTCCTCCACCGCGCACCCGGCGAGCGGTCGAACGCGAATTGGCTTCGTGCCGTCTCTGGTTCGATATCGGAAGCGACGCGATGCGACGATTTAAAGCCCGACGCCGCTACGACCGGGTGAGCCTTAGCCAACTGCTGAGCATGATCGACCTTGGGCACGATCTTGGCCGGCTGGCTACCGGCATCGATTCGGCGCAGCCCCAAACCGAACCCTCGTTCCATGCTACCGCTTTGGCGGATCTCAAACGCATCTACGGTGACCAACCCGATCCACCGCCATCAGCTCTCGTGGTAGGGACGTCGTCCCCGGCGTCCCCTTTCTAATTCCGCTATGGGCGCTGTTCTGCTTGTTCCGCCACTTCCGCACGCTTATCGACAAACTGCGCCATAATGCTGACCGCAATTTCCATTACGCTCCGGCACCGAATCTTGATGCCAACCGGACACACAACGCGTTTCAACTCCTCTGGGGTCGCCAGCCCTTCCTGCTCGAAATGTTCGAAAATGGTCCGCGCTTTGCGCGAACTGCCAATCATCCCAAGGAAGCGGAACGGCTTGTGAATCCAGTCTCGCAGCACCAGTGCGTCATGCCGATGCCCGCGCGTCACAATCAACCCAAAGCTCGGCGTGTCCGGTAGCGGCTCCGCCAAAAGCTTCTCCCAAACCTCGGCTCGTAATGCTACTGCCGGCGGAAAAAACCGATGATTCGCCAGCGCCGGACGGTCGTCGAACACCGTCACCCCGAAATCCAGTTGCAAAGCAAGCGGCGCCACCGCCTGCGCGATGTGCCCGGCGCCGGCAATCCATAGGGCGCAAGGCGGCGTCACCGTTTCCCGGTACAACCAAGCCTCGTTGGCCGCGTCCGGCTCCGCTTGATGGTTTATCCCTTGAATCGCAAATCCCGCCGTTACGCCCCAATCCAATCTCGTCTTGCGCTCCGCGAGCTCGCGCCAAAACTCCTCTCCCATGGCCTGTGCGTTCGGCAAAATCGCTCCCACCACTTTTCCTCCGCATACCAGCCCGTCGTCCCAGCCAAAATCATGATCCAGGAGTAGATCGAATTCAGCCGGCTCGCCCGTCCGCAGCGATTGCAATGCCCGTTGTTGGATTTCTGCTTCCAGGCACCCGCCGCCAAGTGTGCCTTCAATCCGCCCATCGCTGAAAAACAATGCTTTAGCGCCGATCTTCTGCGGACTGGATCCTTTCACTCCCGAGATGATCCCCAATACGACCGGCTCGCGCCGTCGCGCAGCTTCCGCCAGGGTCTCAAAAACCGCTTTGTGCACGATGCGAAAGGATAATCCGGGACGACAATTCGGTCGAGTGCGATCGACCTTTCCAGGAGAACCAGCTTTCCGTCATTGCGGCGCTCGGTTGAGGACTATATAAACGCCCTGAAGGCACTATGAATACGAAGTCACAAATGTGCATCGTTCTCGGACTGGTACTCCTCGCATATTTTTCCCGGGCGGCAGTTGAATCAGGTCCTTCAACGAACAGCTCCGCTGCGCGCGGCCCGGCAGTAGGTGGCGCGCTGCCGCGGACCGATGCCAATGGCAACCCGCTCCGGCGGGCGCCCACAGGGCACGTCTCGAACTATGATGAGGCCAAAGTGGGGACCTACACACTCCCCGACCCGCTAGTTCTCCAGAATGGTCAACCGGTGCGCACGGCCGACCAGTGGTTCAAACTGCGCCGGCCTGAGATCATCAAGCTTTACGAAACAGAAATCTATGGTCGGGTTCCCGAACGCGCTCCCAAGGTAACCTTTTCCGTCGCCGAAACCGATCCGAACGCTCTTGAGGGCGCCGCTATACGGAAGCACGTCGTCGGCCGTCTTGGCGATAATCCTGAAGCGCCAACGATTAACGTTTTCCTTTACCTCCCGGCACGGGCTAAGGCTCCAGCGCCGGTGCTGCTCCATCTGACCTTTTCCGGGATCGACCCTGGAAACACAACTGCACCGTCCACGAAGTTGGGGCGCCCTCGACTGCTCGAAACCGGCCCACTGACCAATATCCTGGCCCGGGGATATGGCTACGCCACGGTCCGATACACTGAATTCGAAGGTGATTCCGCCACCAACAATATCTCCCTTGCGCGAAAACTGGCATTGGCGCCCGGCCAAACCACACCTGCCCCTGACGAGTGGGGCACCATCAGCGTTTGGGCTTGGGGCGCCGGCCGGGTTCTCGATTATTTGGAGACCGATCCGGCCGTGGATGCCAAACGAGTCGCGATTATCGGCCATTCGCGCCTCGGTAAGACGGCCCTCTGGGCCGGCGCGCATGACCCGCGTTTCGCCCTGGTCTTCTCCAGTTGTGCCGGCGAAATGGGTTCCGCGCTCGCGCGCCGGGATTACGGCGAAACGCTCGACGATATGGCAGCAAATTTTCCATGGCAGTTTGCCGGTAATTTCCAAAAGTATGCGGGCCACTGGAACGACATGCCGGTGGACGCGCACATGGTCATCGCGCTCAGTGCGCCACGTCCGGTCTTTATCACCGGTGGCACCCAGGACCAATGGGCGGACCCGCGCGGCGAATTCCTGGCCGAGGTGGCGGCCGGGCCTGTTTACCGCCTGCTCGGCCAAAAGGATCTCGGAGAGAAAGAGGGACCTCCTCTCGACAAGCCGCTCATCGCAGGCGCGCTCGGGTTTCATTATCACACTGGCGGTCACGCAATTCTTCCGGCGGATTGGCAGGCGTTCCTCGATTTCGCCGAACGCTACCTAAAGCCGGTGCCCTGATCATGTTTCTCGAACCTCTGGAAGCGCCGGCATCTTCGCTTCTCATTCCTTTTGTAGCATGTTAAATAAGCGTGCCTATCCCAGTATGCCAAACATCTTCTGATGATGACCCGAAGACAATTTCTACGCTTGTCCACTGCAGCTTCTACCGTGGCCTTGGTGAGTATTTCGCGGGCTCAACCAGCAACACCACAAATCGAGGTTCTTGACCGGCGTGTCATTAGCCCTGAGCCGCAGTACTATCACGGCTGGCCAACTCTGGCGCGACGCCGGAACGGTCAATTGGTGCTGGTCTATTCCGGCGGACGCGAACAGCACGTCTGTCCGTTTGGCCGCGTTGAGCTCATGGTTTCGGCCAACGATGGCAACGGTTGGAGCTGGCCTCAGGTGGTGTTCGACAGTCCGCTCGATGACCGTGACGCAGGTGTTTTGGCCACTGCCAAAGATTCGCTCCTGGTGACGACGTTCACCTCGCTCGCCTACGAAGCGGTTCTGAAACAAGCTCTCGAAAAGAAAACCGATGAAAAAGGCGCGTGGCCGGCGGAACGCTTGAGTTCATGGCAGGCGGCCCGGGACCGCCTCACGCCAGAACAACGCCAAGCCTGTCTGGGACAGTGGATGCTGCGCTCCATCGATGGCGGCCTGAGTTGGTCGGCGCGCTACAGGACACCCCGTGAATGGCCCGCATGGCCCAATTCAACTCGCCGACGGTCGGCTGCTCTATGCGGGCAAGGAATTGTGGACGCGCGCCGAGCGCGTCGGTGTTTGCGAGTCGCGGGATGACGGGCAGACCTGGCAGTGGCTGGCCGAAATCCCGGCGCGTCCGCACGACGACCCAAGGAAATACCACGAACTCCACGCTGTCGAAACCGGCGAGCGACTGCTGGTGCATATCCGCAACGAAAACAAAGATGAGTCCGGTGAAACTCTTCAAACTGAATCCAGCGACGACGGCAAAACCTGGTCCGTCCCGCGTAGTATCGGCGTTTGGGGTTTGCCCAGTTTCCTGCTGCGACTGCGCAGCGGCCACTTGCTCATGACTTATGGATACCGCCGTTCACCTTTCGGCAATCAGGCCCGCCTTAGCCAGGACCATGGAAACTCCTGGTCCAACCCGTTAACCATTTCTTCCGACGGCTCCAGCGTCGACTTGGGTTATCCAAGCACTGTCGAACTGGAAGATCGCACGCTATTGACTGTCTGGTACGAACGGTTGTCCGATTCCCCGCGCGCCGTTTTGCGCCAGGCGCATTGGCGGTTAGTGACCTGATACACCACCTCAGGGATAAGCCAGCCGGTAAAACACATTCGAATTCGCTCTGTTGATCGGCAGCACTACTTGATTCGTCGAGCTTGTCCCGAAAACATTGAACCACAATCCCGTTGCCAGGACACCAACTGCGTTGGACTCCAGCCGGCAACCCACTTAATTGGACGGCCAGCCAAGCAAGAGCCCGCTGCTTGACGTGGAAAACGACATCGTCGTGGGCACCTCCGTGCTCACCCATTGAAATCAGCCGCCAGAACCATGAGTGCCCTATCAAGCATTTGCTCCCCGTGAGTCAAAGCTGTAGCGCCAGGCTCTCAGGCCGTTTGTTGGTTTATTGAATCTGGACCCGGAAAAACTTCGTTGTGCCGTTGGCCGGAGGCGTATAAGGCGCGGCCGGATGGCCGGGCACGGGTGTGTAGGGGCCTGACGCGGCATCTGCTTGCAGCAGGGTTCCGGTGGACCAGGTGAGCATGACGTTTCCGTTCGAGCGTTGGATCTTGAGGGTCACTGGGCCCGCAGTCTGAGCCACATTAAAAAGATCCTGGATTTGAGGTCCAGTCAATGAATATGGGAACACAGCGACCTCATCGATAGCGCCATTGAAGGTGCGGCCTGGATCATTGAGCGCATCGTTGCCAATCCGCCAATTATTCAGGAACACCTGAGCCGTATGAGGAATGCCATTAGTCGCGGAACTAAGCCCGTTCGTATTGTCGACGTAGAGAATGCATTTGTCAGGATAGATTACCATGGAGACGAGCGACCAGGTATTGGAAGGAATGACCAGGCCGGAGACAAAAGTCCAGGTGGTATTGTTATTCCATGTTTCGGCGAGCATCTGCTGATCGTTATAGCTCATGCCGCCGGTTTGGGGTCCGTCGGTTGAACCGTTGCGGGTCATCAGAATTCCCGCCCAACTGTCTTGCAAGCCGACCGGATAAAGCCAGGCTGTAAAAGATACGTTGCTGAGCCCCAGGCTGCCGAACGGAACTGAAACATAAGAACCTGCATTTGTATGCGCGAGGCCGACGCCGGTGTTGTTGGATTCGAAGCCCGGAAAAGGAGGGTTGTCTGGTCCTGGAACGCCCATGATGGCTGCGGCAGCATAGGTGCCATTAAATCCGCCCGAGTAATCATAGGCCGTTGTGCCGTTGGTCTCGTTCAGGCGCCAATAAGCCAAAGGATTGTAGGCAATAACCTTTGCCGCGTAAGAACCGAATGCTGGCGCAGGTCCTACGGTAACTATGGCTACAGCGCTGGTGACTGAGCCACTCGCATTGGTGATCACCACATCATAGTTACCAGAGTTAGCCACAGCCAGATTTGTGATCGATAGGGTCGGGGTACTGCTGCCGTAAAGGTTGCCTACATCATGGAGGGGCACACCATTGGTCCGCCATTGATAATAAAGTGTCGGTGTGCCAAAAACCGAAACAGTTAGCTGTTTATTCAGTCCGGCATAAAAAATTCCTCCCGTCGGGTTCAACGTGATGACTGGGGCGAGGTTACCCTGGGTGACGGGTATTTGCTGGCCCAGGAGCAGCAGGTTGCCAGTTCGCGCGCTAGCAGCGGTTGAAAAGGCGAAGTCGACGGCGCCGTTGGTGATGCCAGGAATGGTTAGCCATGGCTGATCGCTTGAGGGCGCAAAGGGCGGCAGGAGGTCTTCATTTGATGGCAAAACCGGCGGCAGCACATCCTGGGCGGCGGCCAAGCCTTCGAACCTGGGCGTAGGGTCTACAAATGCACGAGGGACTTCATAAATCAGCGAATCATAGGCATCGGCAAAGAACAGATTGTCATTGCCATCGACGGCCACGCCGATGGTGCCGCCGGCGAGGGTGCTGACGGTGTGGGTGGCGGCCGTCCATTTATAGGTTGTACTGGAATAATCGGCGACATAAACGTTGCCGCTGCCATCCACCGCCACGCCGTGAGGCTCGTTGAAGTGTTCCGCAAAAAGCGTTGTGACGGTGTTGTTAATAGCCGACCACTCTTGCACCAATCCCGTACCCGACTCCACCCAGTAAACGTTGCCGGCGGCATCGACTGCGACACCGGTTGGCCGCGACCCCGGATTGCTGTAGATCGTGACCAAGCTATTGTTTGCCGGTAACCACTTCTTGACGGAGTCATGGCCGCTATCACCTATGTAAACGTTGTTCGCGCTATCCACCGCGACGCCATAGGGGGTGCTTAACCCGGTGACAACAGTGGTGACATTGCTCGTCGCCGGCGACCATTCCTTGAGCACGTTGTTGTCGGTATCGGCAATGTACACGTTGCCCATACCATCCACCGCCAGGGCATAAGGTAGATTGAATCCCGTCGAGCCCAACACCGTGAGTTGGTTGTTGGCCGGGCTCCAGACCTTGACGGCGTTATTGTAAGTATCGCAGTAGTAAACGTTGCCTATGGCATCGAGCGCGATGCCGCACGGGGCGCCGTTTCCCCAACTGGCATCGGTGAGCGTTGTCACCGGACTGACCGGGACATAGCTGGCACCGGCCTGGGTCACAGTCAAAGTTAGGCCTCCAATCATAATCGTGCCTGACCGGGTTGGGCCCGTATTGGCATCGTAACTGAAGACGACATTTCCGGCGCCGACGCCGGAAGCGGGCACATGCAGCCAGGCAGCGCCGGCGACGGCATTCAATGGCCGATTAGCCGGAATTATCCCGAGCACGAACGAATCGGAACCGGCGGCTGGTCCTTCTGTGAGGTTGGTTGTTCCCAGCCACGCATTGGTTCCCTGGCTGACGACGATATTTTGGCCCAGGAGAAGCAGGTCGCCAGATCGCGCGGTGGTAGCGGCTGAAAAGGTGAATGCGACGGCGCCGTTGTTGATGCCGTTGATGGCCAACCACGGCTGATCGGTTGAAGGCGCAAAGGGCGGCAGGAGGTCTTCATTCGAGGGCAAAACCGGCGACAGCACATCCTGACCGGAGGACAAGCCCTCGAACCTGGGCGTAGGGTCCACAAATGCGCGAGGTACTTCATAAATCAGCGAGTCATAGGCATCGGCAAAGAACAGATTGCCATTGCCATCGACGGCGACGCCGATGGGCCCACCGTTAATGGCGCTGACGGTGTGGGTGGCCGCTGTCCATTTATAGGTTGTACTGGAGTAATCGGCGACATAGACATTGCCGCTGCCATCCACCGCCACGCCGTGAGGTTCGTTGAACGGCTCCGTGAAAAGCGTGGTAATGGTGTTGTTGGCCGGCGACCACTTTTGCACCAACCTAGTACCCGATTCCACCCAGTAAACGTTGCCAACAGCATCCACTGCGACGCCTGTCGGACGTGATCCCGGACTACTGTAGATGGTGACCATGCCATTGCTGGCCGGGAACCACTTCTTGATCGAATCGTGGCCGCTATCGGCGATGTAAACGTTGTTCGCGCTATCCACCGCG
>CAZUVM010000184.1:0-29771 GCA_964623885.1 uncultured Verrucomicrobiota bacterium
TGCCTAGTGCCATCTGCCAGTTTCGAGGCATAGAAGATACCACGCACAGCAGCCGAGCAGTCCGGTTAGTGCGGCGAAACCTACGTTCAGGAGCCCCTTTCGGGGAACGCCGGAACGCAGTTGCTTGAAGGCGACGACTGAGAGCACAGATAGGCAGAGGACGTACCCAAGAAGCAAGGCCGGATCCAGGATCGGTGCGCCCAAGCGCCTGAGCCTTCCCGGTCTTCCGTAATGAATGACCAGCCAGATAAAGCTGAGGGCTACCACCCCGTATAATCGGAGCGCAAGCAGGATTGCCCTCGACCAACCGCGGCTGTCGTCCACGAAACCATGCAACCGCACCCACGGGCTCAAATTGGCATCCATAGTCGGCTCGTTCTCCCAATATCTGACACCCAACTTCGTGCTTTGTTAGACGTTTTCACCCAACGAAAAAGTTCAGCGTCACGGCGCCGCTGACTCTTGGCGAAACCTTGGCTTATATCGCCGTGTACGCTGCAACGACTTGTTCTCCGGGCACGGCCGCTGCCTCCAAAATACGTTGTATTCAAATTATCCATTACATTAGCAGCATTTCTCTGCTCAGTGTTCTGCCGATACTAGTGGGCTGCGACGCTTCAACGCAGGTTAAGCGTCGCAGCCCACCAGTATCGGCCTAGTCCTGATCTCCCCAGCCCAGTTTGTAAAGATCAATTAATAACGACGCGCTCAGCTACGTGCCCGGGGAACCAATAATCGGCGTCATATCAGACGTAATGAAACACGTCATGCTATAAGCATAGTGCTTGACAAACCCTTGGTCAATAAGTTTCTATGGTGGCTGTGAGGTTTAGTACTGCAATGCCAAAGGCGTCGGAACCTCCTGAGGGGTTCATTCCCAATCCGAAGCTCAAGCTGCTCGACCAGGTCAGCGAGGTGATGAGGTTCAAGCACTATTCCTTGCGCACCGAAGTCACCTATCGGGAGTGGATCAAACGATACATTCTCTTTCACCGCAAGCGGCACCCGCGCGAGATGGGGACCGCGGAGGTCGAACGCTTTCTAAGCCATCTAGCGGTCATCCGAAAGGTCGCGGCGTCGACGCAAAACCAAGCCTTCAACGCCTTGCTTTTCCTGTATCGGGCCGTCTTGCACCAGGAGATGGGGCAACTGGAGGGAGTGGAGCGCGCGCAGCGCCCGCAGCGGCTGCCCGTGGTGCTCAGCCAGCCCGAGGTAGAACAGGTATTGGCGGGCATGACCGGCACGTTCCAGTTGATGGCCAAGTTACGGTAATCCACGCGAGGTTACCACCAATCCAATAATCCAAAAATCCATCACGCACTTGTGAACCTGAGAGGCCTGGACCAGAACAACAAGGGACGGGATGGTGACCCAAAGACTGTATTTCGACTTCTGATTGCAATGGTTAGACGTGCCAGCCGCGTTGCTCTGCAATTACTTGCTTCGACCCCAATGATTTACATTACCCCACCACCGAATCATTGGGCATGGCACGACTCTGGCACTCTTTCCAGAGCGCATTTGTGCAGTCCGAAGCTTTTCGTCGTCTAGAGGTCGAGGGATGCGGTCCATCCCGGTGACCCGACACTGAAATGCTTGGTGGCGTCCGTCCTATGAGCGAGAACCAGCAAGATGCAGCGAAGCGGGTGAAGGCCAAAAAGGCACTGACTTTGTTCGAGCCCGTGGCGCTGATTTTACTTTCCCTGGCTACCGTGGGAACGGCGTGGTGTTCTTATCAAGCCGCCGCCTGGGGTGCTGTCGCTCAGCGGTTTTCGGGACAATCTGCAGCCTCCAGCCGCACCGCGGCTGCCAACGTATTGCAGGCCCAACAAGTGGCGTTACTCGATGTTTTGTTATTCAGTCAATACGTCAATGCCCGGGCGAGTTCCAACCTGGTGCTTTCTCGTTTTTACTCCGATCGTTTTCGCGGGGAAGCAAAGACCGCCTTCGAAGCTTGGATGGCCACGCAGCCGTTCGACAATCCCAATGCCCCATCCCATCCTTTCCTGACCAACTTCTATCAACCGCGACTGCTGGCCCAAGCCCGGGAGGCCGACGCTGAAAGTGATCGTTTGAGTCAGCAAGCTGGCGAGGCCGGGCGGACTTCTCGAGGCTATGTGCTCATTACCGTACTGCTCGCCTGTGCCCTGTTCTGTGGCGGTACTGCCTCCAGGTTCGAACATGCCCGGATTCGTCAAGGTGCGCTGCTGCTCGGTCTTGCCGCCTTTGTCTTTGCGGTGGAACGCCTATGGCTTTTGCCAGCCCAACTATGACTCTGGAGATCTCAGCATGAGTAACGAACAACAACGACTCCTGGACGCGCGGAATCCAAAGACTCCCTGGAAAAAATGGGGGCCGTATCTCAGCGAACGCCAGTGGGGAACCGTGCGTGAAGACTACAGCGATAACGGAAACGCCTGGGACTATTTCACTCACGAGCAGTCGCACGCGCGAGCTTATCACTGGGGCGAAGACGGTTTGGCTGGGATTTCTGATGACCGCCAGCGGTTCTGTTTCGCTCTGGCGCTCTGGAATGGCAAAGACCCGGTTCTAAAGGAGCGCTTGTTTGGCGTCACCAATAGCCAGGCCAACCACGGCGAGGACGTGAAGGAGTACTACTATTATCTCGACAGCACTCCGACGCACTCCTACATGAAGTACCTCTACAAGTACCCTCAGGCGGCGTATCCGTACGAGCAACTGGTTAAGATCAACCAGGGACTGAGCCGTCAGGAATTTGAGTACGAGCTCATCAACACCGGCATTTTCAACGAGGACCGCTACTTCGACATTTTCGTCGAATACGCAAAGGAGTCACCCGAAGATATCCTGGTTCAAATCCGAGTCCATAATCGTGGTCCGGAACCTGCCGAAATTCACGTGCTGCCTACGCTTTGGTTTCGGAACCGGTGGTCCTGGGGCAAAAATAATCCACGCCCTTCTCTTTCCGCGGTCTCTGGCAATGGCGCTGTCATTTGCGCGAAAGAGCCCGACTTGGGCGAGCGCTATCTTTACGCTGAAGGAGAGCCGTCACTCCTGTTCACCGAGAACGAAACGAACAATCGGAAACTATTCAACGGCGAGAACCGCACACCCTACGTCAAGGACGGCATCATTAATTGCGTCGTTCACGGTCGGACCGACACGGTTAACCCGCAGAAGACCGGCACCAAGGCGGCTGCGCACTACCGCATGTCGGTGCCGCCCGGAAAATTCGAGACCTTCCGGTTACGGTTGACGACAATCTCGCCGTCGGCTTTGGGTGAGACCTACGGCAAAAACCAGGGTGCCTTCGGCAAACATTTCGAGGAGATCATAGAAACACGCAAGCGGGAAGCGGATGAGTTTTACGCTTCCGTGATTCCGCAATCGTTCGACGCGGACGCCGCTAACGTAATGCGCCAGGCCTTGGCGGGAATGCTCTGGTCCAAGCAATACTTCTATTTCGATGTGAACCGCTGGCTGGAAGAACGCGGCTGTGCTCCGTTTTTGCCTTCCTCAAAGCGCGCACCCCGCAATGAGCAGTGGCGCCACATGTACAACGCGGACGTGATCTCCATGCCCGACAAATGGGAATACCCGTGGTACGCCGCCTGGGACCTCGCGTTCCATGTGCTGCCGCTCACCCTCGTCGATGTGGACTTCGGAAAGCAACAGCTCGACTTGATGCTTCGTGAGACGTACATCCACCCTAACGGTCAAATCCCTGCCTATGAATGGAACTTCGGCGATGTCAACCCGCCAGTACACCCGTGGGCCACAATTTTCACTTATCGCCTGGAACAAGCCAAAACCGGCAAGGGCGACGTGGTTTGGCTCGAGCGCAGCTTCCAAAAACTTTTGTTGAACTATACGTGGTGGCTGAACCGGAAAGATCGCTCCGGCAAGAATACCTTCGAGGGCGGCTTTCTGGGCCTCGACAATATCGGCGTGTTCGACCGCAGTTCGCCTCTGCCCACCGGGGGTTATCTGGAACAAGCCGACGGCACCGCCTGGATGGCCCTGTTCAGCCTGAACATGCTGGAGATCGCGATAGAACTCGCCTTGCACGACCCGACCTACAAAGACATGGCGGCCAAGTTCGTTCAACACTTCGTCTCCATCGCTTCGGCTACGATCCATGCCGGCGCCAATACCGGTATGTGGGATGAGGAAGACGGCTTCTTCTATGACGTCCTCCAGTTGCCGGACGGCCAGTCACATCGGCTGAAAGTTCGTTCCATGGTCGGCCTGTTGCCGTTGTGCGCAGTGACCGTTTTTGAAGGCGAGTTTCGCAAAAAGTACCCGGACGTGATGGAAAACCTGAAAGCCTTTATGGAAGCGCGCCCGGAACTGCGCACGTTTATCCATGACCCTGTCAAAATCGGTCAGGCCGGCCGTCGTTTGGGCGCGATTCTGGATGAAACCAAGCTGCGTCGAGTACTCGCGAAGATGCTCAATGAAAATGAATTCCTCAGCCCCTACGGCATCCGTTCCCTGTCGCGTTATCATGTCCAGCATCCCTACGTTTGGCGTATGGGTGATCAGGAATTCAAGGTTTCTTATCTCCCGGGAGAGTCGGACACCGGCATGTTTGGCGGCAACTCAAATTGGCGCGGCCCAATCTGGATGCCGGTTAATGCCCTGATTATCCGCGCTCTGCTGCAGTACTACTCCTACTATGGTGACGAGTTCACCGTGGAATGTCCGACCGGCTCCGGACGGCGCATGAACCTTTACCAGGTAGCGGAAGAGATCGCCCGTCGCCTGACGAGTATCTTCTTAAAGGACAAGGAAGGCAGCCGCCCGGTTTTTGGCGGCGAGCAGAAACTTCAGCAAGATCCTTCCTGGCGCGATTATATCCAATTCTACGAATACTTCCATGGTGACAATGGCGCTGGTTTGGGCGCCAGCCATCAGACCGGTTGGACCGGAGTCATCGCTCGTGTGATGCACTTTTTCGCCACGACCAACCCGGCTCAGGTCCTCGAATTGGGCAAGCTCGCGGCCGTTGTCGAGAAGAACGGTGAAGCGAAGCGCCGTCGATCCACAACACTGGCTCATCCTCGCGCTGGTTGATTGCCATGCCGGAAATAAAACCACAACCTACTACCATCGAGCAGCGGTTGTCCCGCGGCATCCTGGCGCTCCTCTTTATCGGATGCCTGCTCGTGGTATGGCCGTTCGTGACGGCGCTGTTCTGGGCGACCATACTCGCCTTTTCAATGTGGCCGCTGTTCTGCCGCTTGACCAAAGTGTTGGGCGGGCGGCGCAAGCTGGCAGCGGCGCTCCTTTCGCTGGGGATGATCCTGGTCGTCCTGCTCCCTTTTGCGGTCGTCGGATTTACGCTGAGCGACAATGTTGACGAACTCAAGACCGCGACCCAGCGTTGGCTCGATGCCGGTTTGCCAGCCGCTCCCGCCTGGCTGCAGAAGATTCCGGTAGTCGGTCGCACGGCCACGGACGGCTGGAATAATCTCGCCAACGACAGCGGCAAGCTGGTTGCAAAAGCCAAGACCTTAGTCGAGCCGGTAGGCACATGGCTGCTCAAGAGCGGCTTGAAACTGGGCATCGGCTTGGCTCAGTTTGCCCTGAGTATTCTCTTGAGCTTCTTTCTGTTACTGAAAGGCCCGGCGTTGGGAACAACGCTGACCAATGGAATTCGAAGAATTGCGGGCGAGCGTGGCGCCTATTTGCTCGACCTGGCAGGCAAGACCGTGCGCGGCGTGGTCTATGGCATCCTCGGCACTGCCTTGGTGCAGGCTGTTATGGCGGGTATAGGCTTGCTCATCGCCGGCGTTCCTGGAGCTGGCTTGCTCGCCCTCCTGGTATTCTTCCTCTCCGTCGTGCCGGGAGGGCCGCCGCTGGTTCTGTTCCCGGCGGCATTTTGGTTGTTCCATCAAGGCTCCACGGGATGGGGCGTTTTTATGCTCATCTGGGGAGTCGCCGTCAGCACCGTAGATAACTTCGTCAAGCCGTGGCTGATCAGCCAAGGCAGCGATATGCCGTTCATTCTGATCATGTTTGGCGTTTTGGGTGGCGCAGTCGCGTTCGGTTTTATCGGCGTTTTCATCGGACCCACGCTTTTGGCGGTTGGCTTTCGCATCGTTTCCGAATGGATCCAGGATCGCCAGGATGCTTCTGAGTTATCCGGCCCTGCCCGCGCTGATTCCGTAGCTGCAGTAACCAACCAAACTCGTTCCGACATTTAAATAATGAATATTCGTCCTTCATTCGCTTGTACGGTCGTTGGCTTGCTGTGCGCCTGCGCCGCCACCTCCGTCAAGAAGACCTGGAAGACGCCCGATTACCAGGGCGGTCCGCTCACTAATGTCGCTGTCCTCGTGGTCGACGAGCGTGCGTTCCTGCGCCAGGGCTTTGAAAACTTGCTCGTGGGACATCTGCGTGACGCGGGCGTCCACGCCAGTTTCACCTACGATTTGTTCTCCTTGCCTCAGATCAACCAGGACAAGCAGGCGGCTGCCAATCGCTTCTTAGCTAACGGGGCTGGCGCCATTGTCATTCTTCGCCTGGCCTCGCAGGAGAGCATGTATCGCGAGTCGCGACCTGGACATGAAAGCTACGCCGAGGTGGTGACCGGTTATCAGCCTGGCCCCTGGTACGACTATTACTCGCTGGCGTACACCGACATGGGCGTCACCTACGGGAATCTCAAACAACATGTCTATCTCGAAACCAGCGTGTTCGATTTGAATACCGCGAAGCGCTTATGGTCGGGGCTCACCCGCACGGTCATCACTGAGAGGATGGATCGTTCGGCGCAAATGGAGCCTATCGTTACCAAGGTGATCGACGCGATGCGCAATGACGGGATGCTTCCGTAAGACCTTAGCTGAGCATGGGCCCTGCATCGTCTCATTGGCAGAAGCCGCGAATTCGATCGAGCCCGCAAGCGGGCGTTCCAAGTTTTCTCCTTCTAGCTTCGATAGTGGCTCCCTTCGCCGCACTCGCTCAATCGCCGTCTGAAGCCGATCAGATCCGGGAAGAGTTGCGCCAGTTGAAACAAGAGTACCAAAAACGCATTGAAACACTGGAAGAGCGCCTTCGTCGCCTTGAGTCCGCGCCGGTCACCAATGCTCCTGCTTCCGTGGCGCCGCCTATTGCCAACAAACAAACCCCGCAACCCAACGAAGCAACCTCAAGCACCAATGCAGTTGCTGCGGCCAGGGCATTTACCAACGAGCAGTTTCAGCGCGATACCGAATGGCGAGAGGGTGTCCGCTTTGCCGAGTCACCTTTGGGTGCTCGCCTCGAGCAGGTCCTTGAGGATTTTGTCGAGTTCCACGGCTATTTCCGCGCGGGCTATGGGCGCGACAACGAAGGTGGCTCACAAGTTGCCTTCCAGGCGCCGGGCGCATTCTCGAAATACCGGCTGGGCAATGAGGCGGAAAATTACGGCGAGCTCATGTTCGGCAAGAACTTCTATGTGCCGAACCTTTTTAGTCTCGATCCGCAATTGCGCCCGGATGGCACTCCTGCCGGTCCGATCGCCCGGGTTGAAACCATGATCTCGGTTTATAATCCGTACCAGGATTTGCTTTCTTCCGGCAGCACCAGCTTCGGATTGCCCGAACTTTTCGCCTCGATTGGGAACGTTGTGCCCTCGCAACCTTCGATGAAATTCTGGGCCGGCAGTCGCTATTACCGCCGCCAGGATATTCACATCA
Source organism: uncultured Verrucomicrobiota bacterium (assembly GCA_964623885.1). Lineage (GTDB taxonomy): Bacteria > Verrucomicrobiota > Verrucomicrobiia > Limisphaerales > UBA8199 > CAZUVM01. Next base: position 7,668 of record CAZUVM010000184.1, read on the forward strand.
CCGACTTTTTTTACTACAACATGAGCGGCACCGGCGGAGGCATCGAGGATTTCGAACTGCCCTTCGGAAAGCTGGCCTTTGCCTGGATTGGTGCAGCCTCGACCAGCGGTTTTAGCGATCTTCCCCAGCCGGATCCCAACAACAAAGCCGGCTTCAGCAAGGCCAACTGGGACCTGCGCCTTTACGACGTGCCGTTGCCACTGGGGAAAGGTGAATTCGGCGTAGTCTATGCCCGGGCCGGCAGCGGCAAGGACGCGTCCGGCAATACTGCTCCCGGTTCCGACGGCGCTTCCGTGAATTTCCTTCACACCGCCGAACAGTTCATTAGCGCCGACGGGGCGAATAAATTCTCACTGCAATTCGGGACTGGCCCCGCCAAAACGTTTACCTCGGGTTTCGAAACTTTCACTCTGCCAACGGGTCTTTTTATTCGGCCCGATGCGAACAACTCCTGGCGATTTCGCGCCACGGAGCATTTTACTGCCAACCTGAACGACCACTTCTCCCTCGGTCCTGCGTTGGTCTATCAGTTCTCGGACTACACTCAGTACGGTGGCATCGTGCAATGGCTTTCGGCCGGAGTACGTCCGATCCTTCATTTCAACAAGTACATCAGCCTGGCCTTTGAAGGCGGGGTCGACTGGGTCAAAGACAACGACCAGGGCACCAGTGATTACCTTTATAAGGTGACCCTCGCCCCGCAAATTTCCCTGGGGAACCGGTTCTTCAGTCGACCCGTGATTCGCGCCTTCATAACCTACGCGCATTGGGGCGACCAATTTAAAGGACAGGTGGGCGGCAACGACTACGCCGACGAAACACAAGGCCTGACCTACGGAGTCCAAATGGAGGCCTGGTGGTGAATCAATTCAACATGCTTGTCCGCAAATACAGCAAGGCATTCTTGAACACCCATGGATAAAAAAATCGGAATTGTAACCGGTGGCGGCGATTGTCCCGGCCTGAACGCCGTCATCCGGGCCGTCGCTAAGGCTGCCGCCCAGCGCGGTTGGGAGGCTCTCGGCATTCTTGGAGGCTATGAAGGACTATTGGAGCCCCGGCAAACTCGCCCGCTCAATTATCATGCCCTGGATGGTCTGCTCGTTCGCGGCGGAACAATTCTCGGCACCGCCAATCGCGGGCGCTTTTCCGCCAAAGTTGGGCATGGCGAAAATCGTCAATTGCCACGCGAACTGCTCGAAGAGACGAAACGCGGAATGGAGACACTGGGTCTTTCGGCTTTGATCTCAATCGGTGGCGACGGTTCGCTCAGCATTGCGCAACAAATGCATCAGCATGGCATCCCAATTATCGGGGTGCCCAAGACAATCGATAACGATCTGAACGGTACTTGGGTGACCTTTGGTTTCGATTCGGCGGTTGCCTGTGCCACTGATGCCTTGGATCGTCTCCACACCACGGCCGAAAGCCATAACCGCGTCATGATCCTTGAGCTGATGGGGCGTTACGCCGGCTGGATCGCCCTCTACGCCGGCGTTGCCGGCGGCGCCGACGTAATCCTCATTCCGGAGATCCCGTTCAATTACGGCAGCATCTGTTCCAAGATCATTGCCCGCGAAGCCAAGGGAAGAAAATTCACCTTGGTTGTCGTCGCTGAGGGAGCCCGCGAGAAAGATGGCCAATTTGTCACTTCTGCTGGCGGAGAGGCAAATCGTGAAGCTCACTTGGGCGGCGTCGGGGCGGTCGTCGCCGCCGAGTTGCAAAAGCGCAGCGGCAAGGAAACCCGCACCTGCGTCCTCGGCCACCTCCAGCGGGGCGGTACTCCCACGCCTTTCGATCGCGCTCTCTGTTCAATGTATGGCGCCGTTGCCGTCGAACTCGTGGCGGCCGGCGATTTCGGCAAAATGGTCGCCTTCACTAGCCAGCAGGTGGGCTCGGTACCGCTTTCGGAAGCTGTAGGCCGGCTTAAAACAGTCCCTCTGGATGGCGGCTTGATGCGTACGGCTCGTGCCCTCGGCATCTGTCTCGGTGATTGAAATGTCCTATGAAGAGAAACAATCGAGCAAACGTCTCCTCGGCTCGCGATACCGCGGCCGATGAATGGGATAAAAGTTGGCGGAAACACTGGAGCAAAGTCGGCCTTCCGGGCTATGAGCTGCCGGTCGATAGCCAAGGCAGCCACGAGCGCGCTTTCCTGAACCAAACTCGCACCCCCGAAAAGGAGCGTGCTCGGCTTAAGCGCATCAATGATGAGTTCGGGAGAGCGTTTAAAGCCCTTCATGCCCTGGGTCCGGCGGTAACGGTCTTCGGCTCGGCTCGTTTCAAAGAGGTTCACCCTTATTATCGCCTCGCCCGGGCCGTCGGCGCGCAGTTAGCGCGCGCTGGATTCGCAACTCTCACCGGCGGCGGCCCTGGTATTATGGAAGCTGCCAACCGGGGCGCCCACGAAGCGGGTGGCACGAGCATCGGCCTCAACATCATTCTGCCGCACGAGCAATGCATTAATCCCTACGTCGATCAAAGCCTCGAGTTCCACTACTTTTTCACCCGCAAAGTTTGCCTCGTTAAATACTCCTGCGCGTTCATTGTTATGCCCGGTGGCCTGGGCACTCTCGATGAACTGTTTGAAGCCGCCACGCTCATTCAATGCCGGAAAATCGGTCCGTTTCCTCTGATTCTCATGGGCTCAGAATTCTGGGCCGGCCTGCAACACTGGGGCCAATTCATGATGGATCAGCGTGTCTTCGCCAAAGATGAAATCGGTTTCGGTCGCGTGACTGATTCGCCGCAGGACGCGGTGGACCTCATCCTGCGCGGCTTGCCATCTTCGGTCAAAGCCTGCCTCACGCCTCAAACCGCGGCTAATTAACGATGTTTATGCCTCCCCCAACCAAATACCTCGTGCCTGGCATAATCTCGATTCTCATTGTCGGCGCTTCCTCTTCTCGCGCCCTGCCCACTCCGATCGATGAGGAAACTCCCTGGCCACGCGTACGCTCCACAAACGGCTGCACTGTTACAATCCACCTGCCACAGGTAGAGCGCTGGACCACTAACTGGTTCAGCGCTCGCGCCGCCGTCGAAGTTAAACTTACCCATCCCAAAAGCGACTTGTTCGGCGCCATTTGGTTCGAAGCCCACGGCAGCGTCGACCGCACCAATCGCATCGTCACGCTCGATCGCCTTGAGATCACCAAAGCCAACTTCCCGGATGCCGGCGATAAAGGCAGCAACGCTTTGGCGGTGATTCGTTCATTGCTCCCCTCTGGCGCGCGCACCGTCTCTCTCGATTACCTCGTCACCTCCCTCGGCTTCGCCGAGAGTGCCGCCCGCCAGGGTTCGCACGGACTCAAATATGAGCCACCACAGATTCTCTGGGTCACCAACCGCACCGTTCTGATCCGCATTGATGGCGAACCGTTCCGGCGCCCTATCCCCGACACCTCCGTGGAGCGCGTGGTCAATACTCCCGAATTTCTTCTCTTCGACAAACCGACCTCGCGCTTCTATCTGGCGGGCGACGGCCGTTGGTTCGCTGCCACCTCTCTCTCCGGGCCATGGTCCCTCGCCCATGATGTGCCCGCGGAAATCGCCACGCTCTCCTCCTCCTCGACCGCTGCCCCTGACGCGCACGATGATCAAGTCCCGCAGATTATCATTACCACGTCACCCGCGGAATTGCTGACGACCAGCGGCCTGCCCGATTTCCGGGCTATCCGCGGCACGGCCTTGCAATACGCCGCTGATTCCGACTCTCAACTCTTCTTCCATACTGGTAAACGCGAGGCTTACATATTGCTCTCCGGCCGCTGGTTCAAGGCGCCTTCGCTCAAAGGTCCATGGACCTACGTGCCGCCGCGCGAATTGCCCGACGATTTCGGCCGTATTCCTTCCGGCATTCCTCAAGCCATCGTGCTGGCTTCCGTGCCGGATACTCGCGAAGCAGATCTCGCCGTGCTCGCCAACTCCGTTCCGACAACTACTACCGTCAGCCGTCGGGACGCTCAACTTCAGTTTGAATACGATGGTGAGCCCCAGTTCAAACCCATCGAGGGCACCACCCTCACTTATGCTGTTAATGCGCAACTGCCGGTGATCCTCTCTGGTGCCAATTACTATGCCTTGGACAACGGCGTCTGGTTCGTCGCGCCTAATGCCAAGGGCCCATGGGCTGTCGCCGAAGAAATCCCCAACGAGATCTACTCGATTCCTCCAAGCTCACCCGTTTATTACGCCACCTTCACTCGGATTTACGATGCCGATGAGGACGAAGTCGAGGTGGGTTATACTGGCGGCTACCAGGGCACGTACGAAGACGATGGCACTGTCGTCTACGGCACGGGTTATGATTATCAGCCCTGGTATGGCGACCAGTATTATGGCTGGGGCTGGACCTGGGGCTACGGCTACGCTTACGTCCCCTGGTATCAATGGTGGGTATGGCGCCCTTGGTGGACTCCGCCCGGCGGTCTCCGCGCTGCAATCATCGAAAACATCTACGATCGTTGGCAAGGTGGGAACCAGGTCACACCTTACAACCGGCCCGTTGCCACACAAATCGCTGCCGGTTCCTCGGCCCTCTTCTCCGGTTATCCTGCCCTTTATGGACGCCACTGGCCTTCGGCGCCGTCTGCGCCCTCGGCCCCGTCCGCCGGTTCGGCAGCTTCCGCGGCCACCGCTGCTTCCGCAGCCGGTGCTGCGTCGGCGGCCTCGGCCGCCTCCGCCCGCTCCGCTCGTTCTGCCCTTTCGGCTCCCCAGGCGCCGCCCGCCAACACGCTCGCGCTCAATCCTTATTCACGTCCCGAAACTCCCATTGCTTCCGGCGAGATCCCGCGCGGCGCTCAAATGCTGTCCGCGGTGCGCCAGGCCCCTGGCGCCGGCCGCGATCTTTATGCTTCTCCTGACGGCGGTGTTTATCAACGAAGGAATGATGGCTGGTATCGCCGCCAGCCCGGCGGCGGTTGGAATTTCTACGCCCCTACTGAAGGAACCATCGCCCGCAACGAAGCCGTTGCTGCCGCCCGCGCGCAGAATCTCGGCAGAGGACAGCTCGGCGCCGGTAATGTCTACCGCCCTGTCGCGGCCCAACCCGGTTCAGTTGGCCGCGCCGCCGTCGCTGCTAACCGTATCCCCAATGCCGGCGGCGAGCAGCGCGCCCAACAAGTTGCGGCCCTTGAACGCCAATACTACGCCCGCGCTATTGCCCAAATGCGCGCTCAAAACTCTCGCGCGGGCAACGCCGCGCGCGGCGCCCGCCGTGGTGGCGGGCGGCGCAGATGAGCCAAATGAGCAGAGCCTTCACATCCAATTTTGCACGCCTGGCTCAGTCCGGGCGTTGTGCCTCTGCTTTATGCTGTCTGGCGTTTGTCTTTCTGTCCGCTGTCCCGCTGCCGACTCTCGCACAAGCTTCAATTACCAATTCTTCTCCATCAGGTGATTCCGCCAATCCCTGGTCCGTCGACATTGTCCCTTACCTCTGGATCGCCGGCTACGACGGCACTTTCGGTCTGCCTGGCCCTCCGTCCGGCGTACCCTCTGTTCGCACCGAATCCACCACCGATTCCACTGCCCACATCTCTGCAGCAGCCATGCTGGCCGCTCAGCTCCGTTACCAGGACTTTGGTCTCTTCCTCGACGGTGCCTGGCTTCAACTCAAAGCTGATGGCGAATCTCCCACCGCTTCCTACTCCGGTGCTGAAGTGAAAACGGATTTCGCCTACGGCACCGCCGCGCTTTCTTATCGACTTCCACCTCTCGGCCATTTGCGCTCCGATGTTTTTGCCGGGGCGCGCATTTGGTATGCCTCAATGGATATCGAATTACTGCCAGGCACATCACCAGGTTTCAGCGCCTCCAGCTCCCGTACTTGGGCCGATCCGATCCTTGGCGCCAGTCTGCGTTACGATTTCACTCGTCATTGGTTCGCTAACGTCCTCGGTGACGTCGGCGGCTTCGGCGCCGGGGCCGATATCGCCTGGAACGTCTTCGGCGGTGTCGGCTACCAGTTCACCTCTTGGTTCTCCGCATCCATAGGCTACCGCTATCTCCACGAAGATTATAACCAGGATAACTTTCTGATGAACGTCAACGTCCACGGGTTCCTCGTTGGACTCGGCTTCCACTTTTAAGAAACACATATGAAAACCCTCGGAATTGTAAGGGCCGATGTCAGGAGGCCATCATGAATTCCCCAAAACTCATTCTCAATTCCCTCTGTCGATAAAACCACCTATGAAAATCACTATTCTAGGCGCCGCCGGTGGCGAAGTCACTGGTTCCGCTTATTACGTTCAGACTAAATCCGCCTCGATTCTGATCGACTGCGGATTATTTCAAGGCGGCGCGAAGGCCGAAGCGCTCAATCGCCCTCCAGCTGCACCGAAACAAAAGCTCGACGCCGTACTCCTCACCCACGGCCATCTCGACCACACCGGCCGCCTTCCACTCCTCGCTCGCCGCGGCCATCGCCCGCCCGTCTTCGCCACACCGGCTACCATCGATATGACGGCTCTCATCCTGCGCGACTCCGCCCGCATTCAGGCCGGCGACGCCGAGCGCAAAAACCGTAGACGCGAACGCGCCGGAGAAGCGCCCCTCGAGCCCCTCTATACTGCCCCCGATGCCGAAACCATCATCCAATGCCTCCAGCCGGTGCCCTACAATGATCCCGTCCGCGTCGCTGAAGGCATCCAGGCCCGCTTCGTCGAGGCCGGTCACATGCTCGGCTCCGCCAGCATCGAGCTCACCATCACCGACAACGGACAATCGAAAAAAATCGTCTTCTCCGGCGACCTCGGGCCCACCGGCTCGCCCATCCTTCGCGATTACCAACCCCTCAAAGCCGCCGACCTTGTTTTTCTCGAATCTACTTACGGCGACCACGATCACCGTCCTTTTCTCGACACCATTGTGGAATTCGTCGATGTCGTCAAAGACGCGGTCACACACGGCGGGAAAATCCTTATCCCCACTTTCGCCGTCGGTCGCGCTCAGATGCTCACCATCCTCATGAGCTGGATCTTTCGGAAAAAGAATCTCAAACCCTTCCCGCTTTTCCTGGATAGCCCCATGGCAATCGAAGCTACGAAACTTTACTACAAACATTTCCAGGATAACCCCGAACTCTTCGACCCCAAGCTCTTGAAGTACATCAGCGAAAAACCAATTCGACAAGACCTCAAAACGCTTCGCTCAACGGCCACGGCCGATCAATCCAAGCAAATCAACGATTGCCCCGGTCCCTGCCTGGTCATGGCCGGCGCCGGCATGTGCAATGCCGGTCGTATTCTCCACCACCTCAAAGCCAACCTGTGGAAACCTGAGACTCACGTCCTTATTGTCGGTTATCAGGCCCACGGCTCTCTCGGCCGCATGCTGGTTGAAGGCGAAAAATCTGTCAGCATCCATGGTGAGAAAATCGCCGTGAAAGCAAAAATCCATACCCTGGGCGGTTTCAGCGCTCACGCTGGGCAAACCGATCTCCTGCGCTGGTTCGACACCCTCGCCCCATCCAAACCGCGAATTGTTCTCACCCACGGTGAAGATCGTCAGCGCCAGACGTTGTCACAACTCATAACCCGTAAACACCGTCTCACCCCCTCGATACCTCAAATGAAAGAGGAAATCGGCTTATGAGCGCTCGTCGATATGACATCTTTTCCAAAATGAAACCAAAAAACCAAAACCAAAAACGCAAATAAACCTATGCAGTACCATCCCAAAAAATTAAACCCCAAACCCGCCCTGGCTGTTTTGCTCGGCCTTGGCGCCCTCCTGCCGGCGCTCGCCCAGAGCCCCTTCGAATACTTCGAGCGGCGTGATAAAACCGAAGTCTACGGCATCGGCCAGTACCTCCACTCCGAAGACGTCACCTTCAATGGTCCTACCGGTGGCGTGAAACTCAAAATGGACGATACCGGCCTGGGCGGCTTCGGCGTCGCCTTCCATTTCAATGATTTCATCAGCATCCACGGTGATTTCATGTTTGGCAGCGCCACCTGGAGCGGCGACGCTCCCCTCGGCGGTAACGGTAACAACCCTATTGCGATTGGTGGCACCACGCACATCAAACAGGACACGTTCATCCAGAGCGGCCGATTCAACGTCGATTACAATATCATCAACCGCCGCATCACTCCCTTCCTTACCGCCGGCATCGGCTACCAGTACATCGAGGCTGAGCTCTCCAACCTGCCACCCATTGGTGGCTGGTATTGGGACCCCTGGTTCGGTTGGGTCTATTACTCCGACCATCCCCATGCCTGGCAGACGGACTTTACCTGGAACGCCGGCGCCGGCATCCGCTGGAACATCCTGGATAACCTCTTCGTTCGCGTCACCGCCAACGCCACCTGGCTCGAATACTCCGGCTCCCACGGCGTTACTACCCAAATCGAAGGTATCTTTGCTATCGGCGCTACCTTCTAAGTCCTGCTGAAATCTGCAAGCATTACCCGAACCAGGGCGCGCTCGCCAGTCGAGTGCGCCCGCTGTTTAGTTGCTTCTTTTCCACGGCCACGACACTGTCGCGAGCAGCGCAGAATAAGCAGTCTGGAGCCCTTATTGGCAGTCGGCATCCCGACCCAAGGACCAAAGGCCGACTTCCAGGGTAACTCATTCACGCGCTTGCGCTGTGCTGAATCCGACCTTTACTCGCCTGAATTCCAAAAGCTTACATTCAGTCCTTCGACCCAGCCTGCACGCTGGCACGACTCTGGCATTTAATTCTTGCATGGCCATAGTCGCGCCCATGCCCTTTGTTCGCTGCTTTATGCGGCATTTACCTTGGTCATTGGCCGAAACCATCAGCGATTCATGAAGCCACCTTATCTTTGCCCCGGGGAATCCGGTCCGAGCCTGCTCAACGGAATGACTATTGTGCTCCAAGGAGGGTGCCGGAGCGATTTCGACTTGGATTCCCTGGGGACAATTCTTCCGAATCGTGCCGAACCATGCTCCGCCCGGGTTCGGCGCGCCGCACGCTGATGAAAACCTTTCCTGTTTGCTGCCGCTGCTCCGGCCTGTCCCTTGTTGCCCTCGCGTTGTTCCTATTTGCCCTGGTCCTCTCCGGCTGTTCCCTGCTCTCCTCCTCTTCCAGCTCCACCCCAAAGGCTGAGGTCAAAGCCCTGAAATCCAAAAGCGTAAAAGTGGGCTCCACGACCCTCGCCACCCTTCAAAACGACAGCATGCGTTTTGCCGATGATTACGCCACCACCGTTGCGCAGGCTGCGGACGACTTTAGCGCTTCCACGACCAACGATGCTCTTCGCATCGCTGCCCTCCGTTGGAAACTCGAACAGGCCGGCGCTGCCTACGTAAACGCCTCCGGCCGCAATCCTATCCTCAATGCCCTCGACATGGTCGTCCTCGCCACTCTCTCGCGCATGGTCGTCGAAGATCCCGAGGTTGCTGCCCGGCTCGCCGATGCCGCTCCTGCTCTTGCCGCAACCCATCGCCGCCTCGAAACCAATGCCTGGGACCTCGTCGCCGCTGTCCTCCGGCCCGAACAAAAAACCGAGTTGGGCAGTCTCATGGAGGAATGGCGCCGTAAAAATCCCCACCAGCGCTACGTCGGTGGCGTTCGCTTCCGCGAGTTCGCCATCGATGTTGGCCAGGGCGTCGAGACTGCCTCGCGCAAACCCACCAGTGTCTTTAACCTCCTTTTTATCGATCCTATGGCTGGGCTCGATCCAACTGCCCGCGCCATCGCCGAAACCCGCCAGTCCGCCGAGCGCCTGACCTACTATGCTCAGCGCGCTCCCGTCCTCCTGTCCTGGCAGGCCGAACTCCTTAGCTATCAGCTCGCCGATCAGCCTACTGCGCGTCGCCTCCTCAACAATGTCCAATCCCTCAGCGATTCTACCGCCGCCTTCGCCCGCACCGCCGACAAAATACCCGAACTCGTTGACCAGCAACGCCACGCTGCTATCCAGCAACTCTTCGACGGCATCGCCGTCGAACGCACCAACCTTCTCGCCGCACTCGATTCCCAAAACGATAAAACCCGAAGCCTGCTCGTCGAAACTCGCCAAACTCTTAACGCCGGCACTCAAATGGCCTCGTCTCTCGATTCCGCCATTCAGTCTATGAACTCGTTCGTGCGCTATGTCTACCGGCCTACGGATTCCAACGCCGCGCCCGTCAACGTTTCCACCAATAACCGGCCATTCGATATCCTCGATTACGGCCAGGCCGCTTCCCAACTCGGCGCCGCCGCCCTCGACCTCAACACCCTGCTTGGTTCCATCAACCAAAGCACCCCACAGGTTGCTCAGCTCAGCAAACAAGCGCAGTCGGACGCGCGCCGTTTCCTCGACCGCGCTTTCTGGCAGGCCGTGCTCCTCATCGTCATTCTCCTGGTTGGCTCCGTTATCGCCGCTCTGGCTTACAAAATCCTCGCTGCCAGAATAGCTCGGCCGCTCCCGGCCGCCGCTGATCGTCTCCAAAACCAGCCCAAAACCGATCCCACAGCCATGCGGTTATGAACAGCTCCTCCCCACGGGCACTTTCGGATGCAGCCTCTCGATGAGACAACTGTTGGAAATCAGGCCCCTGGGGAAGGCCATTTCTGCCGGCTCCCTGTTGTGCGCCCTCGTGCTGGCCTGTTTCGCCATTCCCAATTGCTCCGTGGCTGACGTCCTCATCAGCGTAAACGGCGAGCGCTTCGTCGGCAAAATCACCGAAGAAACCACCAACTCCGTCGTCTTCGAATCTGAAACCGCCGGGCGTCTTACGATCCCTCGCGATCGCATCCGCGAACTCCAGCGGGCGCCCGCCGCGCTCACCTCCACCAACCAGGTTTCCACGAACGTTCTCCCTGCCTTGGTTGTCAGCACGAATGCCGCCGCCACCAACATCGCCTGGCTTCCCCCTAGCGTTGGCAAAGACAAGTTCGACTGGCTTAAGCTCAAGTCTGATGAGTGGCTCAAGGGCCATCTCAATTACGTCCAGGACAAAAAGGTCAGCTTCGAAAGCGACAAACTCGAAGATCTCACCCTCAAGCTGAAGGATGTCCGCTTCCTTTTCCCCGCCGAACCTATGTTCACCAAATTCGAGGGCAGCCATGAGGTTTACGGCACCGTCACTATCAGCAACGATCTCGTCCGCGTCATCGGGCCCGAGCAAGTCGAGTTTGCCCGCGATCTCCTCACCGGCATCACCCCCGGCGGGGATCGCGAAATCAATTTCTGGTGTCTCAGGGCCACCGTCGGCGCTAACTTCCAATCCGGCAATACCAAGCAGACCACCGTCAATACCTCCGCCGAGCTTGCCCGCCGCACCCCGGCCACCCAGCTCATACTTAATTATCTCGCTAATTTCAGCGAGGTTAATGGCGAGCAAAACGCCAATAACCATCGCTTCGGTCTTACCTATGACGTCCGGCTCAACCGCAACTGGTTCGTCCGTCCTGTCCAGCTCGAATACTACCGCGACCAATTGGCCAATATCGCCCACCGCGCCACCGCGGGCGTCGGCGTCGGCTATTACATTTTCGACAGCGATGACCTCGAATGGAAAGTGGTTGCCGGCCCGGGCTACCAATACACCCGCTTCGAAACCGTCGAGTCCGGCCAATCTGACAGCGCTTCCACTCCCGCCGCCATCTTTCAAACCAAGTTCAAGGCTGACATCACCTCCCGGATTACCTTTTATCAAACCATCGATGCTACCCTCGCCAGCGAAGCCGCTGGGCTCTATAGCCACCATTTCATCTCCACCCTCGAGTTTGAAATCAAACACGCTCTCAACCTGGACCTCTCCTTTGTTTGGGACTATCTCCAAAACCCCCAGGCCGAAGCCGACGGTGTCGTCCCCAAACACAGCGATCTTCGCGTAACCCTAGGCGTCGGCGTCAAATTCTGATTCCACTTACAAACCAACACAAAAAACATTATGAATCCATCATCGACCCATCTAGCACCGCATCAAGTATTGAGTATTCAGTATCGAGTATCCAGTATCGCATCCCTCCTCCTCCTCGTTGGCCTGCTCGCTGCCTGTTCCTCGGTAAAAACCAATGTCGACAAAGCACCCGTAAAGGCCCGCACGTTCTCCTTCCTCGACACCGGCACCCGTCAATCCCCTGGTTATGCTGAGGATCGGGCCCAGGCCCACTCCATGGTCCAGGCGGCTATAAAAAATAACCTTGCCGGCCGCGGCGTCAGTTATACTCCTTCAGGCGGCGATGTGACTGTCGCCTACCTCATCGTTGTCGGCAATAACAGCACCACTACTTCTCTCAACCAGTATTTTGGGTACACGGAGGACGCCAGCGCGTTTGTCGAAAAAGCGCACTCCGAGGACACCAGCAGCGACGCGCACCGGGGCTATTATGAGGCCGGCACCCTGGTCATCGATTTCGTTCATCCGAGCGATTCGAAACTCCTCCAGCGGCGTACCATCCAGGCCCAGGTCCTGCGCAATCTACCGGCCGAAAACCGTACCGCTCGCGTCCAATCCATCGTCGATCAAGTCTTGCACGACGTCCCTATTCAACCATAACTTTGGGCATGCACTGTAGCGAGGGTTCGCGATTGGCTTACCCTTGCTGCTGAAATGGGTTGGGTTTAGCAAACGATGAAACCGCGTGCGCGCGTATCCAGCATCGAGTATCCAATATTCAGCATCCAATATCCGGCTCGTGTTATGAAAGTGTGCCTGATGTTGGTGCTCGCCGCCCTCTGCCTCGCCGGCTGCGGTTCGCCCAACGTTAACCCGTCCAAACCTCATGCCAACACCGGCTACGTCGACCTCTACACTGATTCCGATCTCGTCCTGGGCTGGGAAGTCAAACGTGGCGCCGAACAGTCCACAGTAATGCGCACCGTCTTTAATGAGTTCGATCCTGTCATCGGCAACATCCTCCGCCTTGCGGCCCCAAACGGCACCTATCGGTTCCAGGTCTGGTTCATCAACCGCCTGACGACCGGGCCGCAAACGGTCACGGTTCAAATCATCAACGGAAAAGTTACGCCCGTCCACGTGACCCTCACCTCGATCGGCACCTCCGACGTCACCACCACCACGCGGTATGAATACCGCACGACGGTCCGTGCCACCCGTGCCGTCCCCATTATCAGCACTGGCCCACAGACGACTTACCAAATCAGCCTTACCGCGGCGGCTCCGCAGGACTATCAACCAAAGGAGCAAACCGCTTACTACGCCGCCCTGCCCGCCAAATGAATAAAAGAGCTGGCTCGCCAGGGCGAACCAGAAACTTCTATTTCAAGCGCTTCGCGACTTTGTCCAGTAGATTTTGATAGGGGCGGGCCCTGATGTTCAATACTGCCGACTCATCTTCAAAAAACGAATCGCTCGCGTTGCGCACCATGTACGCTTTGCATTGCAGACGGTAGGTTCCCATGCCCATGTCCACCAGTTGCGCTCGCACCCGGACCGCAGTCGAGCTGCCATAATAAGTATCTACTACTCCGCCGTACGCCAGCGACTGGCCCCGTGAACCCTCCTTCTGAAAAACCATCGCCGAGGGATTCAACGATCCAACCATGTAACCATCCTCTTGAAATACTTCACCGGTGGTCTTGCAGATTTCCTCTGCTGTTTTCCCTTTGATCTGCACCGAGGCAAAACTCGCCGAATCCGGCTGGCCCGTCCGGCACCCGGTGCCCAACAACATACATAATAGCACCACCGACAGTGCTGCGATACTGGTGTTTGTTGTAAAACCATGGGGTCCATTCATAGTTGGTTTGAGCAAGGCTTTATGCTTGGGTTTGCAATCCGGTCATCATTCCGATTCTTTTGGGGGATACTTTTCTAAAATGCTGCGGATGGCTTCCTGCAGCGCTTCAGCTTTGACTGGCTGGTCCGAGTTCTTTGTCTTCCAGCCGACCCACACCATCTCCTTTGTGTGGTTATCGAACATCTCAACGATGAGCCTGCGCTCGGTGTAGGTCGTGACGGTGGCCGGAGGGCCGTGCGTCACCATGACTGTCCCGTAATGCGTCAGCCGCGGATAGGTGTAGCCGTAACTGGTAACGTCGACTTTGGGTATCGCCTGGCCCTTCAGGTTGATTTCTAGATCGGCTTCGTTACCGGGCGCTTCGAACATTCCTTTGGCCCCCAGCCCGGTGACCACCGCTTCTTTTGCCGGTTGAGCGACCCGCATCATGAGCCCCGGGTCCTCCGGCGGTCCGGATTGCGGCAGCGGCATCATCGCAAACGTGCGGTAACGCGTGAAATCCGTGCCGGCTTTGAAATCCGTTTTGACGCTCGAGCACCCGGCCACCACCAACAAACCGCAACCAAACATCAGCACCGAATTATATGCGCGCATAACTCCTCAATGTTCCGTCGAACACTCGCTTCGCGAGCTCACTTCTTTGGCTCCCAGGCGCTGCCTACCATGGGCATTTCCGAAGCGATACTCACGTCCACCAGCAAGGCCATTTGGTTTTCCACCTGCAGAAACTGCGCCCCGCGCGTCGGCGAAACGCTCGACGCGATCTGCTCGCTGTACTTCTTCCACAGGTCGAGCCGATCCTGCGCGTTTTGCAGCCATTTCGCGGTAAGGTCTTTCGAGCGATCCTCGGTAAGCGTCCCCGCCTTGCGGTAAGTGAGAAACTCGCGAATCAGCGCCAGCTTGCGATCGCTCACCGGCGCCAGTTCCTGTTGATAGCTGCGGTAAATCGGCCAGAACTTGTCCGCTTCCTCCACCGACAGCTTCATCACCTCGTTCAGGCTGCGAACTTTTTCGCCATTAAAATCGGCGCGAAACTCTTCGAAATAGGCCCGCGCCTGCTCGGCCGTGAGGTTGGGCTTTTGTGTCGAGCAACCGGTCATCAGGAGCCCGAGGCCAAGTGACGCAAGCAAGCCAATGGAGAATTTCATAAAAACACGCCGCGCGAGATAGTGCAGGTTTGAATTACCGGAAACCGGGCATCCACTTGCTGAAAACTGCGTTCAGTTCGCCGCTCGCCTGCGCCTTTTGCAAGTAGGCGTTGGCGGCGTCGAGGAGTTGCGTGTCCGCCCGGCGCACGCCCCACGCTAATTGTTCCTGGGTCAGCACCATCGGCATGACCGTTAGCCCTTTGTTCTCGTACAGTCCCGCCAAGTACCAAATCATGGGCCCGTCGCTGATGAACAGGTCGATATTCTTGTCCACCAACGCGTCGGCGGCATTTTCTCCGGTTTTGTAATACTTGAGTTTCACTCCGCGAAACTCTTGCTGGACGAGAAAATCCGCGGTTGTCCCCGGTTTCACGCCCACGCCATTCTTCGCCTGGCCCGCCAGGTTCATCAGGTAGCTGTACTTTTCCCCCGTCCGCGTGAGGGCCAGTTGGCCGACTTTGAGGTAGGGATTGGTAAAGGCGATCCGGTAACTCCGCGCCGGCGTGACCGACATGGCCGACATGATGATATCGATCCGGTTTTCGCACAGCGCGTCGATCATCGTTTCCCAATCTTCCTCGACGAAGACCACTTCCTTTCCCAGGGCCTTGCCCAGTCCATGCGCGAGATCGGCCTCCACGCCCACGTATTCCCAACCTTGTTTGAAGATCATCGGCGTCGACTTAACACTGACACCGACCCGCAGGACCTTCGGATCCGCCGCCACGTCATGCCGCGGTGGACTCGAACAGCCCGCAATCAACAAGAAGGTGCAACCCGCCACTACTGGCCCGAGCCAGGCGCGCATGCCGTTCAGTGCCTGCCATACATTATTCAGCGACGGTATCGGCGTGTTAGAAGCCGAGCTCAAAACCTTTTTCATCTCTGTTTATCCGTGGTTGAAACTCACGGCAACGGCTTTTTGACCAATTTCATGATGCTCGACCAGCGTGCGCCGCAGATCATCAAAACCGCTCCTAGCAATGAAAAAAGCAGGTCCTCATACGTAATCAGGATCGGGCCCAAGCCTAAATTGACCTGCGTCACATTGGCCACAATCCCGCCGATAAACGCCCCGATTAAACCGAAAATGACGCTCATCACCGGGCCGCGCTTGCCAAACCGATAGAGCAAGCCGCCCACCAGCATCCCCATGATTACCATGGCCACGACCTCATCAGCCGTCCGGTTCTTCAGCCGTTTCTCATCAATCCTTTGCCACAGCGTCTGGACCGATTCCACCGCCGCCTGGCCGTGTTCCTGAATGAATTCCTTGGCCTGGTTGGTGGCAGCCGCCATTCTTTCCCCCGCGGCGGGCGCGGAAGTCTCGTTTTGCGCCAGGCTCAAGTTCCCCGAAAAACAAACTGCTGCGCCCAGCATCGCGGCAAGTGTTCCCGGCCATACGGCTCTTTTGCTAATAAACATTATTTTCATAGTAATTTCGTTTTGAACGGTCCTACATGGTTTGTTTGTTGTTCGAGGCCGGCTCATGATGCCTGGCTTGCCGCCGCGCGGCCTCGATCAGATCGAGCCCTTTGGTTTGCGAACAATAGTAGAAGTTCACCTCGGGCTTCTGTTTCGAAAGTTCCATGGCCGTCAGCACGCGCCGATACAAGTCTGACCGGATATGCTCGTGCAGCGATTCCTCCGATTCCCACTGCTCCGCGTAGCGAATGTGGTTGTGGAGGTAATCCTCTTCCGAAAGCCAGCAGCCCACGCAGCCCGGTGCAGGCCGTGCCAGGTCTTCGACGGAACGCAAAAGCTCGATTGTCTCAGCCCGATGTTTCGGGGCCGGGAAAAGTCTGATTATCGAAAAGACCACGTTCATAGTTATGCGGAAAACGTGCCACCTGCGCGTCCACGGCATCGCAAATGGCAATAGATTTACATATCAGTGTTTTACGTCGTTTGTTTCACCACTGGGTGCGACACAGAGCGCACTTTCCCGGGTCGGCATATGAACCCTAAGTCGGCATGCCGTCTTCGATTCCCAGCCAGCATGATTGATATAATGTTGCCCGCTATTGCGCTGGTATTGTGATCAGGGGCAGGTTTTCCCGTTCACCTGTGTCAGCCAGCGTAAAAAGCATCATCAGAAACGCAAAAGCGCGCTTGGTCTTGAGGTCCCGGTCGTCAATCCAAAACCAATGGTTGCGGTAATTCACCGAAACGTAAGCGTCGCCAGGCCTGCCTTTGGAGTAGTGGATGCGGACCAGTCGCGTCGCGTCGGCTTCCGGTCCGGAGCTTGCGTAATTGGGGAGCGTTCGTCCCTCGGCCACATCCTCCGGCGGAGCATCCGCCTGCGCCGCCATGGTGGCCATGATGTGCAGCATCGAACGCGTCTGTAGCGCCAGCTCCCGATTATTGCTGGCCGTCGCGCCGAACGCCACTTGGAGCTCTTTCGCGTCCGGGTCGAGGTGCAACAATTCCCGCAGTTCTTTGATGTCTGCCATGGTTTCTTCGCTGATATCCTGGGAACGAAGGACCAGAACAGTCGTCGATTGCTTGCCCTCGCCCTGGCGCACCCGCAGGCCGACGGCACCGGTCGCCTGGATCTTTCGCAATAATTCCAGCGCCCGGATAAACTTCGGATCGGGGGGTGTGACCCCGCTCAATGTGGTCTCCTGGTTCTTTAGCCCGTTCATGACGGCGACTGACGCAAAGAGGACCGCGTTGGCCGGCCAGCCGGACTGAATCGTGAATAGCACCGAATCCGGCGGCAAGGGTGTCATCAGCGCCCGCACGAACTTGGCTCCGGTTAACGGCGTATAGGTGATCGTCGGGCGATCGGTATATTTAGCGCTGCCCCCGGCGCTGACAGAATTGCCCTGGACTGCTCCCAGCGACGACAGATTGCCGCCCAGGGTCACGCCGGTTTCCAGCGAATAACCCGACACGATTTGTCCCACATCCACGAAGATCGGCGGGTCCAGGTACCGCAGCTTGATGATGTTCAGCAGCGCCTGTCGTTTCCAGGACTCCGAAATCGAGCTGCTGTACTCGAAACGGTCCCGCGGCACCGTGCCGGGTCCGATGCTTTTGCATCCGCAACACACCAGCAAACCACCCACCGCCACAATTGTTCTTATTGTGTTCAATACTTAATCATCAGCGGCCCTGGCCTGACAAAACGCCAATAGGGCCCATATGGGTATAAGGAGCTTCTGGTTGGAGACGATCTGTCATAACGAGAAACCCAGAGTGTCGCGTCCTTAAGGCCAAAAACGTGCCAATGTCGCTCCCAGCTTTTTCTGTCATAAGCAGAACCTTGCCCCACAGGTTCTTACGAAAGGCGAAAAACTTCTTTTACCGGGTAATTTGCTGCCTCCGCAGGTCAGTAGGTCAACTATCGGTCGCCATTTCGTCCTTTGCGCCCCCCGTTTCTAATCTGGAACGGTTTCAACGGAAGGGACCGCGCCCGCCCCGGGCGTTACCAACCGGCGCCCACGCCGGTTGGTTCATATGGACAACTGCATCCTTCCCGCTAAGTCCTAATCGTTTTCCGCTTCGACAGGGCTGCTAACGTGGATCGAAGCTCAACCAAACCATTCCCCAGGGAGCAGACGGCGTTAGCGCCCAGAAAACTCGCGGTCTGGACGACGAACGGATTTGTGTAATGGCTCGTCAGGACCACAGCACAATCGGCGTCGGCCCGCTTGATGCATCGCAATACTTCGAACCCCCCCTTCTCCGGAAGCAGAATCGATGCAATCACGACATCCGGACGCGACTGGAAGAACAACGCGAGTGTTTGGTCGGTTGCGCCGGCATGCCCGACGATTTCGATGAAAGGCAACTGCGTCAATTGCTCGCGCAAACGATCGCACATCGCCGCCGATTCATCGGCCAGCAGCACGCGTAACCGGTCTTTCGTCGGCCGGGTTTCTTCGGGAGTCTGAGTCATATTAATCATGTGAGAAATGATTCTGGGAGCCGTCGGCGGCGCCGCTGATGAACCGCTTGCCCGACAGAACGGTTTGTATGGCGACCAGCAGTTCGACCGGATCGGCGGTCTTAAGCAGATAACCGCAGGCTCCTGCGGCAAACATTCTTCGGGTATGGTCGGCATCGAAATCAGCCGAGAAAGCGAGCACCCGCAGGCCGGGCGCTCGGGCTATGATTTGGCGCGTGGCTTCGATGCCATCCATGTCGGGCATCGATACATCCATGAGAACAATATCGGGCTTAAGTTCGATCGCCATTTTGACAGCCTCGGCTCCGGTGGCGGCCTCGCCGATCACCTGAATGTGCGGCAATTCCGCGAACACTTCGCGAAGCCGGCTCCGAATCAGCTTTTGGTCGTCGCACAAGAGAATACGAACGGGATTGGGCGTCAGGGATGGCGGCATGTCACACTTTAGCTTGTGAGTTTGGCGTCCCTTTGCATCCGGCCGTACGGGAATGGTTAGCAAAGCACCCATATAGGTTTGTTGGTCGACTTCGTTGAAGGGCGCTTGGCCCAGGCATTGGCGCGCCGGCACGGCCGGCTCTCCGGCAACTCCAGGGTGCGGAGAACGCTTTTGGGATCGCTGGTAAAAGAAGCGCTGGCCGGAAAGGTTGGGGACTTGCGAGGAGTCACGGGGTGGATGTGAGCTCTGACTCGCACCTTTACCGGCCAGCTAAAACTTTGGAAACCGGAAACGCAGATTCGAAGTGTGGTTGCTGATTGCGTTTGCATGGCCCACTTTGGACCGGGATGCGGCAACGCAATAGATGGAGGAGTGCTGAAAAACGTGAGAAGCGATCGCCCGACAAGTTGTCAGGCGTTTACCTTACACCGCGCAGTGTTTTTCCTCTCCTTTGAACGTAACCATTCAAAGACTGGACCCTAATCCCTATTTATTTAGACGGGTCCTGACCTCAGATGAACAGCCAGATATTGCCCGGATCTGAACCAATTACTGCATCTTAAACAAACCTGTAACCGCACACGGCGGCGGTTTCCCCCCTCTCCTCCTCCGGAGGAGAGGGGTTGGGGGGGAGGAGGCCTATGTTCTGCGGCAACCAAATTATTTAAACCGCTGTAGCGCTCGTTCCCTCTGATCTTTCGTCTTCGCGTCTTTGCGTGGAAAAGCGTTCTGAATCGTTCCGGCCCTTCGTAAAGGGATAGGGAGCAACGAGTGCTTTTCACGTTTTACGTTTCACGCATCACACATCAATCGTCATTCCTGGAAGAACGAAGTTGAAGAGACAGCCTCAGCAATGGTAAAAAAGCCCTTGATTGAAACTGCTCGTTTTTGCCCATACCCCGCCGCCGCATCATGGCCAGAGCTACATGGTGCAACTGATGCTGGAAGGTTTCGGAGGCGACTGCCGTCGCGCAGCGTCGCGCAAAGCGCCGCATCCGCTTGGCATCGAGTGCTACCACGTCAACGCACAGCTTTCGAAAAAGCTCGAACAGATTGGGGATTTTCAGGTCGGCAAAATCCTGCTGCTGCTGAGTTATTGCCTGCAGGCGATTTGGTGCCGGTTCCGCTACGGCGTGACGAATTTCTATTACATCCCCGCGCCCGGGAAGCGCTCCGCGCTGTACCGCGATTGGTTCGTCCTGCTGTTATGCCGTCCGTTTTTCAAGCGCTTGATTCTGCATTGGCACGCGTCCGGCCTGGGCAAATGGCTCGAACGCGTGGTGCTCGTGCGCTCGCGCTCGGTCAGCTATTCACTCGCTCGCCAGGCCGATTTGAGCATTGTGCTTTCCAATTACGGACGTGCGGACGCCGAGAAGCTTTATCCCCAGCGAATCGCGATTGTCGGCAACGGCATTCCCGATCCCTGCCCGGATTTTGCGCAGAACTTGCTGCCGCGACGCCGGGCGCGTTTGCAAGCGCGGCGCGCGCTGGGGCGCGGCGAAAGGTTGCACGAAGGAATGTCGGCGGCGGCCGGGCCGGATGCGTCTGTTTTCAAGGTGTTGTTCATGGGCCATTGCACGCAGGATAAAGGATTGTTCGAAGCTGTCCGTGGGGCAATCCAGGCCCAGGCGCGCCTGGCAGCGGAGCGTTCGCCGGTCACGCTCAAATTGCTGGTGGCAGGCCAGTTCGTGCACCGCGAAGAAGAAGAAGAGTTCCATCGCATCTGCGCCACCGAAGGCCGCGACGCGGTCGAGTATGTGGGCTATGTGGCGGGCGAAAAGAAACGGCAGTTGTACGAGGAGGCCGACGGGTTTTGTTTCCCGAGCTATATCGAGAGTTTCGGCCTGGTGCTGGTGGAAGCCATGGCGTTCGGGCTGCCGATCGTGGCAACCCGTTGCGGCGCGATGCCGGAAGTGCTGTCGCCGGATTATCCCGGGCTGGTGGAAGTGCGCAACCCGGGACAAGTAGCCGAGGCGCTCATCCGGCTGAAGGACGTGGAACATTTCGAGAGCCTGCGGCAGCGATTTGAGGCGCACTTCACCGTGCAACGTCACCTGGAAAAACTGGCGGCCGCGCTGCACGCCGTCGAGCGCGAGCCAGCGGGGGAACTCACCCATCCATTGACGGTGCTGGCGGAGGCGTGAGTTAGTTTTGTGTGATGCAGAAACCAAGGCAAACGAAGAATTGCGGAAAAATAATTCTGCGCCCGGTTGGTCCCGGTTACTCACGCTTAGTCCCGATTACTCCGTTTTTTGACAAGGCGATCGGGAGCAAACGGGACCAATCGAGAGTGTGCTGGACGCGGATCGAGAGTAATCGGGAGTTGGGTTTTTAATTTTCGTGAACAGGTGCCAGGAGGGGCGGAAGAGTGAGAAGGGTCAGAAGGTGGATTTGAGCTTCAGAGCGGCGGAATGCGCCGCACTCCAAACGCTTCGCGAATATGGGAATATGGAAGCCAATCCGCCGGACGTGGTAACAGACGCGGAGGACAGGCCTTGCCCAAAAATCGGGGCTACGACCCGGCTGGCGGCATCCCTATCCCGGAGGGAACGAACTGAAATTTGGCGAAATTAAGTGCAATTAGGTGAAATTAACTGCAATCAACTGCAAGAACTGAAATTAGGTGAAGTTTTTTGGGCCCTCAAGAGATTACGATTACGACTAGCAGGGAGGGCACACCCCCGCGACCCCTCCTGGATCGCCAAAATTATCGTTCCAGTGTGAAATCGCCCGTGTTTACCGAGGTGAAATGGTGTTTTTAATATCGTTCCGGAACGATAATGATATTGTGCCATCGTTCCAGGGCTGGGTGGAACGATAATGGAATGATTTGAAGGGGTGGGATTGCAATTAAATACGACGGATTTTGAACGATCGACCCGTAACGGGCCGGTAAATACGGGCGGTTTGCGCGAATAGGCCCGAACCTCGAACACTCAAC